>NZ_JBVVQD010000003.1:272125-418228 GCF_055811755.1 Mesorhizobium sp. WSM4840
TGGGCCCGCCCCCCCTCGCCGTGCCCCCCGGTCCGCGGCGGGGGCGGCGCCCCGGGGCCCGGGCGCGCCCCCCCCCCCCCCCTCTCCCCTCCCTCCCCCCCCCCCGGGGGGGGGGCCCCCCCCCCCCCCCCCCGTCCCGCTTCGAGCATCTCCGAAGAGCCCGAAGGCATAAAGTCGGACTTATTCCTCGATGCCCTTGGTGCCGCGCCGCGTGAGGTAGGCATCCCAATAGAAATCATCGGCGTTTTCCGCAGTGACGATGGAAAAGCCGTTGTCGACGAAAGGCACGCCCATGCCGTTGAAGCCCGACCGCCGGGCGTCGTTCATCGGATCGATCAGCTCAGGATGCTTGGCCAGCCACAGCAGCATGAAGCCCATATAGCCCTGCATGCCCTGGTTCGGGTTGACCGAGCCGAAGATTTCGCCGGCCTTGATCATATCGAGGATCTTGGCGTTGACGTCCGCCAGCATAACCCGGATCTTGCCGCCGCCCTCCTTCGCGGCCTGCGCGGCGCCGATTGCCGAGTTGGCTTCCGGCATGAACACCGCGCCCAGTTCGGGATGCGCCTGGGCAAGGCTGAGCACGGCCTGATAGGCCTTCGTCGCATCCTGATTCGACGCCGCGCGGCCGACGAGCTTCATATCCGGCCATTTGGCTTCCATGCGGGCGATGAAGGCGGCGATGCGCTTGTCGTGATTGTCCTGTCCGGGGTTTTCAAGGACCGCGTATTCGCCCTTGCCGTCCATCGCCTTGGCGACTGCATCGGCTGCATAGGTACCTTCGGCGACGTTGTCGGAGGTGATGTAGGACACTCGTTTGGAGTTGGGCGAATCCGCGGCGAATGTGACTACTGCCGTTCCCTGGTCGATGGCCCGGTTGATTGGCTCGATGAACGGATCGGAGTTCATCGGATGCACCAGGATGCCCGCCGGCTTCTGAGCCAGCGCCTGGTCGAATGTCGCTATCTGCTTGTTCACATCGTATTCGGGCGTTCCGGTGTATTCGGTCTCGCAACCGAACTGCTGTCCAGCCTGCTTGAACATCTCGTAGACCGGGAACCAGTATTCGACGCCGGAAACCATGACGTTCATGACGTATTTTTCACCCGGCTCGCACTTGAACGGGTTAGCGGCCTGGGCCGCGGCGTGGCCTGCCCCCAACACTGTGGTCGCTGCTGCCGAAATGGCGAGCATGCTCAAAAATTTGCGCAAGAGTCCTCCCTCGGCCGAAGCCTGGTCAATTGGGCGGCCTGACACTTACGTGCCGCCGCTTGTGGTTGATGAGACCGAACCTCCTCCCGAGGCCCAGCAGCTGATCATTCGCAGGAGTTGGCCCGAGTGTCAATAAAATTCACATGCTGAAATATATTTCACAGACTGGCTGGCAGTGACGAGCACCGATGGGCCGCCAGTGTTGGTGAACGAACGAGCCGGGCAAGCTCAGGTCAGCGGTTTCAAACTGACCTGCCGATGTTTTCCAGCATGACCTGCGATCGTTTTAGGTCAACGCAGCCACGGGTTGAATGTCAGGGACACGCCCGCTTCCGCTCAGGGACCTCAGAACATCCAGCCTGCAGCTAGACATGCACGGCAATCGAATTGCGCTCCACGATTTGGGCCGCCAGGACACGGTGCTCGAAAGGTAACGTAGCCTCCGCAAGCCTCTTCAAGAGAAGCTCCGCCGCCGCCGCTCCGATCAAGTGCGCTGGCTGCGCGATGGCTGTGATACCTTGGGCCACGAACTGCATCCAGTCGAGATCGTCGAAGCAAAGCAGCGAAACGTCTCCTGGAATCGCAAGCTTCAGTGCGGAAGTCGCCTCCAGAACGCCTGTCGACATCACACCGTCGGCGGTAAATAGAGCGGACGGTGCATTGCGCATTGTCAGCAGATCGAGCGCCTCCTTGCGGGCTGCCTCGCTGGAATAGACCGCCACCCGGCGGACCAACTGCAGATCCGGCTCGATACCTGCGGCACGATGAGCTTCCAGATAACCCAACAGCCGTTGCCAGCTTGGATGGTGGTAGCGAACGTCAGCGCTGGAGAGATCGACGTTCGCCACAAACGAGCCGACATCATCGCGCTGGCCCGGACCCAGTTCGGCCAGTATGCCGATGCGGCTGTGTCCGGCCCCGATCATCGCAGCGATGCTGCTGCGAGTCGCAGAAACGTTGTCGACCACCACGGAATCGGTTTCCAAGCCCGCCACGATGCGGTCGAACTGCACGACGGGACAGCGGGCCGCGACTGCCTCACGAAGATGATCCGGCTCGTCCACGAAGGTCGACGAGACGATCAAACCGTCGACCTGCTTTTCCAGCAGCAGTTGCACCGCCTCCCGCTCGAGTTCGGCATTTTCGTCACTATTCGTAACGATAACCCCGAAGCCGCCACGGCGCGCGACATCCCCTATTCCACGCAAAACGCTCGCGTAGAATGGGCTTTCGATATCGCCGACCACAACTCCGATAGTCTGCGTCTTACCGGTGATCAGACCTTTTGCCAGGCGATTGGGGCGATAGCCCAGCGCAGCTGCGGCGGCGCGCACTTTCTCCTGAACCTCGGGGCTGCTGTAGCCGTAGTCGCCAAGCACACGCCCCGCCGTGGCGGAGCTGACCCCGGCCCGGCGAGCCACTTCTATGATGGTTGCGTTTTTCGACGATCTTTGAATCACTCAGCAAGCCCCCGCCGCCCATTCGTGCGTCGTAAAGACGAGCTAGTGGCAGTTAGGCCCACCCCGCAAGTCCGAACACCGCAGCACTCGCCGTTGCACACACCATTGCAATCACAGCACCTCAGACAGAAAGCGCCGAAGACGTGGGCTTTTCGGATTGTCGAAAAGGTCCCCTGGTCGCCCTGCCTCGACAATCCGCCCCTCGTCCATGAATACGACCTGGTTTGCAACCTTGCGAGCGAAGTTCATCTCGTGCGTAACGACCACCATCGTCATCCCGCCCCGTCCGAGGTCGGCCATCAAGTTCAGGACACCCTTTACCAATTCCGGATCGAGAGCACTGGTGACTTCGTCGAACAGCATGACTTCGGGCTCGAGGGCCAGGGCGCGCGCGATGGCCACCCGCTGCTGCTGTCCGCCCGAAAGATTTGCCGGCCGATGGTCTTTGCGCTCCAAGAGTCCGACTTCATGCAGCCTCGCCAAGGCCGCGCGCTCAGCCTCCTGGCGCGACATGCCTTTTACCTTGCGCAGCGCCAGGGTGATGTTGGCGAGCGCACTGCGGTCGGGGAACAAGTTGAATTGCTGGAAAACCATGCCGACACACCGCCGGAGCTGGTCAGGGGTCTGCTTGTAGATGCTTTCGCCATCGAGCAGGATGTCTCCGGCTCGACACTCGACGAGGCGGTTGAGGCAACGCAGCAAGGTCGACTTGCCCGAGCCGGATGGCCCGATCAGGCAGGTGACGGTCCCCGGCTCGACTTTCAGACTGACGTCATGGAGCACCTGGACGGCGCCGTAGGCCATATCGATATTCGTGACCTCGATGCTGCCGCCGTTGAAGCGAGCGGGCGCGGCTGCGGCCGACTTCTCTGTGCCCGGCACACCGGCTTCCGCAAGCTCGGCGACTTCCTTGAGGCCGCTCTGCACGCCGGTGATACGCTTGCCGACGCGCATGCGCGCGTCGATGTAGTTGACCAGGTGGGTTAGCGGCACCGTGATCACGAGGTAGAACACGCCGGCCAGCAAGAGTGGTGACAGGTTGCCGGTCAGCACGGCCTGATCTTGGCCGACGCGGAACAGTTCGCGTTCGGAGGCGAGCAGGCCAAGGAAATAGACCAGGCTGGAGTCCTTGACGTTGCCGATGAACTGGTTGACCAGTGCCGGCAGGACGCGGCGGATGCCTTGCGGGATCACCACCAGGCGCATGCCTTGGCCATACGTCATTCCGAGAGTGCGGGTGGCGTCGATCTGACCGCGCTCGACGCTCTGAATGCCGGCTCGGAAAATTTCTCCGATGTAGGCGCCGGCAATAAGGCTGAGTGCCAGAATGCCCAGCGGATAAGGCGATGGACCGAACAGGTCCCGGCCCAACCGTGCGAAGCCTTGGCCAATGATCAGAATAGTGACAATGGCGGGAAGCCCACGGAAGATATCGGTGTAGACCCGCGCGAGGAGCTTCAGCGGCCGGTTCTCGGAAATCCCCATCACGGCGAGAACGATACCGATCAGCGTCCCGAAAAACGTCGAGGCGACGGCCAGGATCAGGGTGTTCTTGAGGCCGACCATCACCATGTTTGGCAGAACTTCTGCCATCGCCTGGAAATCAAGGAAGCTGCGGGAGAAGGTATCGAACCAGCTCATATCAAGTCCATCTATAACACGGCCGGGCACCGTTGCTCACGGGCCCGGCCGGAAAACACAGCGAAGTCGCTCGAATTCACTTCTTGGGCAGATATTGATCTGGCATGGGGGTGCCCGCGAACCATTTTTCGTGCAGCCGTTTCCAAGTGCCATCGTCCATGGCCTCGCGCAGTGCCTTGTTCAGTGCCTCGCGGAAGGCATCGTTGCCTTTCTTGACCACGAACCCGGCTGGCGCATCGAAGGACGGCACGTTCATTGTTATCTTCAGGTTTTTATAGCGTTCTACATACTGCTTGGCCGACTCATAGTCGGTGAAATGGCCGTCGATCGTCCCGTTGTTCAGCGCCGCCACCGCGGTGTTGTTGTCGGGGAACTTGACGATGTCGCCCTTCAGATTCTTCTCGGCATAGATTTCCTGCAGCGTCCCCTGGATCACGCCGATGCGCTTTCCGGCGGTGCTCTCATTGCTCGTCAGAGCCGGATCGGCCGAAATGATCGAAAGGTAACCCGCGAGATAGCCATCGCCAAAATCCACGGTCTTCTTGCGCTCCGCGGTCGTGCCAATGGCGGCGACAGCGACGTCGAAGCGGCCGTTGGCGACGGATGGCAGCAACGCCGAGAATTCCTGGCCGGTGAAGACGACCTGCTCCTCCTTGAACCCGAGCCGGTGCGCCACGTCGCGGAAGAGCTCAGCGTCGAAGCCGGTGAAGTTGCCGTTGGCGTCGGTGAAGACGTAGGGTTTCGCATCGCCCATCGTTCCGACACTGATCGTTGTTGGATCGATGAGGTTGTAAGGGTTGTCGGCCGCCTTTACCTGCGTTGACGCGGCCAACGTGCTAAGTCCTGTCACCAAGGCGATAGTCAGCGCCAGACCGCATTTCACCAGTTGGCGCCTGCTCGAATTCGTTTGCATGTCTTCTCCTCTTACGATTGGCCGAACCCGGCCTTCCCACTCGACGTCTGATCCATCAAAATGCTCTTAGGTGGCGTTTAATTAGATGGATGAGAACGTTATCACTTTACCTAGCATTGTCCGTTTCTCGCGTCAATTGTTTCGAGGAATTTCGCAGCTAGACCGTTTTCCCGTGTTGAACGTGCCCCGCTCCGCGGAGGATCTCGGGCGTCATGTTGCCTATATCGATTGCTGACGCATGGCCGATCGCGCCATAGTACTGGCAGGTTGCAGCCGCCGCCTCTGCGGCATGGCGGAGAATGTCCTGAGGCGCCTCATCCGTAAGCAGGCCGAGTAGCGTTCGGGCTATGAAGGTGTCGCCCGCGCCCAGGGTGTCGATGGGTTCGACCAGCCGCGCCGGCGTACGGTAGGAGACGGTGTCGCTGTGAAGCACCGCGCCGGCTCGACCGCGAGTCACCAAAACCCACTTTGGACCACACGCAAGCAGCTCGGATGCGATTACGGCCAATTCCTTGTCGTCAAGACCATCCCCTGAAACGGAAGCCAGATAGCAATGGGGTCCAACCTCGCGCCGGTGTTCCGGTTCCCGCCGCGTGGAAAAATCGTAAGATAACAGTGATTTACTCGAAACTACGGCAACCCATGGGTCTAACCCGCTGGACTGGCCGATGTGGACGGCCTGAAAGCCTGTGAGAAAATCCAGATCTTCTTGCGTCGGCGTGAACATCGAAACGCCGAGATCGAAATCCAGGAAAATCCGGTCGGCGTTGTGGTGACCTATGAGGCAGTAAGCGGTCGGCCCTTCGAGGCGCCGCAATCGGGTGACGTCAACGCGCTCCGACGCCAGTGCAGTGCAGATCAGGTCCCCGGCCCGGTCTTTGCCGATCGCTCCCACATAGGCCGACTGCCCGCCGAAGCGGCTCACATAGACCGCGACATTGAGGCAGTTTCCGCCAGGATACATCTCGCCGCGAGCAAGATAGCAATCGACCACGTTATCGCCCATCGCGGCAATCTTGACCATTGCAGGACTTTCAGCTTAAAAGGATGTGATAACGTTCGCACAATGGCTGCTATCTGTCAATTGTGCGCCGGCCCAAGCTCTGTCAATCGAGACGAGGAATCTCATGATTTCCGCCCTGCCCGCCGACCTAGAACGCGCTCTGAACGCTGCGGCGGGCAGGCAGTTTTCGCACCTCTTTCTCGTGGCGTGCGGCGGCTCGCTCTCGATCATGATGGCAGGCAAATACTTCCTCGACCGCCACAATGGCACATTCGCCTGCGACATCTACAACGCGGATGAGTTCGTCTGCCGAGATCCGCGGCGGTTGGGACCTGACACGCTTGTTGTCCTTTGCTCGCAGACAGGAACCACCAAGGAGACCGTGCGGGCGGCCAATCACGCAAAAGACCGAGGCGCAACGACAATCGGCATGACGCTCGACCAAACATCGCCCCTCGCGCGGGCGGTCGACCACCCGGTTGCCTACCAGGCCTCGTATACGACGGGCAAAGCAATCAATGCAGCCTACAGCAATTACGGCGTGCTCTACATGCTGCTCGCCGGTTTGATCGATGCTCGGGAGGACGGCGGGCTAACCGACGACCTGCTGATCAGCCTGAGCCATCTTCAACCGGCCATCGAGCGCGCGCACCGGGCCTATGCTGACCGGTTCGAGACCTTCGCCGCTCGCTTCGCACCTCGAGAGGCAATCTACACACTGGCCAGCGGTGCCAGCTACGGTGCGGCCTATTCGTACGCCATCTGCGTGCTCATGGAAATGCAGTGGTACGACTCGCAGGCAATACACGCGAACGAGTTCTTTCATGGCCCATTCGAAGTGGTGGATAGGGATGCTTGCTTCGTGGTCCTGCTGGGTTTGGACGAAACGCGGAGCCTTTCCGAACGTGCCCGTGATTTCCTTATCAAGTACGGCAGCCGGGAAAACATCCTGGTGCTCGATGGAGCGGAACTCGACCTCGGCGGTATGTCCGAACACATCAAACCCTATCTCGTGCCTTTGGTCTTCTTCGACACTCTATGGCGTTTTGCCTACAAGCTGGCAGGTCTGCGCGATCGGCCGATGCTCGAGGGCCGGCGCTACATGAAGAAGCTGTCGGACTACTAGTTCCGCCGCGCTTTGTGGCGACCTCACAACTCCCAGCCCATCTTCTGCGTAGAAGGATTTCTCTATGACTGCATCCTCAAAGCCGCGCCATGTCGTCGTTGTCGGCGCAGGCATCTTTGGCACCTCGACCGCGCTGCACCTTGCCCGCCTTGGCTTTGATGTGACCATTGTCAACGACGGCGCGCCATCCAACGGTGCATCCGGCCGTTCACTTTCCTGGCTGAACTCAGCGCGACGCGCGGAGACTGCCTATCACCGCTTGAGGCTTGCAGGCGTCGACCGCTATCGGACCCTGGCCGCCACAAGGCCGGAAACCGCGTCCTGGCTTCGCTTTGACGGCGGCCTCACCTGGGATGCGGATGATGAGGCGAACCAGATCGCGTCCATCTGGCAGCTGGAGCAGGATATTGGTTATGACGCGCTTCTGCTCGGCCCTGCCGAAGTTGGCGCAATAACGCCCGGGGTCAATGCCAGTGCAATCACCCCGCAGGGCGCCATCTTCAATCCTGGCGAAGGATGGGTTGACCTGCCCTCTTTGATCGATCTGCTGCTCAATGAATTCCGCTCCCACGGCGGCAAGCTTGTTCAGGACGCTGGACGGGTGCAGATAGTTGCCACAGGTGGTCGCGCACGTGGCGTCGTCACTGCTGGCGGTGCGGCGGTCGAGGCGGATGCAGTGATCCTTGCCGTTGGGCCAGCGACGCCTTCCATGCTTGCGGAGATTGGAGTCCATGTCCCCGACGCCACGCCGATTTCACTTCTCTTGAAGACCAAGCCCGTCAAGACCGACCTCCGTGCCGTGCTGAATACGCCGCGCGTGGCGGTGCGCCCGACGCCGGATGGCGCACTTGTTTTGGATTCGGCATGGTCGGAGGAAGAAGTCGTGGTCAACTCGGACGACACCTACACCGTGCACAACAAAACCGTCAAAGGACTGCTCGACGAAGCTAGCGCCGTGCTCGACGGCAATCCGCGGCTCCAACTCGCAACCTACGCCGTTGGCCCGAAGCCTATCCCCGGCGATGGCGAGCCGGTGCTTGGCTCCGTCGAGACCGTCGCCGATCTTCACGTCGCCTTTAGCCACAGCGGCGCCACGCTTGGACTGATCGTCGGCGAATTGCTAGCCAAAGAAATCGCCTCCGGCAATCCGCACCCCATGCTTGCAACCTTCCGCGCCAACCGTTTCGGCTGAAAGGGCAATCGCGGCCGAGACCGAACTGTCCAGATGAGCCGCGGTGGCATTGCCCAGATGACCGCCTTCGGAGGTTGATCCGCGCACCTGACTAGGATAACATGACAATCGTAGTTTAGTTTTAGCCGCGGCCGCAGCAAGGCTGGCCCTTCACGCGCGGCGCCAATGCCGATCGCATCGTGGTGGTCGCCGATACCGGCATCGTCGAACAAGGTCTGCATGATGAACTGGTGGCGCTTGGCGGTGCTTACTCACGACTGGGCGCGGCTACGGACTAACGACGCAGCTCTCAAAGCTGAAGCCGAGGGGAGTTCTACTGAAACGCACCCGATCGGGCTGCGCAACCCCAACCAAGCTGATGCCCGATCGGGTGCTCCGGTCGAAGCCGCCGCCACCGCTTTCCAAGCGGCGGACGAGTCGCCGCTTGTCTAATCTCGACGGTGCCGGCCGAACGCTGTTATCAGCGCCCCCAGATCCCCTGTCCTGCGGCGGCAGGTTGTTCAGCGCACGGTTGTCTTGTTAGGTTCGTGCGGTGTTCGGAGGGCTGCTTGATAGCAGCCGAGATCATCACCATTCGGCGGCGTCAACGCGGCCTGTATGAATGGCGGCTGTTCCCGATCAGCCGTCGCGTGATGGGGTTGACGTCTGCCCCTTGTCGATCATGGCGTTGTAAGAGCCGGCGAGCCTCTTCATGGGCCGGATGGTTTTGGTCAATAAGGCTCGCGCGGAGCCGGTCGGGGAAATCGTACGAAGTAACTGGTTTATGCATTTTGAACCTCAGGTTTCGGAGCAAGACGCGTCGACACCTCGACAAGACTAGATGTTTGTCCAGGGCGCTGGATATTTGCGTCTCGCCAGTGAATCTGCCGCATCTGCGGTTCTTATTGTCATACACCGCTTTCGTTTCGGGCGTTTTTCTGTAGAGCGGTGGGAGTGTTTCGTTTGTTTCAGCGGCGCGCGCGACGGGATGACAGGCGGCGTTTTGTGACTGGTCCGAGTCGTTTGCTCGATCCGTGATATCGGCCGTGCAACCTAGGCCATTCGTGTTTCGGCCGTTTTTTCCGAAGGATTGGATAGAGTTTCGTTTTCACGTCAGCGCTGGCGATGACTCCCGCCGAAACAGTTGAAACAAATCACGCAGCGTCTGAATGTGTGCTGAAACAAAGAGGGTCTAGTATCCGCCCTCGGGCGATCACGCGAATAAAGGGGAACGACCATGCGGCCTGATAATCCGGTCACATCCACACACACAGGCTATGCCCTCTTTGACGCCAACAATGTCCTCGTTGGGAGCAATCTGGAGATATTTGGAAGCCAGCGCCTCGACCGCGGCGGGATGCAGCCGATGGACGCCATTGCCGCAGTCGCCGAAGCCCTCTCATATCTGAAAAGTTTCGACGGCCGCCCCATCGAGCCCGGCAACGCGTTCGTTGAAAGCGCCGCGGCGCGATGGACGCAAATCGACGACGCTCCAGTTGAAGCTGAGACATTGGATGGCCGGTGGAAATTGCTCACCGCACATCCTCGGCCTGATGGCGGCGTGGCCCTGGTAAGCGTCGACATTACCGACATGAAGCGAGCGCAGATCGCGCACCGGGAAAACGCGGAGATATTCCGCTGCATCACGGACAGTCACCCGCTGCCCGTTTGGGTGGTGGACGCGGGAAGCGGGCAGATCCTCTACGAAAGCCTCGATGCGTCGAACCTGCTTGGCCGAAAATGGACCCCGAACGAGCCGCAATTCCTGACGGGTCATTTCGTGAATACTGGCGAATTCGATGAAATCAGTTCTCTCGCCAGCAACAGCGACATCGTGCGGGATCACGAAATCCAGCTCAGAAATACAAGCGGATCGACCGTCTGGTGCTCGACCAACTGCCGTCGAGGCGTTTATGGCGGGCGCCCCTCGCTCATCATCGGGGTATTGGACATCACGGAACGGAAGCAGCGCGAGGATCTGTTCGGTTTCCTGATCAAGCATCATCCGTTGCCGGTATGGATGAACGATGCAAGTTCGGGGGAACTCATCTATCAGAGCAATGCTGCCGAACGGCTGCTTGGATGGAGCAAAAAGGCGCAACGTGAGACGGTGCGGCTCGGCGACTACTTTGTCGACGAGAAACACCGGGAAATCAATCGGGAGCTCATGCAAAAGGGCGTCGTCGAAAATTGCGAGGTGCTTCTTAAAAGACCCGACGGCCAGGAGTTCTGGGCCACGGGCAATCTCAGGATCGTCGCGTTCCAGGGCCGGCGAGTGGTTCTGGCCGGCATCGCCGATGTGACCAAGCAGAAGAAGCGTGACGGCGAAGTCGCTGCGGCGCGGGAGATGCTCGCAGACGCCGTTGAATCACTCTCCGAGGGATTCGCGCTGTACGACGAAGATCACCGCCTGGTCATGTGCAACAGCCTTTACCGCGATCTGAACCACCCGGTGCGGGATCTCGTTGAACCGGGTGTGGAATGGGGCGAACTCCTTCGCGAATCCGCCAAGCGCGGCGTGTACCGCAATGCGGTTGGGCGTGAGGATGAGTGGCTCGACGAGCGGATTCAAGGCCGGATCGAGTTCCACTCCCATTTCGAGGTACCCCTCTCCGACGGCAAATGGCACTCGGTTTCGATACATCCCACCGATCTTGGCGGCTTCGTCGTAACGCGCGCCGACATCAGCGGGCGAAAGAAGGCCGAGGCTGCCGAGCGCGACGCGACGGCACTGCTGCAAAAGGTGCTCGATGCCTGCCCTTCGCCAATACGCATGACCACGTTCGAGGGAGAAACGCTCTACCGCAATCCCGCTACCAGAGATCTCTACGCCGACCGTCCTCGAATAACCGACCACTATGTCGATCCAGACTATAGCGCAATATTGGAGCGCACCCTGATCGAAAAGGGCAGGATCGATGATTTTCGGGTCCAGCAGTACGACACCGAGAACAAGGCCTTCTGGGCTTCGATTTCCGCTCGCCTGATCGATTTCCAGGGAAGGCAGGTGATCGTATCGAACACGACTGATATCACCGACATGATCGCCGCCCAGCAAGAAACGCGCAAGGCCAACGAGCGGCTGATCGACGCGATCGAATCTCTGGCCGAAGGATTTGCCCTCTACGACAGGAATGATTGCCTAGTGCTGGCTAACAGCAGGTACCGCCAGATGCACGCGATAAGCGCGGATGTGCTCGTTCCCGGGGTGAACTGGTTCGATTTCCTCCGCGTGACCGCAGAGCGCAACCAGTTTCCGGTTCCTCGGGACAAGATCGACGACTGGCTTGCCGAGAGGGCACGGGACCGCCGCGAATTCCGGCAACAGGAATTCCGTCATACGGACGGGCGTTGGTTTTTCGTCTCGAACTGTCCGACCCGCGAAGGCGGATTCGTGGTCACCCGTGTCGACATTACAGAGCGCAAGCGGGCCGAGGAGGCCGCCAAGGAAGCGGATGAACTGGTCCGTAAAGTCCTCGAAGCCTGCCCCGTCAACATCCAGATGACCCGCGCCCATGACGGGAAGCTGCTTTACCGCAGCCCCGCCACCGTTGAGCTGCTCGGCGACGTCACCAGCGCCGTCGACTATTATGTCGATCCTTCAGAGCGGATCCGATACGTCGAGCGGCTGCTCGCGACGGGGTTGGTCGACGATTTCGAAACCCAGCTCAAACGCAAGGACGGTGGAACCTGCTGGTGCTCGATTTCGTCTCGACTGATCGATTACCATGGTGAGAAGGTGATCGTTTCCCACGCCTACGATCTCACCGACCGTATCGAAATGCAGCAGGAATTGGAGCGGCAGCGCGAGACGCTGCACCAGAACGAAAAAATGTCGGCGCTCGGTGGATTGCTGGCGGGGGTGGCGCATGAGCTCAACAATCCACTCTCGGTGGTGCTTGGCCTGTCATCGCTGTTGAAGGAGACTGCTACCGACGCCAAGGTCGTGGAACGCGCCGACAAGATGAGCAAGGCAGCCGAACGCTGCGCCAGGATCGTCAAGACTTTCCTGGCTATGGCCAGACAGCAGCCGACGCGAACCTCAAACGTTGCGATCGATGATATTATTTCCGAGGCGGTGGAAGTGGCGAGCTATTCGATTCGATCGTCGGACATCGGGCTTTCAGTTCATCTTGAACCTGGCCTTCCCCCGATCTGGGCGGATCCCGATCAGCTTGCCCAGGTGCTGATCAATTTGCTGGTTAATGCAGAACAGGCGCTGCACGGCTGGGAAGGGCGACGGACAATCACGGTTTCAACGCGGCTTCAGCCCACGACCGGCAACATAGTCGTCAGCGTTGCCGACACCGGCCCGGGAATTCCCAAAGAGATACTTCCCCGCATTTTCGAGCCGTTCTTCACGACCAAAGAGATTGGGTCAGGGACCGGGATCGGGCTGTCCTTCTGTCATCGGATCGTTCAATCCCATGGAGGAACCATCGAGGTCGAATCCCCCGAGGAGGGTGGCTCGACCTTCATACTTTCGCTGCCTGCTTCGGACCGTCTCGAGGAACGAGCCGAAACGGCCGAAGACGAGCTCCCGAATTCAACCGGCATTGCTTGTCTGGTGGTGGACGACGAAGAGGAAGTGGGTGAGCTTGTCGCTGAGGTGCTCAGGCGGGATGGTTTCAAGGTCACCATTGCCAGATCCGGCGAAGAAGCGCTGCTGCATCTCCAGAACCGCACCTTCGCGCTGATCCTGAGCGATCTGAAAATGCCGGACATGGATGGACGGGGATTGTTCAACCAGATTGCCAAGCTCCATCCGGCCGAGCTCGACAGGTTGGCCTTCCTGACGGGGGACACGATCAGCCCGGACGCGCAGATGTTCCTGCGCGCCGCGAAACGGCCCTATCTTGAGAAACCGATCAAACCTAACGAGCTCCGTTCGTTTGTCTCGAATCTGGTCAACAACAATACTTGACAGATCCGTTGATTTGCACGTCACTTTAGGGGCAGCTTATCCATTAGGCTAGTTGCTCGGTGGTCGATTTTGACGACGCACGCACACGTAGTTGTCTGCGATGACGAACCGGATATCCGCGACACGGTAGCGGAATATCTGGAGCATCATGGCTATGCCGTGACGCCGGCCAACGCGGGGCCCGCCCTGCGTGAACTTGTTGATAGCCAGCACGTCGACGTGGTCATCTTGGATATCCGAATGCCAGGTGAGGATGGCCTCTCCCTGGCGCGATATCTACGAGAGCACTCAGACGTTGCCATTATCATGCTGACCGGATCGGCGGAAATCGTCGACCGCGTTGTCGGATTGGAGATTGGCGCCGACGACTATGTCGCGAAGCCCGTCGACCTGCGGGAGCTGCTGGCGCGGGTGAAGGCCGTGCTGCGCAGGACGTCGGCGAGTGAACGAGCTGCGGAGAAAGCGAGTACTCCGGGTCCTCACCAGGTCCAGTTCGGCAAGTGCCGCTTCGACCCGGACGAACACAAATTATACAACGCCGAGGGGGTCGAAATAGCGATCACCGCGATGGAGTTCCGGCTTCTGAAAGTATTCAGCGAACATCGTGGACGAGTACTCAACCGCGATCAACTGCTCGAGCTCGCCCATGACCGCGGCTGGGATCCCTTCGATCGCAGCATCGACATTCGCGTTTCGCGCCTGCGGAAGAAAATCGAGGTCGATCCCTCCAAGCCGGAGGTGATCAGGACGATCCGCGGCATGGGTTACCTCTACGCTTGAGCGCGCCGCCGCTGGGTTGGACCAGCGCCTCGTCCCTTGCGCTTTATGCGATTTTGTGGCTCCAGGGGATTGCCCCGCTCAACCTCTGATCTTCGGGATCCAGCTGCGTTGCGTTTCCACTATGACGTGTGGCACTGAAAGGCAGGCGTGCCGGCCAAAGTCTTTTTCAACCTTGGATTGTGTATCGCAGCCGGGGTTGCGAGGCTGCGACACGTTTCCTGAGCCGACAAGGACGCCGGCACCTTAAGCGCGGGTCAGAGCCGTTCGATGCCGAGAAAATCCGGCGCTCCCACCCAGGCGGCCTTGAAGCGCGCATCCATCTCTTCGGCGTCCGCTGTCCTGCCGGTCCTGCGGAAAACCTCGCGCAGGCCCCACAACGCCCAGGCGTTGTTTGGAGTCTGCTCCAGCACGTGCTCGAAGGCTGCCGCGGCCGCCTCGTGCTCACCCATGGCCATGTAGACCGCGCCGAGGGTCTGTCGGACCGGATAATACCAGTAGGCCGGTTCCATATAGGCAAGGCCGTCCTCGATCGCGACCGCCGCCTCAAGCTTATTGCGCGCTTCCCGCAGGTTGCCCTGGTGCTGGGCAATGCGGGCCTCCACGATCAGCGCGCTCAATTCCAGCAAATCCGGCGCCGGAAGTCCTCCCGCCGTTTCCGTGGAAAAATCGGTCTCGGCGGCGAGCTCGCGGATTGCCGCGGTCTCGGCGCGCGCCGCCTCGCTCGCGCCTTTTGCGGCGAAGGCGATGCCCCGCGCATATCGCCAGGTTGCCTCGACATAAGGCAGGGCGTTTGCCGGCAGCGGCAGCGCGAGTATGACCTCGGGACCGCTGTACTGGGCGTGCGCAAAATAGGTCGCCGCCTTGATCGGCTGCAGCCCGGCCACCTTCCTGGCCGTGGTGTTGGAGACCAGGGATTCGAGCTTTTTGGCCGCCTCGGCGATTGCCTCGATGTCGCCCGCCATCTGTGCTGAGGTCATCAGGAAATGCAGGTTGTGCGGATAATAGCCGTCCGTGTAGACACCGGGCGTGCTCTCCGGCGCTATGCCGACGCGCTCGAAATAGGCCTCGTCCGCCGCCACCGCCTTGCGGTTGATCTCCAGGCTGTCGATCCACCTGCCGACCTGGTGATAGATATGCGCTGGCATGTGCACGATGTGTCCGGCGCCGGGCATGAGGGCGGCAAGCCGGTCGGCATGGGCTTCGGCCCTTTCCGGCGTCGTCGACGCTTCGACGGCATGGATATAGAGATGGATCGCACCGGCATGATCCGGATTGCGCGCCAGCACCCGCTCCAGCGAGGCCACAAGCTTGACCGTGTCCGGCTTTGGCGTTGCTCCGCCGTCAAGCCAGTAGTCCCAGGGCATCAGGTTCATAAGGGCGTCAGCGTAGAGCGTGGCGATCTCGTCGTCCTGCGGATGGCGGTCTGCCAGTTCCGCCATCGCCGCAGCATAGGCCTGGTTCAGGGCGCCCTGATCGGCCGAAGTATCGGCGCTGTAGCGCCTGGAGAGCGCGGCGATAAGATCCTTTTCCCGGCTGGAGGCGAGGTGCGCTAGCTTGCGCGCCTGCGCTACGGCTTCGGCGGCGTTCGCGGCCGCCTCTTGGCCCATGCCGGCGTTGATGTTGGGGCCGAGCACGTAGGCCTCGCCCCAGAAACACATGGCGCAGGTCGGGTCCAGCTTCTGGGCGGCCCTGAAAGCGCGTTGCGCCTCGGCGTGGTTGAATGCCCACGCCCAGCGCAGGCCCTGATTGAAATAGGCCTGCGCCAGCGGGTTGGCGGTGGTGACAGGGTAGGAATGACTGCCGAGGTTTTCGAACAGCGGGACGCTTGTCGAATCCTCTGCAACCGCCGCCTTGGCCTGGCGATGCGGAACGCCCGTTTCATGGGCATTGGCGGCGGGCGCCGCCAGAAGGGCGGCCACGCTGGCACAGGCCAGTAGCGGGAGCCTAAATGAAAGCTTCATGGTTTCAGCCCGCCTTGTCTTCTTGGCCGCGCTTCAAGCCGCGGACCATCAAACCAATTTCGGACCGGCTGATCCCGATGTCCCTCAGGAAGGCATCGTCCATTGCCGCAAGCGTCCGTTCCGCCATACGGTGAACCCGGTAGTCCCGGAAAGAGCGGTAAGCTGCTCGCATTATCGACATTGCAACACTCCATTGATTGGCGCCGCGGGTGCAGCGATGCCATTGCATTTAAACCATCCCTGTTTCAGGCGTTTTTCCGCGCCGAACGCGAAGTGTTTCGTTTGTTTCAGCGCCGGGGAGCGCTTTCCGCGCGGTGTGGACTGCGAGCTGCCAGAGTCGCGCGGGAAACCGCCTTCTTTCCTGGCGCTGGATAGTGAAACCGGAGTCCGAGATCAGCCACGCTGGCCCGCGCGTCAGATGGCAGCACCGGGAGGCAGCCCCACAGTCCGACAAGACGCCCTTGCAGCGTGCTCGGGGAGCGGAATTTCTCCGCCTCCATGCTCCATAAACACCAGCCGCCCGCCGAGCTTCAGGACGCGGCGGAACTCAGCCAGCGCGCTCTCGCTTTCCGGGTGCGGGATGGTACAAAGCGAGTAGATGGCGGTATCGGCCATAGCATCAGCCAGAACGTCTAAGGCAGGTTGAAGCTGGAGGAGGCATCGCCGGCGCCGTGCCCTTTGAGGTCGATGATTTGCCTTTCCAGGCAATCAGCCGAAACTTCTGCTCCGGCCATGACATTAGCCGCAATCGATCGTCTGTGGTCAGGCCCGACCAGGGGGCCCCTCTTGGTCGTGCCGATATGCGGCTGTCAAATCTTCGACCGCCTGGGCTGATATCGGCACGTTGCCGTACCCGGAGATGAATATGATCGGCATGTCTGCCCGCCCAACAGCCGTCGTTCGTTGCTGCTCAAGCTAAACAACGGGTCACGGCCTGCCGTTGTGTGGCAGGGGCCCTAGCGTTCGGGTTTTCGCCGTACACGTCGTCAGCGAACCCTGTAGAACGGATTCGGCAGCAGGAACAGCTTCTCGGCGTGTCCCCCGAACAGGTCGGATGGCTGATCACCGACATTGGCAATGATCGTGTAGCCGGCCTTTTCGATTTCGGCTCTTACGGGTGCCTTGAAATCAGCGGCGGAACCATATTTGGCTCCCGGCTGGACCATATAAAGTTGCTCATAGCCGGCATAGCCGGCCGATTGCAGGTTCTGTTCGGTCGCCTGACGCTGGTCCTCCGGACGTCCGGTGATGAAGAATACTGCGACTTTCGCCGTTCGCGCCTGCCGGAAAACCTCCAGCACGGGGTCGATGGCCGGATCCTTCGCGAGTTGGTCCCAGGCGGCCCAGCCACAGGGACCGTCGATTGCGATGTCGCAGGCGCCGCCGATCGGGCGGCCGAAATTGTCACGTGTGATCACTTCCCAGTTGGCCAAAGCCGTCTCGTCGATATCGAGCACCAGTGCGGGGCGAGGCACCTCCATTGCGCGCTTGACGACCCAATCGCCGGCCTGCTTCGCCACGGCGGCAAGGTCGCGATCATATGCGCCGGAATCATGATAACTGGCGGCCGCCAGCATCGCGTCGCCGACATTGGCTGGCTGAGACGGGCTTGTGAGAAGGAGCGAGCCGTCGGCACGCGCCGACCCAGGCACATTTGTGCCAATCATCAGCACGATTGCCCCGACGGCCGCACCACGCGCAATTCTATTCCAACTAATCGTCTGCATCACGAGACTTTGCGGTCGCGAGAAGTCCTCTGTCAAGCGAGGCAAGGCACAGGTCCTCGAAACTGAGCGATGTCGGCAAGTGCCCCAACAGCGGTCTTTCGGGGTGCTTGAGGTGAACGCTAGAAGTTGACCTCGCGAGAACTACCACCAACGCTCCTGAAGACAGGTTCGCGGTTCCGACGGCGAGATGGTTAAGTCCGTTCCGAAGAGGTGCTCGCAATGGATGCTCCGGACTGGACTCCACACGCTCGTGCGCGGCGGAGAACGTTGGATGGCGCGATATTCCGCGAAATGACTGCCCAATTACCGCCGACTGCCGTTCAGCCGGCGCGCCGAGCCGTCAAGGACGCGATCGTCCGCATGGCAAGGGTTCGCAGCTTTGGCGTGCGATGCCGTTCAGCGGGCACCGCGGTGGAACGATCGCGGTGCCGTAGTCTGTACCCGCACACTAGCAGTTCGCCCCAGTCTGCGGGTCGCACGCCTTGTTTTCTTGCTTCTGTGGCTTGGGCTCGGCCGCCTGTTCCGGCTCGGCCTGCTGCTGCTCGGCGGCAGGCTGCTCCTTGGCCTTCCGCTTCTTAGGCTTGGCCGCCTGCTCCGGCTCGGCCTGCTGCTGCTCGGCGGCAGGCTGCTCCTTGGCCTTCCGCTTCTTAGGCTTGGCCGCCTGTTCCGGCTCGGCCTGCTGCTGCTCGGCGGCGGGCTGCTCCTTGGCCTTCCGCTTCTTAGGCTTGGCCACCTGTTCTGGCTCGGCCTGCTGCTGCTCGGCGGCGGGCTGCTCCTTGGCCTTCCGCTTCTTAGGCTTGGCCGCCTGTTCCGGCTCGGCCTGCTGCTGCTCGGCTGCGGGCTGCTCCTTGGCCTTCGGCTTCTCAGGTTTGGCCGCCTGGTCCGGTTCGGCCTGCTGCTGCTCAATGGTCGGTTGCTCCTCGCTCGTCGGCTTCTCAGGCTTGGCGGTCTCTTCCGGCTCAACCTCTTCGCCGGTCGCCGGCGCCTGTTCGGTCGTTGCTGCGCCTTCGGTCGGCTTCGATTTCCGGCCTGCCTGAACCTGCTTCACCTCCTCGATGTCTTTGAGCTCAGCTGGTTTGGCATCGGGATCGGCTTTCACTTCACCTTCAAAGACCGTGACCGTATTGTTTTCCAATTTGCCGGCCTGCTCGGGCGTCTCGGTCTCGCTGACCTCGACGACGGTCACCTCCTGGCTCGTCTCTTTCTCGATCACATCAACATCAATGACGTTGTTGATCACCACGTTGTTCTGGATCGTCACGTCGCCGGCAGGCTCGGCCGCTTCGACAATGCGCACAAACTCCGGCTCATCACGGATAACGACGACGGAAATGTCCTCAGCAAGGAATTCGCGGGTGGGGACCACGACCCAGTAAAAATCCGGCGTGGTGTCGAAGGTCACCTCGATTGAAATCAAATCGGGATCGCGGCGTGGCGGCAGCGGAGCCCAGATGATGTGCTCCCTTTCACGCCGCCAGCTCACCCAGGCTGGCGCCCAACGAGTGCCGGGAACCCAGTACCAGCCGATGTCGTCGGCATAGCCCCACCGGCCGTAATGGTAGGTCGCCCAGCCGAACGGCTCGTCGGACACCCAGAGCCAGCCATACTGCTCGGTATAGACCCAGTGTCCAATGGTATACGGACGCCAATCGTCAGGGACATCAACCGGGACGAAAACGGGCGCTCCCTGGTAGGAAACCCAATCACCATGGGAAGACAGGTCGTCATAGAATGTGCTGATCGAAATGGAAACGTCGGTGGCTGCCCTTGCCTCGGACACAAGCGCCAATGGTGCAACCGGGTTGGGAATCTCGACGACCATAAGCAGACAGGCGGTCACGCCGCCCAGCATCAGTCGTACCGCATTTTGTGCAAGGACGCGTTTCATTCTGGTCTTCCTCCGAAACAGATCGCCCTTCACCCTGAAAACTCACCGGCTGTCGGATTGTTCCACTTGCTAATGTTGCCGCATCTGGCCACACGCCGGCTTGGCATCACACGGCGATGATCCCAGGGATCAACATCAGCGTTGCTTTATGGGCTCGGCGAGCCAGATCACGACCGCCGTCACAAATCTGCGCACCGAAGAAGCAATGCCTACGGAAAGCGCTTTGCGCACCAGTCGGTCGAAGCCATCACGGTCGCCCGGGAGCCGTGCCACAGGGTTCAGTGACCGCACCCTCGAAGTTTGGCGGCGCTGTCCGCGACATGCCTGACCTCAACAAGGTGTTTCGCAGGCGGCCAAGCCATTTGACGAAGCAAATATCGCATCGGTGACCAGATTCAGATCCGTTTTGGGGGCGTCTGCTCCTAGGGCGGAGCTGATGTCTCGGCCAAAAGCATCGATGATGCGTCGAGACTAACAGGCGCGCTCGGATCGTGCCGATGAAATTCCTCATTCAGCGGAACGGATAGGGGCAGGCGAAGACGGGGCGCAACCGCGGCGTCCCACAGCCGTCAACTTTCGGAATCACTGAGCGTCGCCACCGCGTCCTTGACGGCATTGGCAAGGTTAGCGAGGATTCTCCATTCCTGCTTGAGACCTTCGAGCGTCGCCTCAAACGAACGAGTGCGGGTAGCTCTGGCACCGGCATGGCTTGCGACAGCCTGCGAATAGAGATCGACGGTCTGCTGCGCGGTTGAGGATCGTGAATAGGAGGCCGCGGTCTGTCTGGCTTCTTCTTGCAATGCCGCTCGGCCCGGCGCAGTGATCGCGCGGACTCTGGCGAGAGCCTTGGAGAATTGGCCTGGGGACGCATCGGCTGACAGGAGATAGCCGTTCTTTCCGTTGCGTACCACCTCACGGACTCCAGGTTCATTGAGCCCGACCACGGGAACGCCGGTCGCCATCGCCTCGACAAGCACAAGACCTTGGGTTTCGGAACGCGACGAGAAGGCGAAGACGTCCATGGCGGCATAGACGTCGGCCAGTTCGGCGCCTTCGACCACGCCTAGCAGATGGCATCTGTCCTGAAGACCTGCCTCGTCCAGCATTCGGCGCATTTCGGACGCTGACGCACCGTCGCCGGCGGCAACAAAATGCGCGCGCTCATTTTGCGAAAGAAACAGGCAAACTGCTTCAGTGAGGTAAGTCAGGTTCTTCTCCGGCGCCAGCCGGCCTACGTGCCCGACGATGAAATCGGTTTTCGCTAGTCCCAACCGGCTCCGCAATCTCAGCCGATCTCCTTCGGCGAACCTGGCCAGGTCGATCCCGGTCGGGATTATGGTGATCGGTTTGGTGACATCGTGGTGGCACAAGAGGTCGGCAATGCTGCGAGTTGGAGCGATGATATGCTCGCACAGATCACAGTAGCCAGCCGCGAGGCTGAGCACGAGGCGTTGGAGGACCGGTGCATCCTGCGCAACGTAGTGGCCGTAGAGTTCGTAGCGGGTGTGATAGGTAAATATCGTCGGCAACGCTCGTGAAGCCGCGATGCGAAGGGCGGTGTCGCCGAGAAGAAACGGGTGGTGCGAATGGACGATATCCGGTTTGAAGGCGTTCAGTGTCTTCTCAAGGGAGCGGGTGAACGGGATCGGCACTGAAAAATCGCTCCCGTTAAAATTCTGGATCGCCGGGACGCGGAGGATGTCGCTTTCTGAGCTGCTTCCGCATAGTCCGGCGCGACGATCAGGACTGCATGCCCCAACTCACGCAGCATCTCCGACAACGACGCAACGCTGTGTGCAACGCCGCCGACATGCGGGGTGAATGTGTTGGTAAACATCACGATGTTCATGCAAGGCCTGCCGCGTCTGTCGATCGAAGGGACGCGGCCTCAAAGAAATCGCCGTGTCCAGATTCTCGGGCCGGCGACGACCAGGTGGCAGGCTCGGTAGCACTCAGGCCAAGCCTCGACCTTGCCCTCAAGTTTCGGCCTCCCGCTTCAGCGCTGCCTCGTGTGTTTCTTGATGCAGGATACCGAGGGACGTGTCTTTCACCCACCACCTGCTGCAGTCCTGACCGGCCGCGCTATGCACTCAACCGAAACCGTGTGACGTCGATGGCCGCGGCCATCAGCGTCTGCGTGTAGGTAGCTTGCGGATTGCTGAAGATCGCCTCGGTCGGCCCTTCCTCGACGATCTTGCCCTGCTTCATGACGATGATGTAGTCGGCCATGGCGCGCACGACCGCGAGATCGTGGCTGATGAACAGGTAGGACAGTTCATTATCTGCCTGCAGCTTGCGCAGCAGTTCGACGATCTGTTTCTGGACGGAGCGGTCGAGCGCCGACGTCGGCTCGTCGAGGACGACCACTTTGGGCTTGAGGATCATCGCCCGCGCGATGGCGATGCGCTGGCGCTGACCGCCGGAGAATTCGTGCGGGTAGCGATTGCGCGCATTCGGATCGAGCCCGACCTCGCGTAAGGCCTCGACCGCGCGCAGATCGCGTTGCCTGCCCGACAGGGTCGGCTCATGCACCAGAAGCCCTTCGGTAATGACCTGGCCGACGGTCATGCGCGGCGACAGCGAACCGAACGGGTCCTGGAAGACCAGCTGCAATTCGCGCCGCAGCGGCCGCATGGCCTGACGGTCGGCGGCGGAAATATCGCGATCGCCAAAGCGGATGAGGCCATCGCTTGGCAGCAGCCGCAGCAAGGCCCGGCCGAGCGTCGATTTTCCCGAACCCGATTCGCCGACGATGCCGATGGTCTGGTTGCGCTTCAGCCGGATCGAAATGCGATCGACGGCGCGCAGCAGCAGCGGCTCGCCGCCAAGAAATCCGCCGCCGATCTTGAAGGTCACCTCGACGTTCCTGCCTTCAAGCAGGACAGGCGCATTCGGAGGCGGCGGCGCCTTGGTGCCGGTCGGTTCGGCGGCGAGTAGCATCTTGGTGTAGGCGTGCTGCGGGTTGGCGAAGATCGCTTCCGCCTCGCCCTCCTCGACCACCTCGCCATAGCGCATGACATAGACCCGGTCGGCAAAGCGCCTGACGATGCCGAGATCGTGGGTGATGAAGACGATCGCCATGCCGAGCTTGCGCTGCAGTTCGGCGAGCAGCATGAGGATCTGCGCCTGGATCGTCACGTCGAGCGCGGTCGTCGGCTCGTCGGCGATCAGTATGTCGGGGTCGTTGGCCAGCGCCATGGCGATCATGACGCGCTGGCGCTGGCCGCCCGACAACTCGTGCGGATAGGATTTCATCCGCCGCTCCGGATCGGGAATATGGACCAGCCGCAAGAGCTTTAGCGCCTCTTCGCGTGCCTCGGCGGCGCTAAGCCCGCGATGCCGGCGGATCGGTTCGATCAGCTGATTGCCGATCGAATAGAGCGGATCGAGCGAGGTCATCGGCTCCTGGAAGATCATGCTGATCTTGCGGCCGCGGATCTGATTGAGCTCGGACTTGCTTAGGGTCAAAAGATTGCGGCCGCGATAGTCGACGACGCCTGTCGCCTCGCCGTTCGAGGCCAGCAGGCTCATCGCCGCCATCATCGTCTGGCTCTTGCCGGACCCGGATTCGCCGACCACGGCAACGGTTTCGCCTGCATTGACGTGGATGTTGATGCCTTTGACGGCTTCGACCGCGCCGTCGAGCGTTCGGAAGCGGACCCGAAGGTCCTTGACGCTGAGGATCGTTTCGGAAGCGACCATCTCAACGATCCCTGGGGTCGAGCGCGTCGCGCAGCCCATCGCCGACGAAATTCAGCGCGAACAGCGTGGAGACGAGAAAGAAGGCCGGGAACAAAAGCAGCCAGTTGGCCGAGCCGATGTTCTGGGCGCCGACCGAGATCAGCACGCCCCAGCTGGTCATCGGCTCCTGGACTCCAAGCCCAAGGAACGACAAAAAACTCTCCAGGATGATGACCTGCGGCACCAGCAGCGTCATGTAGATCACCACCGGCCCGAGCAAATTGGGGATCACATGGCGCAGCAGAATGCCGCGCTGGCCGACGCCCATGGCTTCGGCCGCCTGGACATATTCCTGCCGGCGGATCGACAGCGCCTGTCCGCGCACGATGCGCGCCATGTCGAGCCACAGCACGGCGCCGACGGCCAGGAACATCAGCACGAAATTCCTGCCGAAGAACACCACCAGCATGATGACGAAGAAGATGAACGGCAAAGAATAGAGCACGTCGACGATACGCATCATCACCTCGTCGATCTTGCCGCCGGCAAGGCCGGCGGTGGCGCCGTAGAGCACGCCGATGACCACGGCCACAATGCCGGCAAGCAGGCCGATGGCCAGCGATATGCGCCCTGCCATCAGCGTTCGGGACAGGAGATCGCGGCCCGTATTGTCGGTGCCGAACAGGAAATATTGCTGCTTGATCGAGGCACTCATCACCATTTCGAGACCGTCCGGCGATTTGCTCTCGATCTTTGTGTCATCAAATGTATCGGAACGATCAAGGTAGCGAATGTTGCGGTCGTCGATCGGCTTCGACGATCTGACGGTAACGAACACACGGCTGCCCTCCTGCCGCCACTCCTTGATGTCGACGCGCATACGCCTGATCGCCTCATCGAGAGCGCCTTCGATCATGTCGGCCTTCGGATAGGCGGAAAAGCTCGGCGGCGTACGGACATAGTCGGCATAGATGGTGGTGTATTGGTGCGGCACGAAATAGGGCCCAAACACGCTGATGACGGCGATGAAGGCAAGATAATAGATGCTGAACATGGCCGCGCGATTGGCCTTGAGGCGCGCCCAGGCATCGCCCCACAGGGAGCGGCCGACGACGGCCGGAGCGGTGGCTGCGATGTCAGTCATAGCGCACCCTCGGATCGACGACGGCATACATGACGTCGACGATCAGGTTGAAGATGATGGTGAACAGCGCGATGACCACCACCGTTCCCATGACCAACGTGTAGTCGCGGTTGAGCGCAGCAACGACAAAATGGCGGCCGATGCCTGGAATGGAGAAGATGGTCTCGACGATGATCGAGCCGGTGAGAAGCGCTGCCGCCGCCGGACCGGTGAAGGAGACGATCGGCAGGATGGCGCCACGCAGCGCATGTTTCACCACCACCGACCAGTCGGACAGACCGAGCGCGCGGGCGGTGCGGATGTGGTGCGAACGCAGCGATTCGATCATCGAGCCGCGCATCAGGCGGGCGACGATAGCGATCTGCGGCAGGGCGAGCGTCAGCACCGGGCCGATCTTGTTGATCAAGGCGCCGTCGCCCCAGCCGCCGATCGGCAGCAGTTTCCAGGTCAGACCGAACAAGAGCTGAATCACCGGCGCGATGACGAAGGTCGGGATGGTGCTGCCGGCGGTCGCCAGCGCGATCACCGAGTAATCGGCAAGCTTGTTCTGGTTGAGCGCGGCAACGGTGCCGAGCACGCTGCCGAGCAACAGCGCCAGGATGAGCGCCGAAGCGCCGAGCTGGACCGAGATCGGCAGACCTTCCCTGAACAATTCGCCCACAGTGAAATCCGGCATGTTGTAGCTCGGACCGAAATTGCCGCGCAGCAGATTGCCGAGATAGTGGACATATTGCAGCCAGAGCGGGTCATTAAGGCCGAACTGCGCTTCAAGATTAGCCTTGATCTCGGGGCTCAGGCCCCGCTCCTGATTGAACGGGCCGCCAGGCGCGACACGTATCAGGAAGAACGCCATGGTCACGATGACGAACAGCGTCGGGATGGCGGTCAGGAGCCGCCGGAATACGTATCGCAGCATCGGTTCCCCGCTTGACCTAGAGCGACGTGCGTCCACTTGGACGCACAAAGTACGCTCTAGCGCTTCAATCTTCGCATCGTGCTTCCCGAAAATCGATTCCGATTTTCGGGCCGATGCGATGGCAAACCGGAGCTGCCGCCCCTAACGCATGACCCGAACCGAAGGTTCGGAAAGGATCATGCGCAAAATCAAGGCGTTACAGCGCCCTGTGCGCGTCCCAAAGGACGCGCGGCGCTGTAAAGGAGCGGCAGTCCGCCAAGGAGGTCAGTCCTTGGAGATGAAGCGGGACGGATGCACATCCATAACGTTATCCTCGAAGCCATGAAGCTTCGGAGAAACGATATCCTTGTAGCTATAGTAGAGAAGCGGGATGTTGCCGACCTCGTCGACGAGGATGCGCTCGGCCTCGGCGAGTTCTTTCATGCGCTCTTCGGGCTTGCCGCCGGCGGCGGCAGCCTCGTCCATAGCCTTCTCGAATTCCGGGCTGTTGTAGCCCGAATAGTTGTTGCCGCTTGCCTTGCGGGAGATGCCGAGGAAGGTTTCCGGATCCTTGTAATCCGCAATCCAGCCGGCACGCGCCACGTCGTAGTCGCCCTTCTGCTCAAGGAAGGAGTAGTGGGTCTTGGTGTCGGTGTTGAGCAGCGTGACTTCGACGCCGAGCGGCTTCAACTGCTCCTGGATGGCGACCGCAGTGTTCTTGTGGTTTTCCGACGTGTTGTAGCGGATTTCCATCTTCAGCGGTTTCTCGGGCGTATATCCAAGCTTCTCGAGTACCTTCTTGGCCTCATCCTCGCGGTCGATCTGCGACATCTCCGCGTATTTGGCCATTGCCGGCGTATAGCCCTCAATGCCTGGAGGCACCATCGAATAGCCGGGCAGCATTGAGTTCTGCCAGACCTTTTCGGCAAGGAAATCGCGGTCGACTGCCATGGAGATGGCATTGCGCAGTTCGACGTTGTCCCACGGGGCCTTGTCGGTCTTGATCGCAAAATAGTAGGTGCCGAGGTAAGGCCCGACGCGAATCTGATCGCCAAACTTGGCCTTGAGGTCGGCGAGCTGCTCGGTCGGGAGGTCGTCGTAGCTGTCGAGTTCGCCGGCCTCGAAGCGCTTCATCGCCGACGAACGATCTTCGGTCGGGATGTAGTTGACGACGTCGAGCTTGACGCTTGCAGCATCCCAGAATTTCGGATTCTTGACCAGTTTGATGTGGTCGTTGGGAACCCACTCCACCAGTGTAAAGGCGCCGTTGGAGACCAAATTGCCCGGCTTGATCCACTCGGCGCCGAGCTTTTCCATGGAGGCCTTGCTGACCGGATAGGCCGCCTGGTGGGTCAGCATTTCGAGGAAATAGGGCGTGGGCGCCTTCAGCGTCACTTCCAGTGTATTTGCGTCGATTGCCTTGACGCCCATCTCCTCGGGCTTCGCCTTCTTGGTGTTCACCTCCTCGGCATTCTTCACGGGATAGAGCATCGAAGCGTATTCGGCGCCGGTGGCCGGATCTTCCAGCCGTTGGAAAGCGTAGACGAAGTCATCTGCTGTGACCGGAGCACCATCCGACCAGACGGCGCCCTTGCGCAGCTTGAAGGTGTAGACGGTGCCGTCGTCCGATACTGTCCAGCTTTCGGCGGCGCCCGGGATGAGGTTCGCCTTTGCGTCCTGCATGGTCAGCCCCTGGAACAGGTCACGCAAAATATTTGCTTCGTAGATTGTCGAGGTCTTGTGCGGGTCGAGCGACTCCGATTCGGCGGCGCTGCCGCGGTTATAGACGACCTCGGCGAAGGCCGGCGTGTAGAACGTGCCGGCGGCCAAGGCCATGGTTGTGGCGAACACCGTCGCCTTCAGCATGTTTTTCAGCATGAAGTTCTCCCTGTCGAGGCGGCCCTTCAGCTACGCCTCATGAGTGTTGACGCCCCGAGACCGATTAGATGGCTCCTTTGAGCGCGCCGCCGGTTCCCTTTCCGGCAGCTGGTGGCCAAACAGTAACGTGGCGATTTTTTATTTCAACAGACTCGTGAGGTCACCCTAAGTAAGGCGCAGCGACAGCCACTTTGCGACCGGCAGAACAGCGGTCGAAACCATTGACTTGGCTCCGTTTCTCCCACTCAAGCATTCGTTTCCGGCAAGAAATCTGTCGTCGATTCCACTTTGTCGAAATGTCTTAAGCCGCCTTTAAGCAACCACGGGTTACATCTTGCGCGGGCTTCGGTATGTCCCGATGGGCGAAGGACATGAACAGCACAGAAACTAAGACAATCTCTATACAACAGCGTAAAATGCACCCGTTAACACTCAAATTACGCCAGTTTAGAGATCAGTTCGGTACTTCTGCGATCGAGTTCGCGCTGCTTTCACCCATTTTTATCCTACTTTTGCTCGGAATGGTTGCATACGGAATCTATTTTGATCCAAGCAACTCGGTGCAGCAGATCGCGGCGGACGCCGCCCGCACGGCGATAGCCGGGCTGAATGAGGGCGAGCGCCAGGCACTGGTGACCGGTTTCGTCAACACCAATGCCGGCGGATATCCGTTCGTCGATTCCACCAAGCTGACCCATCAGGCCAAGGACAGCACCGCCGACGGAAACCAGTTCGTCGTGTCCATCCAATACGATGCCCGTAACTTGCCGGTCTGGAATCTGTTCCCGGCGCTGCCCATGCCTGGAACCACGATCTCACGCGAGTCGACAATACGGGTCGGTGGCATCTGAAAGTCGGAAACTTTGCCGGGGAGGATCGGCCGGGCCGCCCGCTCGATGCTTGGCGACCTGAAGGCGAACTTCACCGTCATGACGGCGCTGTGCGCACCGTTCGCGCTGGCGCTGGCCGCCTTCACCATCGATGAAGGCTCGATCTATGTGGAGCGCCGGGAGGCTCAGTCGCTGGTCGATCTTGCGGCAATCACCGCCGCCTCCAACATCAACAACATTGAGGCCGCGGTGGTGACCACGCTCGGCGACAACGGAATGCCGGGTATCGTTGTTCAGAAGGCAGGGCAGACGATCACCCCTGCCCTCGGAAAAACCGTCGTGTCGGGTCACCGCCGGCCGATATTCACCAGAGTCGTCGCTCGGCGTCGACAAGCGCTTCAAGGCCGGCAAGACGCCCTACAACGCCGTCCATGTCACGCTGAAAAAGATTCCTGCCCGCTATTTCGCAAGTTCGCTTATCCCTACGCCGGTCATCGGCACCCAAGCCGTTGCCAGCGTAGCGCCGCAGGCGATGTTCTCTGTCGGGTCCAGGCTGCTCAGCGTCAATGGCGGCATCCTCAACTCGCTTCTCAGCGGGCTACTGGGCGGCAACATCTCGCTCAGCGTCATAGACTACAACGCGCTGATCGCTGCTGACGTCAACCTTCTCTCGTTCTTCGACGCACTTGCCGTCCAGTTGCAAACTGACAGGTGTCAGCTATTCGGAGGTGCTGGCTTCGAAAGCGACGGCGGGCCAGATAGCCACCGCCATGGCTGATGTTTCACCTGTTGGCAGCACCAGCAAGCTTGCTTTGCAGACAATCGCATCAAGGACCACCAGCACGGTCAAGATACCGCTCAATCATCTTGTCGACCTTGGATCAATGGGCCAACTGGGCCTCGGACAAAAGTCGGCCGGTTTTTCGGTCGACGCTAGCGTCATGGGTATGCTGACCACCGCCGCTGCACTGGCCAACGGCTCGAAGCAGGTCGAGCTCAATCTCGGAGCCACCATTCCGGGGCTTACCTCGACCACACTTGCCATCGCCATCGGCGAACCTGCGCAATTCTCGCCGTGGCTGACAATCGGCGAGAAGGGCGCCGTGGTGCGCACGGCGCAGACACGAATTAAGCTGGTTGCCTCCGTCGGCATCGGCAATTCGAATCTCGGAGGCGGCACCACTCTCCTGGCCGTCAATCTTCCGCTGCATATCGAAGTGGCCTACGCCGAGGCCAAGCTGACCGACATTAGTTGCCCGACGGGGCGCCCGGACAGTTTGGAGGTTTCCATCGCGGCGCGCCCGGGCGTTGCCTCGCTGCATCTTGCGCCAGCGATGCCGACAGCAGCCCCACCGCCTTTGCCGATTTCAGCAATCCACAGTCGTTCTCTAATGCACAGATCGCGGCAGTGAGGCTTTTGCTCATTCCATTGCTGTCGGTGAACGGGTCTGCAGCGCTTGATATCACCAACAACGATCCGACGACATTGACCTTCAACAGCACCGAAATCGCCAACAAGACGATAAAGACCGCTTCTACGAAAAACCTGACGCAATCCCTCTCACCACATCGCTTGTCGATGAACTGTCGCTCTCGATCAATGCGCTGGGACTAGGGCTGCTGAACGTAACCGCCCTGCTTGGAACGGTAAAGCCGGCGGTGATTGTGGCTCTGAACGCTGTGACGGCGCCGGTCGACGAATTGGTTTATAACGTGCTTGCGGCACTGGGCGTGCATGTCGGCGAGGCAGATGTCCGGGTCATGGGCGCGACTTGCGGGCGCTCCGTGCTCGTTCAATGAGTTGACAAATGAAGACATCAGCCGGCTCGTCCGAGGAAGCAGCCCAAAGGCGGCAGCGACAGAATTTTTCCCTGCCAGGCGGCACCAGCGCCAAGATCGATCGTCTCTGCGACATCGATACCCTGCGGCAACGGCCATTTGGCCGGCTCCTCGGCGAAATTGAAAAGGCAGAGCAGCTTCTCGCCGCCGCCTTCGCGAATGAAGGCAAGCACATCGCCCTCGGCATCGAGAAAGCGGATCGAACCCTGTACCAGCGCGGCATGCTGCCTGCGCAAGGCCAGCATCGCCCGGTAGCTGGCTAGAACCGACTTTGCCTCGCCGTTCTGGACATCGACGGCGCGGTCGCGATGGCTTTCTGGGATCGGAAGCCACGGCTTGCCTGTTGAAAACCCGGCGTTCTCGGCGCCTTTCTCCCATACCATCGGCGTGCGGCATCCATCCCTGCCCTTGAACCCCGGCCAGAAGCGGATGCCGTATGGATCGCGCAGATCCTCGAACGCCAATTCGGCTTCCTCCAGCCCGAGCTCCTCGCCCTGATAGAGGCAGATCGATCCACGCAGGCATGACAGCAGCGCGATCGAGAATTTCGCCACCGCCTCCGGATTGCCGCCGGGCCTTGTCCAGCGCGTCACGTGGCGCACGACATCGTGGTTGGAAAACGCCCAGCAGACCCAGCCGTCGGAGACAGCACTCTCGAACGCTTCGACGCATCCGCGCACGTGTGCGGCCGAGAATTGCGGTCCGAGCAGGTCGAATGTGTAGCACATGTCGAGCTTGTCGCCGCCGCTGGTATAGGCGGCGAGCGTCTGCAAGGAACGGGTTTCGTCGCCAACCTCACCGACAGCGGCGCGGCCCTCATATTCGTCGAGCAGGGCCCGAAAACGGCGGAGGAAAGCGAGGTTTTCGGGCTGTGTCTTGTCGAACAGATGCTCCTGATAGAGGTAGGGATTGGTTTCGGTGTTGGTGCCGGCAACGCTCGAAGCCAAAGGCGGATTGCTGCGCAGCCAGCGGTCATGGACATAGTAGTTGACCGTGTCGAGCCGAAACCCGTCGACGCCGCGCTCCAGCCAGAACCGCACCGTTTCCAGCAGGGCGTCCTGAACCTCCGGATTGTGGAAATTGAGGTCCGGCTGCGAGGCGAGGAAATTGTGCATGTAATATTGCCTGCGGGTCGCGTCCCACTCCCAGGCTGGGCCGCCGAAGACCGACAGCCAGTTGTTGGACGCGGTGCCGTCAGGCCTCGGATCGGCCCAGACATACCAGTCCGCCCTGGGGTTATCGCGGCTCGCGCGGCTTTCGACGAACCATTCGTGCCGGTCGGACGAATGCGACAGGACCTGGTCGATAATGACTTTCAGGCCGAGACGGTGGGCCTCGACGGTCACCGCGTCGAAATCCTCTGATGTGCCGAACATCGGATCGACGGCTGTATAGTCGGATACGTCGTAGCCCATATCGGCCATCGGCGACTTGAAGAAGGGCGACAGCCAGACGGCGTCGGCGCCAAGCGATGCAACATGAGCCAGCCTTGAGGCAACGCCGCGCAGATCGCCGCTGCCGTCCCCTGTCGTGTCCTGGAAGGAGCGCGGGTAGATCTGGTAGATGACGCAGCCGCGCCACCACTGGCCGTTCTCACTTGCCACCGCCGTTCTCCTTTATCTGAGGTTGCGCGGCTTTGTGTTCGATCATGAAAATCACCGTTCGCCCTGGCACCGGCCGTGAAATTCCTGCTGCGCCGCCCGGTGTTTCGATGGCTGGCTCCCAGCGAAATCCGTCGCGCTCCGGCAGCGTGAACATACACGCCCGGCGATCGCCATTGATGACCACGGCAAGGCGGCAATCATCGCCGCCGAGCATCATGACCAGGCGGTACCGCCCCGGATCGTGCCAGCCTGCCTCGTCGAGCGGCGTGCCGGTTTCAGTGAGCCAGACGACGTCCGGTTTTTCTGATCCCGGCGGCGGCTCTCCGGTCAGGAAGCGCGTGTCGGAAAGCGCCGGCACGGAACGACGCATCGCGGCGAGCAGAACGGCGTATTGTTCCAGCGCCTGGTCGCGCCCGGCCCAGTCGAGCCAGGTGATCTCGTTGTCCTGCGCATAGGCGTTGTTGTTGCCCTTCTGGGTGCGGCCGAATTCGTCCCCGGCCGTCAGCATGATCGTGCCGCGCGAGGCAAACAGCGTGGCCAGCAGCGCACACTGGTCATCGAAACGGGCCGTAACGATCGCCCGGTCGCCGGTCTCACCCTCGACGCCATTGTTCCAGGACAGGTTGTCGTTGTGGCCATCGCGGTTCTGCTCGCCATTGGCCTCATTGTGCTTGTGCTCATAGGCAACAATGTCGGCCAGCGTCATGCCGTCATGCGCGGCGATGAAATTAACGCTGCGGCTTGTCTGCCGGCCTGGCTTGGCAAACACGTCGGACGAGCCGGCAAGCCGGGTCGCCAGCGCGCCGACCATGCCGCTATCGCCGCGCCAGAAGCGGCGGATGTCGTCGCGATATCTGTCGTTCCATTCGAGGAAGGGCGGCGGAAAATTGCCAAGCTGATAGCCGTCCGGGCCGATATCCCAGGGCTCGGCGATTAGCACCCGGCCGCCGAGGACCGGATCGTTCCGAATAGCCCTCAGCAACGGTGCCGCAGCGTCGAACACGCCATCGACCCGACCCAGAATGGGCGCCAGATCGAAGCGGAAACCGTCGACGCCGGCATGGCAGACAAAGTGACGAAGCGTTTCGAGGACCATTTCCTGGACGACCGGATGATCGCAAGCGACGGTGTTGCCGGTGCCGGTGTCGTTAGCCAAGCTGCCGTCCGGCCAATGCCGGTAGTAGGCGCGGCTGTCGAGTCCGCGCAGCGACAGCGTCAGCCCAAGCCTGTCGCATTCGCCGGTGTGGTTGAAGACAAGATCGAGGATGACGCCGATGCCGGCCTCACGCAGTGTGGCGGCCGTCTGCCGCAATTCCGCGAGACCGCCGGGCGCGAGGCGCGGATCGAGCGCCATGAAGGTCACGGGATTGTAGCCCCAGGCATTACGCAGCCCGAGCGCCGGCAAATGCCGCTCATCGATCGATGCCGTCACCGGCATCAGTTCAACCGCCCCGACTCCGAGCTTTTTCAGATGCTCGACGATAGCCGGATGGGCAAGCGCTGCAATCGTCCCGCGCCGGGGCTTCGGGATGTCCGGATGCAGCATGGTGAAGGCGCGCACCGGCACTTCGTAGATCAGACCACCGGGTTGGAATAGCGGCGGCAAGGCAGGCACCGGTTGCGGCAGGGTGGCGGCAATCGCCTTCGGCAGCAGCGGCGCGGTATCGGTGCCCTCGCCCCGGCGCGCGGCGAGCCTGCCGTCATAGACATAGGGCCTGTCGACCTCGACGGCATAGGGGTCGACCAGCAGCTTGTCGGGATCGAACCAAAGCCCATTCTCGGGCGCATACTCGCCATCGGCGCGAAATCCGTATCGGGTGCCGGCGGCGAGGCCGGCAACGAAAACCGCGTGAACGCCCTCGCCTTCCGACTGGAGTTCGAGCCGGTCGATCTCCCGGGTTCCTTCATCGTCGAAGATCGAGACCCAGATGCGCCGAGCCGACGAGGACCATGCGGCGAAGCGAACGCCTTCTTTGGCGATGATTGCGCCGAGCTGGCTCACGCGCACTCACAACAGCAGATCGTAGACGGTTTGAGCGGTTGGCAGGTTGGCTCCCCCTTCTCCCCTTGGAGAAGGGGGAGCCAAAGGCGACGGATGAGGGGTGCTCCAGCCTGGCACCTACGACGATCCGTCCAACACCCCTCAACCATCTCGGCGCTACGCGCCAATCCACCTTCTCCCACAAGGGGAGAAGGAAAGGCGCGCCGCGCCAGCTTCACGTAATCACGCTCGGCTTGACGCGGCCGGTATGGCTACGAATCCCGGCGATATCATCGGCTGCCGCAATCAAGTCGGCAAGCGCCTCCTGCGTGTCGAGATCGTGCCTGGACTTGTCCGGCTCGTAGCGCTCGATATAGACACGCAGCGTCGCCCCCGAGGTACCGGTGCCGGAGAGACGGAAGACGACGCGCGATCCGCCTTCGAATAGCACCCTGATGCCCTGGTTCCTGGCTATCGAGCCGTCGACCGGGTCGTGGTAGGCGAAATCGTCGGCGCTGGCGATCTTCATACCGCGCACACTGGTGCCGGGCAAGGAAGCGAGTTTCGGCCGCAATTCGTCGACCAGCGCATTGGCCCGGTCGGTCTCGATCTCCTCGTAGTCATGGCGCGAGTAGTAATTGCGGCCATAGGCGGCCCAGTGCTCGGTGACGATCTGCTTGGCGCTTTCGCCGCGGGCAGCAAGGATATTGAGCCACAAAAGCACGGCCCACAGCCCATCCTTTTCGCGGACATGGTTGGAACCGGTTCCGGCACTTTCCTCGCCGCAGATCGTTGCCATGCCGGCATCGAGCAGATTGCCGAAGAATTTCCAGCCGGTCGGCGTTTCATAGATGCCGATGCCGAGCTTTTCGGCGACGCGATCGGCCGCACCGCTGGTCGGCATCGAACGCGCAATGCCCTTCAGGCCGGCCTTGTAGCCCGGTGCCAGATGGGCGTTCGCGGCGAGCATGGCCACCGAATCCGACGGGGTGACGAAAATGCCTTTGCCGATGATCAGGTTGCGGTCGCCGTCGCCATCGGAAGCGGCGCCGAAATCCGGCGCGTCCGGTCTCATCATCTCGTCATAGAGGTGCTTTGCGTGGACCAGGTTCGGGTCTGGATGGTGGCCGCCGAAATCCGGCAGGGGAATGAAGTTGCGGGCGGTGCCGTTCGGCGCGCCGAGCCGGTTCTCCAGGATCTCCTTGGCGTAGGGACCGGTCACGGCATGCATTGCGTCGAAGCGCATGCGGAAACCCGATTTGAACAGTGCGCGCAAGGCATCGAAATCGAACAGGCTTTCCATCAGCTCGGCATAATCGGCGACCGGGTCGACCACCTCGACCGTCATGCCGCCCGCCTCGACCGTGCCGATCGTGTCGAGATCGACCGTGCCGATGTCGGCGATCTTGAAGCTCGAAATCATCTTGGTTTTGGCGAAGATCGCGTCGGTCAGCTTTTCCGACGCCGGCCCGCCATTGCCGGCATTGTATTTGATGCCAAAATCCTCGTGCGGGCCGCCCGGATTGTGGCTGGCCGACAGGATGATGCCGCCGAAGGTCTTGTATTTGCGAATGATGTTGGAAGCGGCCGGCGTCGACAGGATGCCGCCCTGCCCAACCATCACCTTGCCGAAGCCATTGGCCGCCGCCATGGCGATGGCCTTCTGGATTACCTCGCGATTGTAGAAGCGGCCGTCGCCGCCGATCACCAGGGTCTTGCCCCTAAATCCGTCCAACGCATCGAAGATCGACTGGATGAAGTTCTCGGCATAGTGCTCCTGCTGGAACACCGGCACTTTCTTGCGCAGCCCGGAAGTGCCGGGCTTCTGGTCTAAGTAGGGTTTGGTGGCGACGGTTCGTATCATGCGTCAGACAGCCCTTTTCGATAGCAGCAAGCGATAGAGTTCGAGGTATTTTTCCGCGCTTTTGTCCCACGACACATCGGCCTTCATGCCTTGCCGCTGCATCGACGTCCAGATCGTGGGGTTGGCATGCGCCTCGACCAGCCGGCGGATGGCGTGCAGCAAGGCGCCGGCATCGGCGGGCGCGAACTGGAAGCCGGTCGCCACACCTGCCGAAACGGCCGCTTCATTGGCGTCGATGATAGTGTCGGCAAGACCGCCGGTGCGGGCAACGACCGGCACGCAGCCATAGCGCAGGCCATAGAGCTGCGTCAGCCCGCAAGGCTCGAAGCGCGACGGGATGACGATGGCGTCAGAGCCGCCCTGCATGGTGTGGGAAAGCGCCTCGTCGTAACCGACGACGACGCCGATGCGACCGCGATGGCGGGCGGCGGCGGCCAGCAGCGCGCCTTCGAGGCCGGCATCGCCCGACCCCAGGATCGCCAGGCGCGCACCCCTGGCAACGATCCCGTCGACGGCCGCTGCCAGTATGTCCATGCCCTTCTGCCAAGTGAGCCGGCTGATGACGCAGACGATCGGACTGTCGTCGCGGTCGAGATTGAAACGATCCTCGACGGCGGTCCGGTTGGGGTGCCGCGCCTTCAATGTCTTGGCCGTGTAGTTGGAGACCAGATGCTTGTCGGTTTCAGGGTTCCATATCTCGGTGTCGATGCCATTGACGATGCCATAGAGATCGACGGACCGCATGTTGATGAGGCCATCGAGCCCCATGCCGAATTCCGGCGAGCGGATCTCCTGCGCATAGGTCGGGCTGACTGTGGTGATGGCCCAGGCAGCCTGCAGGCCAGCCTTGAGAAAACCGACGCCGCCGTAATATTCGACACCGTCGAGCGCCATGGCCGCCGCCGGCAAGCCAAGCTCGCCAAAGATGCCGGCGCCAAACTGACCTTGGAAAGCGAGGTTATGGACGGTGATCATCGACGGCGTGCCGACCGCCTTGCCGAAGCGCATGTAGGCCAGCGTCATCGCCGATTGCCAATCATGGGCATGGACGATATCCGGCTGGTAGCCCGAGATGGCGCCGCCGGCGATGTCGCCACCAGCCTGGCTCAAGGCCGCGAAACGCCGCCAATTGTCCGGCCAGTCGGCGCCGGTCGCATTGCCATAGGGGCCGCCGGGACGGTCGAACAGATGCGGCGCGTCGAGCACGAACAGGTCGAGCCCGGCGATCTGGACGGCATGGACCGAAGCCTTGCCGCCTTGCAGCAGCGGATAGTGGTGTACGGGTTTTTTCTTCTTGAAGGCCTCCATGACCTGGGGATAGCCGGGAACAAGCGTGCGCATTGTCACGCCCTTACCCGCCAATGCGATGGGTAACGCGCCGGTCACGTCGGCAAGCCCGCCAGTCTTGATCAGAGGGAATATTTCGGGCGTAACCGACAAGACCTGCATTCACGACAATCCCAGTTTGTCGATCATGGCCTGGGTGACGAGGCAGATGCCCTTTTCGGAAACGCGGAAGCGCTTGGCGTCGAGGACGGGATCCTCGCCGACCACGAGGCCTTCGGGAATCCTGACACCATGATCGATCACCACGCGCTTCAATCTCGCGCTGCGGCCGACGTGGCAGTCAGGCAGCATGACGACGTCCTCGAGCGTCGAATAGGAGTTGATGCGTGCGCCGGTGAAGATCAGGCTTCGCTTCAGCGAAGCGCCTGAGACAATGCAATCTCCCGAGACGAGCGAGGATACCGCCGAGCCACGGCGGCCATCCTCGTCATGCACGAACTTTGCCGGCGGCTTCAGCTCGGCATAGGTCCAGATCGGCCAGTCGCGGTCGTAGAGGTCGAGCTCCGGCGTGATGTCGGTGAGGTCGATATTGGCTTCCCAATAGGCGTCGACGGTCCCGACGTCGCGCCAGTAGGCTTCGTTCTCGGCGGTCGAGCGCACACAGGATTTGGCGAAGCGATGGGCGATCGCCTTCCCGTGCTCGACGACATAGGGGATGATGTCCTTGCCGAAGTCACGGCTTGAGCCCGGTTCGGCCGCGTCGCGGCGCAGTTGCTCCATCAGGAACTTGGTCTTGAACACGTAGATGCCCATCGAGGCCAGGGCAAAATCCGGCTTGTCGGGAATGCCGGGCGGATCGGCGGGTTTCTCGATGAAGGAGATGATGGTGTCCTTCTTGTCGACATGCATGACGCCGAAGCCGGTCGCCTCCATGCGCGGCACTTCGAGGCAGCCGACAGTGACGTCGGCGCCGGCGTCGACATGCTGGCGAAGCATCAGCTCGTAATCCATCTTGTAGACGTGATCGCCGGCCAGGATGACCATGTATTCGGGGCCGTAGGCCTCGATGATGTCGATGTTCTGGTAGACGGCATCGGCCGTCCCCTCATACCATTGCGTTTCCGATACGCGCTGGCTGGCCGGCAGGATGTCGAAGCTCTCGTTGCGCTCGGGCCGCAGGAAGTTCCAGCCGCGCTGCAGGTGGCGGATCAGCGAGTGTGCCTTGTACTGGGTGGCGACGCCGAGGCGGCGAATACCGGAATTGAGCGCATTGGAGAGCGCAAAATCGATGATGCGCGTCTTGCCCCCGAAATAGACCGCGGGCTTGGCGCGCCGGTCGGTCAACTCCCTCAGGCGGCTGCCACGGCCGCCGGCCAAAACATAGGCCATGGCATCGCGCGCCAGCGGCTGGGTCCGTTTTATCTCTGCCATTTTTATCCTCCCAAGTTACGCGCTGCGAGACATCGCTTAGTCCGGAGCAAGTTCGAGCATGATCGTCGACAGCGGCGGCAACAGCATCGTCGCCGAGATGCCTCCTCCTTCCGCCCGAGCCTCGACGGCACCGCCATTGCCCTTGCCGGAACCGCCATAGTCGGTGGCGTCCGTGTTGATGATCTCGCGCCATCTTCCAGCCGTCGGCAACGGCACGCGATAATCGTCACGCGGCACCGGTGTGAAATTGGAGATGACGGCGACCGGGTTTCCGCCCGGCGCGCTGCGCAGCCAGGCAAAGACAGAGTTCGCGCTATCGTCGACGATCAGCCAGGAAAAGCCCTCCGGCTCGCAATCGCGCGCATGCAACGCCGGGCGTGAGCGGTAGAGATAGTTGAGATCGCGCACCGTCTGCCAGACGCCGCGATGGGCCCGGAAATCGAGCAGGTTCCAGTCGAGTGCGCGCGCCTCGCTCCACTCGCGGCGCTGGGCGAATTCCTGCCCCATGAACAACAGCTTCTTGCCGGGGTAGCCCCACATGAAGGCGTAGTAGGCGCGCAGTGTTGCGAATTTCTGCCAGTCGTCGCCGGCCATCTTGCCGAGCAGCGTCCCCTTGCCGTGCACGACCTCGTCATGGGAGAGCGGCAGCACGAAATTCTCTGAGAAGGCGTAGACCAGACCGAAGGTGATGTCGCCGTGGTGATGCTTGCGAAAAATCGGCTCTTTGGAGAAATACTCCAGCGTGTCGTGCATGAAGCCCATGTTCCACTTGAAGCCGAAACCCAGCCCGCCCTCATGCACCGGCTGCGAAACTTTTGGCCATGAGGTCGATTCCTCGGCGATCGTCATCACACCCGGATGATGGCCGTAGACTTCCTTGTTCATCCTCTGGAGGAAGCTGACCGCCTCAAGGTTTTCGCGCCCACCTTTTTCGTTGGGAATCCATTCGCCGGCCTTTCGCGAATAGTCGAGGTAGAGCATCGAAGCGACGGCATCGACGCGCAAACCGTCGACATGGTATTTCTCGGCCCAAAACAGCGCATTGTTGACCAGGAATGAGACCACCTCGCGCCGGCCGAAATTGTAGATCGCGGTGTTCCAGTCGGGATGGAAGCCCTTGCGCGGGTCGGCATGCTCATAGAGCGCGGTGCCGTCGAAATTGGCCAGGCCATGCGCATCCACCGGAAAATGCGCCGGCACCCAGTCGAGGATGACGCCGACGCCGGCGCGGTGGGCGCCGTCGACGAACCGGGCAAAACCGTCCGGATCGCCGAAGCGGGCCGACGGTGCGTAGAGGCCCGTCGTCTGGTAGCCCCAGGACGGGTCATAGGGATGTTCGGAGATCGGCATGAATTCGATATGGGTGAAGCCCGTGTCGACGACATACGGGATCAGCCGGCCGGCAAGCTCGTCCCATGACAGGAAGCTGCCGTCGTCGTGAAGCTGCCAGGAGCCGGCGTGGACCTCGTAGATCGACACCGCCTCGCGCCTGGGATCGGCGTTGCGCCAGAAATTGCGGTGCGCCTCGTCACCCCATTGATGAGCCGGCGGAAGCGCCGTCACCGAAGCGGTGGCCGGGCGCAGTTCGGACTTGAAAGCAAACGGATCGGCCTTCAGCGGGAGTCTCACGCCATCGGGCCCGATGATCTCGTATTTGTAGGGTCGGCCGGCGCCGATGTCGGGAATGAACAACTCCCAGATGCCGGTGTCGCGGCGGACGCGCATCGTATGCCTGCGGCCGTCCCATTCGTTGAAGTCGCCGACCACCGAAACGCGCCTTGCATTGGGCGCCCAGACGGCGAAATGCACGCCGGACGCACCCTCGTGATCGATGAGATGCGCACCAAGCTTGTCGAACAGCCTGAGGTGCGAACCTTCGGCGATGTAATAGTCGTCCAGCGGACCGAGCACCGGACCGAACGAATAGGGATCGGTCAGCCACCAGTCACCGCCGGCATTGCGCGCGTGATAGCGCAGCGGCTGACGCTTTTTGAGCGACAGGCTGCCCTCGAAGAAGCCGCCTTCGTCGCGCCTGGAGAGTTCGCCGACTTTCTTGCCGGTCAGCGTGTAGGCAGTGACGAACTCGGCATGAGGGACGAAGCAGCGGGCGACAAAGCCCTTGTCAACCTCGTGCACACCGAGGACAGCGAAAGGATCACCATGCGTGCCGGCGACAATTGCCGAGACATCACCGGCTGACGCCAGTCCATCCGGCCCGCTTGTCGCAGCGGTCGCGCGCGGCTTCCTCATCAGGCAGTGACCCTCCCCGGCACCCGGACCACGTTGTTCGTGGCCTCATGCAATCATATCAGACGGGCACGTTCCAGATTTCTTTCGCATATTGGCGGATCGTACGATCGGACGAGAACCAGCCGACGCGAGCGACATTGCGGATTGCCTTGGCATACCAATCCGGGCTGTTGCGCCAGACGGCGTCGACATCGCGCTGGGTGGAGGCGTAGGCATCGAAATCCGCGGCGACCATGAACCAGTCGCTCTGATAGAGGCCGTTCATCAGGTCGCGATAGCGTTCCGGATCGTCAGGCGAAAAGACGCCCGACGAAACGGCAGCCACTGCCTGCGCCAGTTCGGGAGAGGCTTCGATCACCGATCGCGGATCGTAGCCGTTGCTGCGCCGCTCGGCGACCTCTTCGGTGGTCAGGCCGAAAATGAAGATGTTGTCGTCGCCGACGCATTCCTTGATCTCGACATTGGCGCCGTCGAGCGTGCCGATGGTCAAAGCACCGTTCAGCGCAAACTTCATGTTGCCGGTGCCGGAGGCTTCCATGCCGGCAGTCGATATCTGCTCTGAAAGATCGGCGGCCGGCATCATGATCTCGGCCAGGCTGACATTGTAGTTCGGCACGAACACCACTTTGAGCAAGCCGCGAACGGCCGGGTCGCGGTTGATGACCTTGGCGACGTCGTTGGCGAGTTTGATGATCAGCTTGGCGTTGTGATAGCTGGGCGCCGCCTTGCCGCCGAAGAACTTGACGCGGGGCATCCAGTTGCGCTCCGGATGGGAGCGGATCTGGTCGTAGAGGGCGACTGTTTCGAGGATGTTCAGGAGCTGGCGCTTGTATTCGTGGATGCGCTTGATCTGGATGTCGAACAGCGCCGAGGGATCGACCTTGATGCCGAGGCGGTCGGCCACGAGGTTGGCAAGCTTGGCCTTGTTCGCCCGCTTGACTGCCGCGAACTTGTCGCGGAAGGCGGCGTCGTCGGCAAAGGCATCGAGCTCTTTGATCGCGTCTATATCGTCGAGGAAGCGGTCGCCGATCGCCTCGCGGGTGAGCGCGGTAAGACCGGGATTGCACTGGATCAGCCAGCGCCGCGGCGTGATGCCGTTGGTCTTGTTGTTGATGCGGTCGGGGTAGAGCCGGTGGAGCTCGGCAAACACCGTTTCCTTCATCAGCTCGGTGTGAAGGGCAGAGACGCCGTTGATCGAGTGCGAACCGACAAAGGCCAGATTGCCCATGCGCACGCGGCGCTCGCCGTTTTCCTGTATCAGCGAGATTTGACTGATCTGCTCGTCAGAAAACTGGTCGGAGGCGCGCGCCTCCAGCAGCACTTCTGCGTTGATGGCGTAGACGATCTGCATATGGCGCGGCAACAGCCGCTCGAACAGCGGCACCGGCCAGCTTTCGAGCGCCTCTGGAAGCAGCGTATGGTTGGTATAGCCGAAAGTGCGCTTGGTGATGCTCCAGGCCTGGTCGAAATCCATGCCGTGGACATCCATCAACAGGCGCATCAGCTCGGGCACTGCGATGGCCGGATGGGTGTCGTTCAGATGGATCGCCGCCTTGTCGGGCAGCGACTGCAGGTCGCCATACTGGCTGAGATGACGCTGAATGATGTCCTGCAACGATGCGGTGGAAAAGAAATACTCTTGCCTGAGCCGCAGCTCCTGACCGGCCTTGTGGGAATCAGCAGGGTAAAGGACGCGCGACAAGGCATCGGCCTTGTTGCTCTCGGCGAGCGCGCCGATGTGGTCGCCGGCGTTGAACTTGTCGAGCAGGATCGGATCGATCGGCATGCCGGACCAGAGCCGCAGCGTGTTGACGCGGTTGGCCCGCCAGCCAACCACCGGCGTATCGTAGGCAACCGCCAGAACATGTTCGATCGGCTTCCAGACGTGGCGCTCAAGCCTGCCGTCCTTCGAGGTGATCGATTCCACCGAGCCGCCGAAACCGACCTCGAATGAGCGTTCGCGCCGCTCGAACTCCCAGGGGTTGCCGTGATCGAGCCAGGTCTCGGGCAGCTCAACCTGCCAGCCGCCATGGATTTCCTGCCGGAACATGCCATTGGCGTAGCGAATGCCATAGCCATGCGCGGGAATGTCGACGGTTGCCATGCTTTCCATGAAGCAGGCGGCGAGCCGGCCGAGGCCGCCATTGCCAAGCGCTGCATCTGGTTCGAGGGCCGCGATGAGGTCGAGGTCGACGCCGAGAGACCGCAGCGCTTCGCGCATATTGTCCATCAGGCCGAGATTGGAGAAGGCGTCGCGCATCAGGCGGCCGATGAGGAATTCCAGTGACAAGTAATAGACGCGCTTTTCCTGATGGGCGTAGGCCTCTTGCGTTGCCTGCATCCAATGATCGACGATATGGTCGCGCACGACCTTTATCGAGGCCGTGAGCCAGTCGTATTGCGTCGCGACGCTGGTCCCCTTGCCGAGCCTGTATTTGAGGGCCTTCAAGACTTCGTCGGCAAGCGCCTTTGGATCGGAGTTTTCGAGAATGGGAGCTTTGGATGTCATCGCGCGCGTCATGCTGCCTCTCGTGCGGTTGCCATGATCATACCGGCTTTCACCATTCCTCCCAGCCCATGCTAGCGCATATTGTTAAGCGTTCAATCGAGTTAGATTGCCGCGGGGAAGCTTACCCAACGGCAATTAGAAACTCAAAGGCGTCGCGTTTGGGCGGCCTCTGCGACGCGCCTTAGTTCTTAACTATGTGCATGTCGTCATCCCAAAACCGCTGCGGGGCGACATGCATCAGGCCGCCAGTGCCGCCTCCGGCGGAAGCTTCGCCCCGGTCATGAAGGCGACGGCGTCGGACATCGTATATTGCTTGGGATCGATGACACAGAGGCGACGGCCCAGCCGATGGATGTGAATGCGGTCGGCCACCTCGAAGACATGCGGCATGTTGTGCGAGATCAGCACGATCGGCAGGCCGCGCTTCTTCACGTCGAGGATCAGTTCGAGCACGCGGCGGCTCTCCTTGACGCCTAACGCCGCCGTCGGCTCATCCATGATGACCATCTTCGAGCCGAAGGCGGCGGCGCGCGCCACCGCCACGCCCTGGCGTTGGCCGCCCGAGAGCGTTTCCACGGCCTGGCTGATGTTCTGGATGGTCATCAGGCCAAGTTCGGTGAGCTTGTCGCGCGCGCGCTTTTCCATTGCCGGGCGGTCGAGCATGCGCAGCCAGTCGCCCAGAAAACCCGGTTTGCGGATCTCGCGACCGAGGAACATGTTGTCGGCGATCGACAGCGCTGGCGACAGCGCCAGGTTCTGGTAGACGGTTTCGATGCCGGCTTCGCGGGCCTCGATGGGCGACTTGAAGAGCACCTGCTTGCCGTCCAACTCAATGATCCCCTCGTCCGGGACGACGGCGCCCGAGATCGCCTTGATCAGCGTCGACTTGCCGGCGCCATTGTCGCCGATCACGGCCAGGATTTCTCCCGGATAGAGATCGAAGTCGCAGCTGTTCAGTGCGGTAACGCGGCCGTAGCGCTTGACGAGGCCACGCGCGGTGAGGATGGGCTCCTGGGTCATGGTTACACCGAAACCTTTCTGATCCACTGGTCGATCGCCACGGCGCCGATGATCAGCACACCGGTGAGCAGCACTTTCCATTGCGGATCGGCGCCCAGCATGTTGAGGCCCATCGAGACGACGCCGACGATCATCGCACCGAACAACGTGCCCAGAATCGAGCCGCGCCCGCCGAAGAGGGAAATGCCGCCGATCACCGTCGCGGTGATCGCCTGCAAATTATAGTCGGTGACGGCTGCGGACGGCGAGATCGAGCCGTTGCGGCCGATCGAGACCCAGGCAGCGAAAGCGGCGATCAGCCCGGCAAGGGTGTAGACCGAGATCAGCACCTTCTTGGTCTGGATGCCCGACAGCTTGGCCGCCTCCGGGTCGTCGCCGACGGCGTAGACATGGCGGCCCCAGGCCGTGTGATTGAGCACGTACCACAGGATCAGCACCAGCACGACCATGGCAATGACGCCGAACGTCAGCACCGCCGTGCCGACCTTGAAGTTCAGGCCGAACAGATGCAGCAGCGGCGCCTGGACGTCGACGTCGGCATCGCGGATCGTCTCATTGGCCGAATAGATGAAGTTCGTGGCCATGACGATGTTCCAGGTGCCGAGCGTGACGATGAAGGGCGGCAGCTTCATGTACGCGACCAGCAGGCCATTGAGCAGCCCGCAGGCCGCGCCGGCGGCAAGCCCGATCACCACGGCAAGCAAGGTCGGCAGACCATAGGTGACCGCGCAATTGCCCATGATCACGGCCGAAATCACCATGATCACGCCGATTGACAGGTCGATGCCGGCTGTAAGGATGACCAGCGTCTGCGCGGCGCCGAGAATACCGACGATGGCGATCTGCTGCAGGATCAGCGTCAGCGTGTAGGACGAAAAGAACCGTCCTCCAATCGTGACGCCGAAGACAGCGATCGACAGAACCAGCACGATCAGCGGCACTGCAGCCGGAGTGGAATGCAGGAAATGCTGGATGCGCTTGACGATCGACGTGCCGTGCTCGTCAAAAGCAGCAACGCTTGTCTCGCTGTTCGAGAGAGCCTTTTCGAATTCCTGAACCTGAGCCATGTTTCCTCCCGTGGGGCTTCAGCCACGCCGACGCCCGTCCAACCATTCCCGATCTGCCGCCGGGATTGCTCGCGCTTGCGATTACCGCATCGTCCACCCGAAGCGGCCGGGGATCAAGCCCCGGCCGATCGGTTCTGTTGCCTGTCAGACCGGCATCAGCCCCAGCACTTGGCAAGGCCTTCCTTGGTGTCGATGGACTTCACGCCCTCCGCGGGCTTGTCGGTCACGAGGTTGACGCCCGTGTCGAAGAAATCCTTGCCTTCGGTCGGCTTGGGCTTCGTCCCGTCCTTGGCGAAAGCGGCGATCGCTTCGATGCCGAGTGCCGCCATCTGCAGCGGATATTGCTGTGAGGTCGCACCGATCACGCCCTCGGTGACCGACTTCACGCCGGGGCAGCCGCCGTCAACCGACACGATCAGCACGTTGCCTTCGAGGCCCACGGCCTTGAGCGCCTGGTAGGCGCCGACGGCTGCCGGCTCGTTGATGGTGTGGATGACGTTGATGCCGGGGTCCTTCTGGAGAAGGTTCTCCATCGCCTTGCGGCCGCCTTCCTCGTTGCCGTTGGTGACGTCGTGGCCGACGATGCGCGGATCGTCCTCATCGCCGATCTTGTTGGGGTCCTTCACGTCGATGCCGTAGCCCATCATGAAGCCCTGGTCGCGCAGCACGTCGACCGTCGGCTGCGAGGGCGTCAGGTCGAGGAAGCCGATCTTGGCATCCTTCGCCTTGTCGCCGAGCGTCGCGGCGGCCCACGCGCCAATCAGCTTGCCGGCCTCCAGATTGTCGGTCGCGAAGGTCGCATCGGCGGCGTCGAGCGGATCAAGCGGCGTGTCCAGCGCGATCACGAGCAGACCGGCGTCCCGTGCCTTCTTCACCGCCGGGACGATGCCCTTGGTATCCGACGCGGTGATCAGGATGCCCTTGGCGCCGTCGGCGATGCAGCTTTCGATCGCCGCCACCTGGCTCTCGCTGTCGCCGTCGATCTTGCCGGCGTAGGCTTTGAGCTCGACGCCGAGTTCTTTGGCCTTGGCGGACGCGCCTTCCTTCATCTTGACGAAGAACGGGTTGGTGTCGGTCTTGGTGATCAGGCAAGCTCCGACATCCGCGGCGGACGCAGCCGAGGTGAACGCCATCAGGCCCAGTCCGGCCGCGGCAAACACGGTGGATTTTAGTAGTGTTGTCTTGGTCACGATTTCCTCCCAGTGGAACCATTTCGGATGCCGGCCAACCGGCATCTGCACAAAGCATTCAGACGACTTCTCCCGGCGTGGACGCCTGCCCCAACAGAATACCAGACCGAGGGTCCTGTCAATAATTAAATCACTCTTATTTATTATTGACAGCGCTGCATCGTTCACTCATTCTGGCCCAAAAGCATTGAGGGGAAAAGACGGAGGAACAGGGGTGGAGACCGGCACTACAAAGCACGGTTCGCCCGAGGCAGCCGAGAGCCGCATTCACCGCGGCACCAACCAGAGCGGCATGCGTGACCACAATGAGCGGCTTGTGCTGTCGCTGGTGCGCCGGCACGGCAGCCTGGCCAAGTCCGACATTGCGCGCATGACCGGACTTTCGGCCCAGACGGTTTCGGTCATCATGCGTGAACTCGAGGAGGACAACCTCCTTGTCCGCCAGGCGCCGTTGCGCGGCAAGATCGGCCAACCTTCCATTCCGATGGCGCTCAATCCCGATGGTGCCTATTTCATCGGCCTGAAGATCGGCCGTCGCAGCGCCGAACTCGTGCTGATCGATTTTCTCGGCAATGTACGCTCGATGCTGCAGCATTCCTACCGCTATCCGGCACCGCGCGAGACGGTCGAATTCGTCACCTCCGGCATGAAGACGATGCGCGGCGAACTCACCCCGGCGCAGGACAAGCGCATTGCCGGACTTGGCATCGCCATGCCGTTTGAATTGTGGAACTGGGCCGATACGGCAGGTGCGCCGCGCGAGGTCATGGACGAATGGCGCCACCGAGACATCCGCGCCGACATCCAGGCGCAGTGCGAATTCCCGGTCTACCTGCAGAATGACGCCACCTCGGCTTGCGGCGCCGAACTGGTGTTCGGCAAGGCGGGCGTGGCGCGCGACTTCGTCTATTTCTATATCGGTGCCTTCGCCGGCGGCGGCATCGTGCTGAACGGTCACCTTTTCGGCGGGCCGACCGGCAATGCCGGCGCGCTGGGTTCGATGCCGGTGCCCGGACCGGACGGCAAGCCGACCCAATTGATCGACGTGGCGTCGATCGCCATGCTGGAAAAGGCGCTCAACGCGCGCGGCGTCGAAGCCTCGCATCTGTGGACGTCACCGGAGGATTGGGGCGAGATCGGCGTCGAGCTCGACGACTGGATCGCCTGCGCCTCGCAGGCGCTCGCCTATGCCATCGTGGCGGCGTCCTCGGTTATCGATTTCGAGACAGCGGTGATCGACGGATGGATGCCGAAGGCCGTGCGGCGCCGGCTCGTCGATGCCGTTATCGAAGCCATCGGCAAGATCGACGGTGAAGGCCTGAAGCTTCCGGACGTTCGCGAGGGGACTGTCGGCATTCATGCACGTGCCCTGGGCGGGGCCAGCCTGCCGCTTTCCGAGCGCTTCCTCATCGGTTCGACCACGATTTCCAGGAGCACCTGAATGCTGATCGGAATCCCGGCCCTGCTCGGCCCGGAGCTTCTGGCGATGCTGCGTGCCATGGGCCATGGCGACGAGATCGCCCTTGTCGACGGAAACTACCCGGCGAAGGAGCAGGCACACCGGCTCATCCGCGCCGACGGTCACCATCTTGTTCCGATGCTCGACGCCATCCTCAGCCTATTACCTGTCGATGACGCCGTGCCGGCGGCGCTGTTTCGCGCCTCGGTCAAAGGCGATCCCATGCTTGCCGATCCCGTTCATCACGAGATGGAGGCGATCTGCGCCACGCGCGCGCCTGGCCGCGAGGTGGTTGCGCTTGCCGGCGCCGACTTCTATTTACGGGTCAGGTCTGCGCACGCGATCGTCGCGACAAGCGAGCCGCGGCTCTACGCCAACATCATCATCCGCAAGGGTGTGATCTATCCGCCGGAGACCAGGAAATCATGATCCTCTGTTGCGGCGAAGCCCTGATCGACATGCTGCCACGCACCACGACACAGGGCGAGCCGGCCTTTGCCCCCTATGTCGGCGGCGCGGTCTTCAACACGGCAATAGCGCTCGGCCGGCTGGGAGCACCCGCCGGTTTCTTTTCCGGCCTGTCGACGGATCTGTTCGGCAGCCAGTTCAAGGACGCGCTGAGGGCAAGCCAGGTCAGTTCCACCTATGCGCACACATCGCCCCGGCCGACCACGCTCGCCTTCGTGCGGCTGGACAACGGCCACGCGACCTACACGTTCTACGATGAAAACACAGCCGGACGCATGCTGACCATCGACGATCTGCCGGAACTCGGCAGCGAGATCGAAGCCATGCTGTTCGGCGCCATCAGCCTGATCTCGGAGCCGGCCGGATCAGCCTACGAGGAATTCATGCGGCGCGAGCACAGCCACCGCGTCATGATGCTCGACCCCAACATTCGGCCGAATTTCATACCGGACAAGGCCAAGCATCTCAGGCGCATCCGCTCGATGATGGCCATGGCCGATGTCGTGAAGCTGTCGGATGAGGACCTAAACTGGTTCGGCGAAGCCGGCTCACACGAAGACGTCGTCCGCAACTGGCTGGATCGCGGTCCGACGCTGATCGTCGTCACCCATGGCAGCGAAGGCGCCGTCGGCTATACGAGGGATCACAAGGTCACGGTCGTGCCGGACAAGGTCGAGGTGGTCGATACGGTCGGCGCCGGCGACACCTTCAACGCCGGCATCCTGGCCTCGCTGCACGAGCAAGGCCTGCTGTCGAAGGAGGCGATCGCCAAGCTGCCGGAAGACGCCATCCACAAGGCGCTGGCGCTTGGCGCCAAGGCTGCGGCGGTAACCGTGTCGCGGGCCGGCGCCAATCCGCCCTGGCGGCATGAAATCGCCTGATTGGACGGCGATGCGCTGAAGGTGCGCTAAACATCGATCACTTTATGTTTCGCCCAGCCGAGCGCGTGCGACACAAGTGTCGTATCGTGCGCAACAAAGCCCCGGATTTCCGGCGTCCGACGCGGACCTGTCGGAATCAGAGGTAACAGGCTGCGACATTTGAGCAATTCGCGGCTTTGTTCGTGCAGCTTTCTCGGCCGCGCCAAGTCTGCTACCAGCGGCCGGTTATCTGGCTAGTACCGTTTTGAGGCCGACATGCAGTTCATCGATCTAGGCGCGCAGCGCGAACGAATCCGCGACAGGCTGAAAGCAGCCATCGACCGCGTCGTCGACGAGGGACGTTACATTCTCGGCCCCCAAGTTACCGAATTCGAAAACAAGCTCGCCGCCTATATCGGCACCAAGCATGTTGTCGCCTGCGCCAACGGCACCGACGCACTGCTGCTGCCGCTGTTTGCGGCCGGCATCGGCCCAGGTGACGCGGTGTTCGTGCCGAGCTTCACCTTCGCCGCCACGGCGGAAGTGGTGGCGCTGGCCAAGGCCGAGCCGGTTTTCGTCGATGTCGATCCCGAGACCTACAACATCGACATCGCCAGCCTCGAAGCGGCCGTCGCCATGATCAAGGCGGAAGGGCGGCTGAAGCCGAGGGCGATCATTCCCGTCGACCTGTTCGGGCTCGCCGCCGACTACGAGCCAATCATGGCCATCGCCAGCCGCGAAGGGCTGATGGTGATCGAAGATGCCGCCCAGGCGATCGGCGGCTCGATCGACGGCAAGATGTTAGGTTCGTTCGGCGCGGTCGGCTCGACCAGCTTCTACCCGGCAAAACCGCTCGGCTGCTATGGCGACGGCGGCGCGATGTTCACCAATGACGATGCGCTGGCCGAACAGCTCCGCTCGTTCGCCTTCCACGGCAAGGGCGAAACCCAATATGACAATGTCCGCGTCGGCATCAATTCGCGGCTCGACACGCTGCAGGCGGCGATCCTGATCGAGAAGCTGGCCATTCTCGAAGACGAGATGGTCGCCCGGCAAGCGGTCGCCAACCGGTATGCCGAAGGCCTCGGCGACATCGTCAAGGCGGCGCGCAACCTAGAAGGCAGCCGTTCGGCCTGGGCGCAATATGCCATCGAGACACCGATGCGCGACGGGCTGAAGGCACATCTTGGCGAAAAAGGCATCCCGTCGGTGATCTATTACGTGAAGCCCCTGCACAGCCAGATCGCCTACCGCAATTATCCGCGCACGCCGACAGGTCTTGCCGTCTCGGAAGAGCTGCCGAAGCGCATCCTGTGCCTGCCGATGCACCCTTATCTGAGCGAAGCCGACCAGGACCGGATCATCGAGACGATCCGCAACTATATCGGCTCGAATTCGGCGCAAATCGCCGCAGCATAGAGCCTCACAGGCGCGATCACCGGTATACCCTCCAGCAATACGCCGATCGCGGCATCGACAATGGGCATCAGCCGATCTCGCGCGTAGCGTCGAAGCGAAACTTCAATCTCCTTCACTGATTGAAGAATAGCCCATCGCGAAATTCCGGAAGAAAGGCCAATGACGGCATCTCGTTTCCGCGAGCTCGGGCACCAAGTCCTCCGAGGTCTCAGGTCTTGGCACCCACAGTCGCGACATCGGTAAGCGCAAATCCCGCATCTATGGTCAGGATCGGCGCCCGGTAGGATTTCGCGGTGGCATAATGGAAGCAGTCGGCAAGATTGAGCGCACTATTCCGTTCAGCGTCCGGATAGCGGTGCCGTCCATAGCGATCAAAGGCTTGCAGCGCGGCGGTCAACTCACGGCTCGAAATCGCCAGAACCTGGACCCCAGCCGCTTCAAGGAACTCCTGCACTCGCGCTTCAGCTTCTGCCATGGGAATGCGCTTTTTGCGAAACAGCCCAACAGTCGCCTCCCATGCAGCCACGACCGATGTGATCGGCAGCGGCGAGCGCGCGGCATCGAGCGCCGCCGCAAGGTCCTCGGCCTCAGGCTCTTCCGTCATAATGGCGAGGATTGCAGACGCATCGACGAACATCAGTAGTCTCCGCTGAGGTCATCGAAAAACGCCCTGTCCGCCGCAAGGCCGGTGTCCGGATAGGCCGCGATCTTTGCGCGCAAAGGCTTCAGCCGCTCCCACAGAGGGATCGCCTCCTCGGCACGGCGCAATTCGTTCTCCAGGGCCAGCTTCACGGCAGCCGTCTTGTTCAACCGCGTGCGCGCCGCCAGCTTTTCGGCAAGCCGGTTTACCTCTTCACTGCGAATGTTGAGCGGCATAGCGAATCTCCTGTGTGTAGACGTGAATATAATAATGCCAACACGTGATGGCAACCGTCCATCAGGAGAGCATAAGGTTTTGTGGGAGCGCTTCCGTCAGCAATTTCGAGGACGCGCTTGCATGGCGTCAGATTGGCCTGGCTACCTTGCCGCTGGCGATGAAATGCGGATTGGCGAAGTCCACGTCATCGCTCTGGTTGCGCTTGCCGTAGGCGAGCGGCTGACCATCGAGCGTGCGCGTTATGCCGCCTGCAGCGCGCAGCACCGCGTCACCCGCCGCGGTGTCCCATTCCATGGTGCGGCCGAAGCGCGGATAGACGTCGGCCTCGGCGCCGGCGACAAGACAGAATTTCAGCGACGAGCCGACCGAGACGATCTCGGCAGCGCCCACCGTGCGAATATAGGCTTCGGTCTCCGGCGTATTGTGGGACCGGCTGGCGACGACGGTCAGTGGCGCCACACCCGCCCTCACCGAGATCGGCCGACGGCCGATGATCTGGTAGTCACCATTGACATCGATTGCTTCCGCGCTGCCCGGTCGGCCGGAAAAGAAGCGTCCGGTGCATGGCGCGAAGACCACACCGATCTCCGGCACGCCGTGGCGAACGAGTGCGATGTTGACGGTGAAGTCGGTCCTGCGATTGACGAATTCCTTGGTGCCGTCGAGTGGATCCACCAGGAAGAAGGCGTCGTCGAGATCGGGCGGCACGATGCCGGCCGATGCCTCTTCCTCAGCCACGCAAGGGATATCGGGGAACGCCGCGCGCAGCCCGTCGAGAATGATCTTTTCGCTCTCGCGATCGGCCTCGGTCACCGGCGAGGCGTCTGATTTCTGGTCGACAGCGCAGCCGGCATCGAAGACGCGCATCACCTCTCGCCCCGCCGCCAAGGCAAGGCGCTCGAACACGCCGAGCATCGCTTCGTCGTCAGATGCCGCCGCCGCTATCATATTGGTTTTCGGCAATGTCGCGCTCGTTCAGCCAGAGTTCCAGGGCCTCTACCATCTCCTCGGCAGACCTGCCGAGTGTCTTGAGATGGATTTCGGGGTTTTCCGGGGCTTCATACGGTGAATCGACGCCGGTGAAATTTTTGATTTCGCCATTCAACGCCCGCGCATAGAGGCCCTTCGGATCGCGTCTGGCGCATTCCTCAAAGGGTGTGTCGACAAACACCTCGACGAACTCACCATTGGTCATCAATTCCCTGGCCATGCGCCGCTCGGCGCTGAATGGCGAAATGAAGGAAACAATGACGATCAGCCCGGCATCGGCCATCAGGCGCGCCACTTCCGCAACGCGACGAATGTTTTCGACACGGTCGGCGTCGGTGAAGCCAAGATCGCGGTTGAGGCCATGGCGGACATTATCGCCATCCAGGATGTAGGTATGCCGGCCGGTGGCGAACAGCTTCTTCTCGAAAAGGTTGGCGATGGTCGACTTGCCCGAGCCCGAGAGACCGGTGAACCAGAACACGGCAGGCCGCTGGTTCTTCAGATCGGCGCGGCCGTGCTTGCCGACATCGAGCGATTGCCAGTGGATGTTTTCGGCACGCCGCAGCGAATGCAGGATCATGCCGGCGCCGACCGTGGCGTTGGTGATGCGGTCGATCAGGATGAAGGCGCCGGTCGTGCGGTTCTCGGCGAACGTATCGAAGGCGATCGGCGCCCGCGTCGAGATGTTGCAAATGCCGACCTCGTTCATTTCGAGCGACTTGGCCGCCTCATGGGCAAAGTCGTTGACGTTGACGCGGTATTTCAGGTCGGTGACGGTTGCGCTGGTCTGATCGGTCTCGGTCCGCAGGATATAGGAGCGGCCCGGCAGCAGCGCGTGCTCGTCGAACCAGACGATGTTGGCGGCGAACTGATCGGCGACCTGCGGCCGCGCCGACGGCGACACCAGCATATTGCCGCGCGAGACCTCTACCTCGTCGTCGAGGACAAGAGTGATGGCCTGGCCGGCCACCGCTCGGCTCAGATCGCCGCCATGCGAGACGATGCGCCTGACATGAGAAGACTTGCCGGATTTGGCGACAACGACCTCGTCGCCTGGTGAGACGGAGCCGGACGCAATCGTGCCGGCAAAACCGCGAAAATCAAGATTGGGGCGGTTCACATACTGCACCGGAAAACGGAACGGCAGTTCGACAACGGCTTCATCGACCGACACGGCTTCCAGATGCTCGATCAGCGTCGGCCCGGAATACCACGTCGTCTCGTCCGAGCGGCTGGTGACGTTGTCGCCGTAACGGGCAGACATCGGGATGGGCACGATCGTGTCGAAGCCGAGCTTGTGCGAAAATTGTCGATAGTCTTCGATGATCCGTTCGAACACGGCCTTGTCGAAGCCGACGAGATCGAACTTGTTGACGGCGAGCACGATGTGCCGGATGCCCAGCAGCGAGGCGATGATCGAGTGACGCCTTGTCTGGCGCAGCACGCCTTGCCGGGCGTCGATCAGAACGATGGCCAGATCGGCGGTCGATGCGCCCGTCGCCATGTTGCGCGTGTACTGTTCGTGGCCGGGCGTGTCGGCAACGATGAATTTGCGTTTCGGCGTGGCGAAAAAGCGATAGGCGACATCGATGGTGATGCCCTGCTCGCGCTCGGCCTCGAGGCCATCGACCAGCAGCGCGAAATCGACGTCGTCGCCCGTCGTCCCGTGCTTGCGCGAATCACGCTCGAGCGCGGCAAGCTGGTCCTCGAAAATCTGCTTGGTATCCGAAAGCAGGCGCCCGATCAGCGTCGACTTGCCGTCGTCCACCGAACCGCAGGTCAGGAAGCGCAGCAGCGACTTTTGTTCCTGCACCGCCAGGTAGTCACGAATGCCGTCGGTGGGCGCGAGGCTCTCGGCCGTGATGTGGCGCATGCTCAGAAATACCCCTCGCGCTTCTTCTTTTCCATCGAGCCGGCTTCATCACGGTCGATCAGGCGGCCCTGCCGTTCGGAGGTGCGCGCCGTCAGCATTTCGCCGACAATGGCCTCCAGCGTATCGGCGTCGGATTCGATCGCGCCGGTCAGCGGATAGCAGCCGAGCGTGCGAAACCGCACCAGCCGGTTCTCAACCGTCTCGCCGGGACGCAGTTCCATCCGGTCGTCATCCTTCAGAATGAGCATGCCGTCGCGTTCGACGACCGGTCGCTCCTTGGCGAAATAGAGCGGCACGATCGGGATGTCTTCCTGGAGAATATACTGCCAGATATCGAGTTCGGTCCAGTTCGACAACGGAAACACCCGGATCGACTCACCGGTCGCGATGCGGGTGTTGAATATCTTCCACATCTCCGGCCGCTGGTTCTTCGGATCCCAGACGTGCTGGGTGTTGCGGAAGGAGAAAATCCGCTCCTTGGCGCGCGATTTCTCCTCATCGCGCCGCGCCCCGCCGAAGGCTGCATCGAAGCCGTATTTGTCGAGCGCCTGCCGCAGCGCCACCGTCTTCATCACATGCGTATGGGTGTTCGAGCCATGGTCGAAGGGATTGATGTTGTCACGCACACCATCGGCGTTGACGTGGACGAGGAGATCGAAGCCGAGCTTCTGCGCCATCTGATCGCGAAACGCGATCATTTCGCGGAATTTCCAGGTCGTGTCGACGTGGAGAAAGGGAAAGGGCGGCTTGGCCGGATAAAACGCCTTCATCGCAAGATGCATCAGCACCGAGGAATCCTTGCCGACCGAATAGAGCATGACCGGCTTGGCGAAGGCCGCCGCTACCTCGCGAAAGATATGGATGGATTCAGCCTCAAGCCGCTGAAGGTGCGTAAGCGCGATATTCATGGACTGTAAGCGTTCTCTCGTGCCAATCCAGACCTTGCATCGATGCATCAGGCGCAATTTTCAGCGGCCCGGTTCAAGCTTCACTTCTGGACAATGTGTCTTCGTGCGGGCCTTCTAGCAGATCGCCATCGTTTATAACAATGCAAGACAGACCTGCCCTGGAGTGGTTCGGGAATGAATTTTCCACGCGGGGACCAGAACCCGAAAATTCCTGCTCAGCGGGCTGATGGGCTTGGCGGCCCAAGAAAAATATTCTTGAAGGGCCGAGATCAGCCTGTGCGGGCTGGGACAATCGCAATCCTCTCTGGACGCGGTCCTGATGATCTTCCTGGTTTCAGGGACATTTCCTGGGTCAGGACCTACCTACCTGCCGCTGATGGAAGATCGGAGCCGTCGCCAAGAGGCGCTACGACGAAGTTCCGATCGGAACAAACAACTTGTCACCGTTGTGGTCGATCTCGATCAATTCGTTCTTCTGGGCCGAACGGCCTGCAAATCCTTTGTGGAAGATAATGGCGTTCATAAAGGCGAACGTCATTGCAAGCGCCTCGGTCCGCAATGGATAATCGACGAGTGAATGGATGAGAAGAAACGACACCGAGAGAAACGCCGCCTTTTGAAGGGGATCGCGGCGAACTTTAGTAAGTGCCATAAAAAGCATTATGAAATAAAGCGCCATTAACAGAACAGCAAGAGCTCCGCCTTCGAAAGCTATTTCAAGATATTCATTGTGAGCATGATTTACATATTTCTTGAAAATCATCTCTTCCTTTTCATATATCTGGTAGGCCTTTTGAAAATTTCCAAACCCAACGCCGGTTGCCCAATTCTCTTTGATCCCCTCGATGGTGGTGCGAGCAAACTCTCCTCGCCCGAAAGCTGGATCAATCGCGTCGGCCTCGATCTTCGTCCATGCGCCTATCGTATAGGCCGAAAGTCCTATGAAAACAGCAAGGATGCTGAGCCGACTCGCCCTGGAACGCGCTGAAAGAAAGACTATCGACAGCACGGTGATCGCTAATCCGATCAGAACGCCGGCACGCGAACCGGCGGCCAACAGGAGCAGCAAAAGCGTGGCCAGCCCGAGCGATCCGGACAAAAGATGTCCTCGGAACAGACCGTAATAAGCGACAAAGGGGACAGACACAAAAAGCAACGCCGCAAAATGATTCTGGTTGGCAAAAAGCCCGGCATTGATCGTGAAAGGCAACAATCCCTCTATGGCGATGTCATCCGAGAGCGAATATTGAATCGCGCCTGCCAAGCCGTTGCAGATAACACCCATAAAAAAGAACGGCAGAAGCGCACGGACCTGCTCGGCACGCAAACGCAATACGCTCAAGAAAAACGCTGCCAACGCCACCAGATACAGCAGAGATTCGATCGTCCGTCCAACACCGACACTGACGAACCGAACTCGGGTTTCTCCAACCAGCCCGGAATCTGCGAGCAACTGCTCCGGTCGCAATCGGCTGAATATCGCCGCAGGCAGCGGAACGATTTGCAAAATCACCAGCGCCACAGCGGACATAAGCAGCCACAGAACAGAATGGGGGATCCTTTGGCCGGAGGTCTGTGAAAAGACCGCCGCCGCCGAGACAATTGCCGCGACCTCAATCAGCGTGTCCGTGTAAAGGCCGCTTGCAGTGCCACCGCCGATCAGCAGCGATATAAACAGAACCGATCCGAGGAGATATTTATCCCATTCCGATGGCCGGTCGCTCAAGATGAAAGTCTCTCGATGCTCAATTTGTGCATTACCAGCGTGCCGACATATCGAAAGCGCCAGCTCTCGGCAATGGCGGCAGTTTCCAGCTTCAATAATTGCATGGGGCACCCAGCCGGTCCAACCGAAAAATCCAGACTGAGCGCCTTACGATTATATGTACCCTCCGGAATATTGAACCGCGCTATTTCACCAGCAGACCCCACGCACCTGATCGACCAGAACAACTCCTTTGGAAGCTTCAGGTTGCTTGCAGACGCAGCCAGGGAAATCTTATAGGAGCCTGGAGGCAGTTGGATATACTGCTGAAGAGCCGTGTTCTTGACGGGCGTATTCAGGAAGCGGACCGTCGCTCCGCCCTCACCTTCGACCGCATCTCGGGATGTTGCAAACGTAACTTCCAGGCCAGACTGATTGCCGACCTGCCAATCAAAAGGCCTGCCGCGAGATACCGGTTCAAATGTGCCGTTGAAAATGTACCCGCCCAATTTCCGTTCCTGATCGGACAGACTGAAAAGAAACAACCGATACGCTTGTTCATATTCTTTGTGACCAATGTACCCATTGATCACAGCGGACACTTCGCTCGAGTTTGGTGGCGCATCTGATCCAGTCAAATCGAGCAGCAGCCGATTTGCGAAATCGAGCCCGTCGGGGGTTTGGCCCAGCGCGACCAACAGATTGGCTCTCCAGGGCGCCGCGGCCCTGATGGCTGCCAGCACAGCCTGGTATCCATCGGGGTTCGAGAGGATTGTCGGCAGCCCCTCGGCGATTTCAGGAAATTGATCTGGCCATCGCCGCAGCAAAATGTCGATCTCGCCGACGGCCTTTGACAGATCGCCCGTTTCGATCGAGCGGCCTATCGACCTCTGGAGCGCGTGGATCTCGGTCTTGGATAATTTTCGAGCTTGATCGAAAAATTCATAGGCCTGGTCTTTTGCACCCTGTCGGTACTTTATCTCGCCGATCAGGCTGTAGAGACGTGCGTCCGCAAGGTCAAAGCGAAGCGCGCTTTCGGCCCTGGCAAGCAATGCGTCGAGATCTGGAGCGTTGCTTGTATCGTTCAGGTCGTCGGTAATCTCACCTATGAAGGCATTGACGTTCAGCGGATCCAGCGCGAGGGAAACGGTTGGCGTTTCGGTTTCAAGAAATCGACTTAGCCCGATCGACGAAGCCGCCAACGCTAGCACGGATGCGACGAACCAAACGCCTGAACGCCGGAGATTTTGCATAAGCGGGCTGGTCTGCTCCGTCATCGACTTTGCCCTCAATTTTCGTGGTGCCGTAGTCGTAATACTGGTAGTTCATATATTTGTAGGCGTAGTTATAGTCGAACTTGTTCACTGCAAACTTCGACATCGCGGCTCCGACCACATTCGCGCCGGCGGCTCGCAGGCGCTTCAACGCCGTCTTCGCCGACTTGCGTGTCACCTGATTGGTAGAGATGACCATCAATGTGCCCTCGGCAAGCCGGCTGAGGATGGGCGCATCTGAAAGGCCGACGATCGGCGGGGCATCGATTATGACAAGATCGAAGCGCTTGCCGAGATTGGTAATGATCAGCGCCATCTTCGGCGAAGAGAGCAGGTCCGCGGGGTTCGGCGGGATCGTTCCGGAGGTCAGAACGGTCACATTAGGATGTTTCGTCGCCCTGAAAATGCTTGCCAAATCCTCCTTGCGGACGGTGTTTGTCAGCAGATTGCTCAGTCCGATTGTGTTGTCGAGGCCAAACAGCCGATGAAGGTTGGGCTTTCGCAGATCGCCGTCGACAATGAGAACCCTTGCACCGAGTGCTGCAAAATCCTGCCCGAGTTTGAAAGAGGTGGTCGACTTGCCTTCTGACGGCTCCGCACTCGTGACCAGCAACGATCGCGGTGCGCCCTCAGCACCGGAGAATTGCAATGACGTTCGAAGCGAACGGTAGGCTTCGGACAGTCCTGATTTCTGATCGGCGATGCTGGCTATGAGTTCCCGGTCATCGACAAGCGGCAGGATGCCGAGCATCGCCAATCCCAATTCCTTTTCGATCTGCTCAGGATTGGTGAAGGTGTTGTTCAGCAACTCGATGATATAGATAATTGATGCGCCCAAAGCCATGAAAAGAAACAGAGCGATCGCAACATTGATGATCAAGCGCGGAGAATAAGGGCTGTTGGGCGGGGTGGCGAAATCGACGATCGCGGCACTTTGTGTCTTGAGCTCTGAGCTCACGCCAACCTCGTTCAACTTGGCAATAAGGCTGTCATACTGGGAGCGGTTTGAATCAACTTCTCGCTTCAAGATCGTGTATTTGATGTTCTTATCGTTGAAGATGACCTGCTGCATCTCCATCTCGGCAAGCTTTGACTTGAGGTCGGCCTCCTTGTTCTGGGCCTCCTGGTATTTCTGCCGCAGCGAATCGGTTATAGTCAAAACGCCATTGTGATAAAGCCGCTGCAGCTCCTTGATCTGCGCCTGAAGCTGCTGCATCTCTGGAAAGCCAGGCTTCAAAATGCCCAGCTTCTGCTGATACTGGCTGGTCAAATCCGACAGCTTCTCGGTGATCTTCTGCAGACCTTCGCTCTCCAGGACGGGGCCGAGGCTCGCCCCGCGACCTTTGTCTATCTGATCCACCATCCGACCGGCATCGAGACGTTCCTGGATTGCCGTCGCGAGAGCGGTGTTCAGAGTCTCGATATTCGACCCTATCAGCGATTTCTCGTCGCCGGTGATCGTGATGCCTACATCCTTTGCGTAAGCGACGAGTTCCTCCTCGGACTTCTGCAGCTTTTGCTTCACCTGCAAAACCTGTTCCTGGATGAATTGCCGTGCCAGGTCTGAGGTTTCGCTGGTCTGATCGAGGCGCTGGTCGATAAAACTTTGCGCGACCTGATTGGCTATATCAGCTGCATATTTCGGTTTCTGGTCGGCAAACGTAATCGACAGCAGGCTTGTATTAGAGATCAGATTGACCGTGAGGTCACCTCGAACGCGACCGATTGCAATCTTCTCACGTTCCTCCGGGGTTGTCTCTTCAATGGAAGGCGATTTGGAAATTCCGAACGCACGATAGAAAATATTGCTAAGCGAAAAGTTCGGGGTCGGAAACAGGAAATCCGGCTTTTCGCTAAGCCCTAGTTGGAACACCACGCGCTGCGCCAAAGCCCGGCTTTTCAGCTTTTCCCGGGTGGTTAGAAAGACCAGATAGTCGTCGCCGGCTTCAGAGACCACTTCAATGTCCTTGAAGACCTTGGCCGAAGGAACCAGCACTTCCAATTGCGCTGTTGCCCGATATTTTGGCGTCTGCATCATGGTAACGACGATGCCGGCGACAAGCCCGCCCGCCAACATCATGACGATCAGCCACCGATACTGGACAACGTAAAAAAACAGCTTGAGCGGATTGAAGCCCTCGTCCTGCTCCGCGTAATCGCGACCGTACGGGCTATAGTTTTGCGCACCGTCATAATACAGGTCGGCAGACAAGGCTTGGCCATGCCCTGGGCCTGCGATTTGATGCTGCCTGTTACGATCGAGCATTGCGTGACAACCTTGGGTTTGTCTCTGTGCGTAATTCTGACTGGCCGTGATTTACAATCCCGGGACTACGGCAAGTCTCGCTGCGCTTGATGCAACTCCGAGAGCGTCCTTGAGATTGTTCATCGCAATTTTCGATTTCGAGGCGAAGACGACAATCTTGTCGCCACCATAGATGCGTGGATTGCGGCTCTTGCCGGCGCGAATCTGCTCCACATCATAATTTGCGACCAATGTGTTTGGGCCGATATTGCGGTAAACAAACACCTTTTTTGCGTCTCCAACGGCATTGAACCCTCCGGCAAGGGCGACCGCGTCGATGAGGGAGGAATTGCTCGACACCGGAAAGATGCCGGCCCTGGTGACTTCGCCGTCGACGGTAACGCGCTGTCCGATCGATTCCTTGATGTAGACCGACACATCGGGCGACTGCAGATAGTTGGCGCCGTAGGCCGTTTCGATTTCCTGCTCAAGCTGACGGACGGTCTTCCCTGCCGCGGTGACGGTCCCGATAAGTGGAAGCGAAATTTGCCCGCCGGCGTCGACTTGAACGGTTCTGTTCAGATTGTCGACCTGGAACACATTCACCTCGAGCACATCGTTCGGCGACAAAGGCTGCTCGTTGCCGTTCTGGGTGTTCTGCGGCGCAGGCAGTTCCTTTACGACCTGCAGGGCACCGCCGCCCGAGAGCGGCGCCGACGATGACGTCAGTTGCAGCGCATCGACCGAAGTCGGCGAAGACGATGTCGTTGACGAGGTGCTCGTGCAGGCGGACATCGTGAGCGAAGCGAGCAAGACACATATCGTGCCGGTATAGCTTTTTGCGAAATGAAAAACGCCCATTACGCGGTCCCACCCTTCAACAAGCGACCCAATCCTGCGAAGCGACCGACGTTGCCGGGGCTTGGCTTTTTCGGGCCTGCCTTTCCGACCGGCTCGAGAGTCCGGTTCGCTAATATTTCGCTTGGACGTTTCAACACCATGTTGCGGGCCTCGTCTTCCCCACATCGCTTCGCCGCCGCGGCGACGGCCTGCGTAAGCCCAGGACGCCGGCGGGTGGCACCATGGGTGTCCGATGCGATAATATCCACCCTGCCTTCGTCAATCAGCTTTTCAGAATAGTAAAGCGCCGTACGTCCAAAGGCACCAACAATCGAGTCTGCCGTAAGCTGAACAAGGCAGCCGATTGCATTCAACCTCTCGACAACATCGTAATTTGTCTTGATCCAGGTCAGCCGCTCAGGATGGGTAAGAATCGGAATGAACCCGGCGTTTATGAGGCGCAGAGCCAGATCTTCCAGTCTTGGCGGCAGAACGTGATGCGGCGGTTCGAATAGAAAATAACGCGACATGTTCAAGGTCGGCACGCTACCCAGCGCCAATTGCTCCGGAAGATCCGGCGTTATATGCACGTCGGCGCCGACGTAAAGAGCGAGCGGTATTGCGGCGCGATGTAGCGCCTGCTCCAACGCTTGAACCGCACGGGCAATATTTGCCGATCCGTTTTCGTACATGCCTGGCACGATATGCGGCGTACATGCCATATGGGTCGTTCCATCTGCCACCGCCAGCCGCGCCATTGCCAACGATTCAGCAAGACTGGGCGAGCCGTCATCAAGACCGGGCAAGATATGGGAATGCAGGTCGATCATTGACGTTTGTGGCCGCATTGAAGCAACGTGACGATTTCTCCCGAAAAACAGGCAAGTGCACCACCCGCGCGATAGCGAATGACGCATTTGCCAAGTCCACGCAATGCGGTAGATGCCGGATTCAAGCTATTCGCTGACAGCGCTATCGTCATCTTGCAAGCTAATGATCAGCGTTGCCGCGCCACCTGTCACAGCGCCACCCGGTGGAGTCGGACGAGACGAACCGCCCAAGACGAAGCGCATTCAGCTTCAACTCAAGTAATAGAGCGGAATGATTAACGAATTCCATCAATATTCCGACTCCAGCGCGCCAAGGCCAAGGCACAGAGGCACCGGCAATACAATACGGCAGAGGCAGTCACATGCCTCTGCCGGTATTGTCTTAAACTGCGCTTAAGGGCTGACGCCGTCGCCGTCATCCTGCGTTGCAGCAAGGACACCGGCGCCAAGACCCATGCCCCCAAAAATAAAGAGCGGGGTGTTGGACCGGGCGCCGCCCGGGGCAATCTGCCCCGTATGCTCAGGGCTCACACCAACGGCAGCCGACTGCTCGGAGCCCACGACCTTCAGGCAAATATTGTTCTCGACACGGGAAATGTCGAGGCTTGAATTTGCCGGCACATCCAGGTTGCAGCCACCGACATTGACGGAAGCCGATCCCCTGGCTCCGACCACTATGCGGCTGCCGAAATCCAGAGCATTTCCCGCCTTGGCCGGGCCATAGCCGGCGGCCTGCGAAACCATGACGTCGCCATTGGCGTGCCCGATGGAACCAATCGAATTCGCCGCTCCCTGGTAAGGGGTCGTACAAGTGCATGGCGTTTCCTGAGCGAAAGACGAAACCGGGCCGAAACCGATCGAGGCGACAAATCCGGCCAACGCACTTTTAACTATAACGTTCATTCGTTTCGATCCTTTTTGTCCCGCCGCACCTCGGCCCCGCCCGGACACCAAGGTATTGACCAAGCGCGTAACAGCTTTTTGCTTTGATTCCAACCTGCTTCGCATTTGCGAGATGACTTTTTGGCTTCCGCTGTGTTTCATTGGACACACTCACCTGACAGCTTTGAACTTAGCATTTTCGCTGCCGGCCCCTCTGGAAATTGTCGGAAAAGAAAGTCTATTTCGTGGCCTTTGATGGCCGCCGTCGCGCCGTGCTTCGCACAGGGATTATGATCGACTCTGTCTGACGTTATCGCTCATCCTGCCTTTCGTTTTATGACACGCGATTCGAGGGAATGACGGACGCGAGGGCCGTTGGCGAAGCCGTGAGCTACGAACCCGATAAGCAAGATTTGTAGGTCGAACCCGCCTGCGCGGGCTGTCCGCACAAGATGCCATTCTCGGCAAGTTTCGCGGCCAAATCCGTGCCATCGGACGTGAGGCATTGCACAACGATGGCATCACCAAACTTTGAGGCGACATTGCCGTCGCAAGGCGTCCCCTTGCCGATCGGCTTGCAGGTCAGGGCAACCCCTTGGTAGTCCCGGCGCGCCGCCTCCGTTACCATGGCACGCATGGATTGCGGTTTGGTAAACGCCACGCCGCACAACACAATCTTGCGGCCGGCGACGCGAAGATCATCGATTGCCTGGATGAAAAGCTTGCCGTCAAACGGCTCAAGTGCCGCTTGCGGCTTTGGCGGACGAACAGGCGTCCCTTTTTTCACGATGATGGCCAAGAAGCCAACCGCAAACGCCAAGGCAACGAGTGCCAGCAAGCTTATCTTCTTGGACGACAAAAATTCTCACTCCCGCCGCGTCCAAACACGCGCCTCTATTTCCTCTAGCGGAACATCCGCACGACCGCGCCGTCGCCTGGTCGATGTTTGGCACGAAAACGCTGGCCTATTTCAATCAAGAGATTTTCTATTCCGCCTTACCGCCCTACCGCCCGGAAATCGGAATCGGTTTTCCAGAAAGGGTCATGCGCAGAGCCAAAATGTTAGAGCGTCTTTGCGTGTCCAAACGGGGCGCTCTACCGAGGCTCGCCGACGGTGCTGTCGAGATATTGGGTCAGCGCACAGACCAGATGGTAGAAGATACTTGCCGGCACATCGGTCGCCAGCGAGCGGCCCCGCTCGTCGATCCGGTCTATCCACAGGCCGAGTGGTGCCGGATTGATGTGCCAACGGAACAGGCGACCGACACGCGCTTCGATCTCGGGCTTGAGATCGGGACCGCCTGAACCATCCAGTGCAATCGCCGCCTTGATTGCTTCGGCCTGCGGCCAACTGCGCGAGACAAGGTCGAGTGGCAGGCCTTGTCGCGAGACAGCGCCATAGGCGAGGCCGGTGGCGCGATTGAGGCCATTGGCGATGGCCGAGGCATAGAGCTTTCTGGCAAAGCCGGTCAGGTCACTCTGGCCGCTGCGCCCGGTGAAGTCGACCAACAGCGAGGCCCATTCGAAATGGTGGCCGGGTTCCGTCCATGTACCTTTCTCGCCCTCCGCCGGCCTCCACTCGGCATCGAAATATTCGCCCAGCGTCCAGCTTTCCGGATCGAAGAAATGGCTGCGAAACAGATCGACGATGCGCGCGGCGCGGCGAAGATAGGCGAGCTCGCCCGTCGCTTGATGCCAGGCCAGAAAAGCCTCGAGCAGATGCATATGCGGGTTAGAACGGCGTTCGCCCACGCCGCTCGACGTTTCGAGAAAGCCGGTCATGCGGTGATCCTCGAGATGCGCGTCGAGAAACGAAAAGGTTTCTTCGGCAAGCCGCAATGCATCAGGATTGCCGACCATATGGGCATGCGCCAGCGCCAGGAGCACGCAAGAATGATCGTAGGCATCCTCGGCTGCGTCGGCGACCGTGCCGTCGACATTGAGCGTGCGCACCCAGCCGCCATTGTCGGTGCGGCCGTTCCTGTTCATGAATTCGAGGCCGTGGCTGATCAACCGGTCGGCAGGCCCATCCCAGCCGCGCGCCTTGGCGACAGCGAAGGCGTAGACTTGCCTGGCCATGGTGCGCATGCGCTTGGGCTTCTTCAGCGGTGTGGCGTCAAAACCGAGTACCTCGTGGAAGCCGCCGTGGCGCTCATCGACCCCGACCGTGGACCACAGCGGCACCGTCTCTTCGAACAGCCAGTGATGAACACGGCGCCGCCAGGCGCCGCTTTCGATCACACGGTCGTCGGCGGGCGTGAACCTGGTTTCCAGCCGGCCGCTCTTTTCGAGCTGCTCGACGATCTTCTTGACGTTCTGGCTGCGGCTGACCGGGGCGACGAAGGTGGCATCGGCGGTCGAGACGATGGCAACGTCCCTCAAGCCTATGGCAGAGAGCAAGCGACTGTCGCTGCGGATGTAGGAGTTCTCGCAGTCGATGGCGACGACATCGCCGACGATGACGTTGCCGTCATTGTCGGACGGACCGACATCGAGCAGTGATTGCCATGAACCGAGATCGTTCCAGCGGAAGCCGGCCGGCACCATGGCGATGTGGCTGGCGCGCTCCATGATCGCATAGTCGATCGACGTCGAGGGAATGGCGGCGTAGAGTTCCAGAGGCATGTAGAGACCGGAAAGATCTGACGTCGCCGCCTGATAGGCGAGTTCGGTGGCCTTCCAGATCTCGGGCTCGAAAGCCGTGAAGGCGTCGCGCATGGCGCTGGCGCGAAACAGGAAGATGCCGGTGTTCCAGTAGAAATTGCCGGCCGCCAAATAGCTCTGCGCGGTTGCGAGGTCTGGTTTCTCGACGAAACGCGAGACATCGTAGATGCCATCCTTCTCGTCGGCGACCTCGATATAGCCGTAGCCGGTCTCCGGCTGGCCAGGCTTGATGCCGAACACCACCAGCCGGCCCGCACGCGCCGCGCCGGTGCCGTTTTCCACGCTCTGCCAGAATTGCCGTGCGGTCGTGATCTCATGATCGGACGGCACCACCAGCACCAGGCTGTCGCCAAACTCGGACAAGGTGCGCAGCGTCGCCAAGGCAACGGCGGCGGCAGTATTGCGGCCGGTCGGTTCGAACAACGGGCCGCCGCCGGAAAGGTCGAGGCCGGCGAGATCGGCGTGGACGCGGTCGGCGTGCCGCTCCGATGCAATCAGGAAGACCGGCGTTTCGCCCTTCGGCCGCGCCGTCAGCCGGCGCAAGGTCTTGACCAACATCGAGCCATCGCCGGAAAAATCATGGAACTGCTTGGGATTGTCCTCGCGCGACAGCGGCCACAGCCGTGAGCCGATACCACCACTCATAACAAAACTGACGATCCGCTCGGTCATGAGCATTCCTTGATTGGGGAGTTCGGTTGTAGGCGTCGGCAGAGTAATGAATTACGAGCTCGGAGAGAGCAATGCTTGTGGATTGAACCCCGCCTTCGCAGGCTTTCCACACAGGACGCTATTCTCGACAAGTCTTGCTGCCCGGTCGGTGCGTCCGCGTAAGGCAAGTACCACCAGGGCGTCGCCAAAAATTCGAATACGGCTATCCGTATTGGCATTTGATAGACCTCAGCCTCGAATCCGGCGAAGCTTCCTATACGTACGAGCCTCGATCTTGCGTTGGTCTTTTTCTGGCCATCGTCGGATATTTCCCTTAGTGGCCAGAGTCGAATCGTTCGGAGGTTCCATATGGCTGGCAATGCCAAAATTACGCGCCGTGGCGCGCTCTCAACCTTCTCTGCGGGGACTGCAAGTTTAGTGATCGCACCGGCACTGCCAACGGCAAACGCTAACGCATCGGAGCATTTAGCTCGTGAGGATGGCACCGACAATATCGAAATCAATGGAGCGAAGGGGCCATCCAGAATGGCCCACAATGTGTCGATGTATGACTCAAAGTCAAACGCTTCAGCGGCGGAAATTGCGCAAGGAGTCAAAGTGATCGAGACTCGGTTTCTATCACCTTCTTACACAAGACCAAGAACGCTCGTCGGTGGCGCGCTTTATCGACGTGAGAGCCTAGCCAACCTTCGCGTTTTCCCCCCTGTAGGCTGTTTTAGGTCCTTAGATCGATTCATGCCTGATGGGACGATCGACGCGATGAATGGCGGTTACTGGATCATTGCGGAATCAAAATATTACCCAGACCAGTTCGGAGCCATTCACGGCACCGGATGTACCGTGTCAGAGCAACTGGCAAATTGTGCTGCCTTGCAGGCTATGGTGGATGCGATAATATATGGCGCTGCGAAGGCCACAGCCAACCTTCGAAGTGAAATCCTGGAATATTATGGAACCCTTCACCTTGGCTACGGTGACCGAACTCACGGCTGCGGTTTGACAGGCGCTGGTCGAAACTATCGCGGCCAAGATCAGAAACAGGGCTCCGCGCTGATACATGTTGGCCCTATCACTCAGCAAGCCATCAATTTTCAAGGGATTCGGAATGTAACCCTTCAGGGATTTACCCTAATTGGAATGCTGTTCTCGGCGATGAACGATCTCACGGGCGACAAAACCGACGTATCGTTGTGGAATGCTCTTGGTGGCGATGATCGCCACGCGCCATATGCTGGTATTACTGGTGACGCCTTTACGGGCGAGAGGCCCAGCACGTTCTATCCAAATACCGACTACCCAGTATGGACGGGAGTGACAGGCGCATATAAAAAAGCCGGATCATCAAATCCTAATTTTGTGGACGTGGAAATCACCGGCTTCAACTCCGGTTACATCAATAATCCCTCCGCCTCAAATAACAATTGTGATTTTCCGACATTCCAAAGATGCCGGATCGAACATTGCGCCTACGCCTTGTCGGTCGGTAACTCGCAGTGCCGAAATCTGCATATTGATGGCATGCAGATTTATCGCGTTCATACTATCCTCACGACCAGGAAACACGGCGCGCAAAATGGGCGCCTCGGCGGCGTTGTGACCGATATGTCCGTTGGTGAAGTAGCCCAGTTGCTCGATATCGATCTGGGTGCCGTGACCGGCACCTTGAAGCTACAACAATTCTACGGCGAAAACGTTTGGCGGTTCGGGGACGTCGGCCGCAGCGGCTCAGACACTTCGCCCATAAGGATAGAAGGTGGCAGTTGGAAACTGGATTGGTTTGCGACCTATGGCCGGCCGGCATGGTTTTGCGAGGGAACTACATTGGCCGATATCACGTTTCAGGACGTCGACTTCAACGGTTACGACGGTGTACTGACTTTTCAGCCCGCGAATGTACATTTCGAAACTATCTCGAATCGACCTAGCAAACGCTCAAGTACAGTCTCCCGCTATATAGCACACGCCCGTAATGCTCTTGCTGGCGGGATCGTAACCAATGATCGCCTTCAGCCGCACGCCCAAAGAATTCGCTACAAGGTTTTCGATACAGACACAGGGGCACTCCTAATCGCTCGCATGACGGACGAAAGCAATGTATGCATCACACGAAATTTCAATGTTCCAGACTGTCAATATAGGCTTGGCTGGAAAACCGATGTTGATCACAATGTCATAGATAAGCCTCGGCTTTATTCTTCTATGCATAAAACTTACTTCACATCAATTGATTTGTCTGGAACATTACTAACACTTGTCACCCCCACAATCAATTGGCACGACGCCATGCTTCTCGGTTACATGCCTGGCGATGTTATCTTTGATATAGATACCGGCTCGACATTCTTCATACGGGCCTTTAACGGGCCAACGAACGGCGGGGAAATGGCCGTGGCTACGATTGTTGCAGAGTTGCAAAATAACCTCCGGGCGGGCGGTGGCCAGTTTGTCGTCTTCTCGAAATCGATTGGCAATTTTGAGTTCATAAACGGCCGCATCTTTGTTTCAAAGACCCGACTTTTCGCGGCCAGCCTGACGTCAAGCGCTGACCTCACGGATGTCGGAAATGCGGCGAGAGTTTTCGACAACGGCGTTGCGGAAGCCATTCAGGTTGGTGATTGCTCGCTTGAGCCGCGCCGAGATTGCGTATTTTCCGGGGCGCAATCGGTTGTTGTAGCCCTGGACACCTCGGCGCGTACGATTACGATGAGTGGCAAAGCGCTCCGCTCAATCGCTTACAAGGATTACTCCCTTTGGATCAAACGGCCGCCAGCTAACATCTGAATGCTTAGAAGCGCGTAATCTAATCTGCAGGTGAGACAAAGTTGGTCAACCCGCCTCGATCTCTCGCGACCAACGGCTGGCCGAAGGACAGATGGGACATGCCGAACGAGTGGCTGCACTGCACATGATTGAGCCGCGCCGACCTGCCGCGGGCGATCTCGACGCCGCGGTTTAGGTGTGATCAGGTCGGTCAAGCGGCGGAGACGGTCAGACTGGCATCGATCAGCAGGCCGCGGTGGTTCTCATGCGTCTCGTTCGACCGCTTCTGGCCGTGGAAGCCTGCCTCCGCGTTGCGCCCGTCGCCGCCCTCGGTCGGCGGCTCACCCGAGTTATTCCCTGGTCCGTGCCGTCGACCGAGAAGTGATCCGTGGACAGCAGCTGCTTGGGCTGGGCCGCCACTGCGATCAGAAACTTATGGCGATGTCGCCCTCCAGCAGCCGCTCACGGTTCTTCGAGAACATCGAACGGTCCTCTGTAGGTCGCCGCATCCGCACCTCAAGATCCACTTAGCTGAACAGTTCGCCGGTCCGATCGTAACCGCCGTGCACCTGCACCTCCGAAGCTCGTTGGAGCAAATGAATCACCACCGCAGCCATGCGGGGAGAACTTTCTTTCAACAGCCTGCTAGTGGGTGCCACATCATAACAGGTTAGGACTTAACTATAATACTGCTGGCTATTCCCTTGCGGGAAAACACATTGCGGGTGTCTATAATCAGCCTCGAATTATCCGCAATCATCTGATAGTCTACGTTATCGTGATCAGTCACAATAACAATTGCGTTATAACTTTGGCATATCTCAGGAGTAAGTTCTATCGATGCTCGTCCTGCAAAATGAGCGTGCTCACGCGTCTCCGGTATCTTTGCAACAAACGGATCATGGTAGTCAATCCTTGAACTTCGCCGCTCCAGCAGCTCCATAAGCGCAAATGATGGGCTTTCACGGATGTCCGAAACATTCCTTTTATATGCAAGTCCGAGAATGAGAATGCTCGCTGACCCAAGCGATGCCTTTTGCGTATAGTCTAACGCCGCTTCAAGCCTTCCAACAACATACCGCGGCATCGAAACGTTTATCTCCCCGGCAAGCTCAATGAACCGAGTTGTAAGCCCATATTCCCTAGACTTCCATGTCAGGTAAAAGGGATCTATCGGAATGCAATGCCCTCCAAGACCAGGGCCGGGATAGAAGGGCATATAACCAAAAGGCTTCGTGGCCGCCGCATCAATCACCTCCCAAATATCTATACCCATCGCATCGTAGATCACCTTCAGCTCATTCACGAGGGCGATGTTAACAGAACGGAATACGTTCTCTGTAATCTTAACGGCCTCCGATACTTTTGGCGACGACACAACAATCACAGTCTCAACAACACAACTATAAAATGCTTCAATCACGGTCGAGGATACCCGGCCATCTCCAGATACCACTTTTGGTATTGTCTTGGTTCCAAATGTTTTGTTACCAGGATCTTCCCTTTCCGGAGAAAACCCCAGAAAAAACTCCTTGCCGCTTCGCAATCCTCCCCGCTCCAGAATAGGCTTAATCACTTCTTCTGTCGTACCGGGATACGTCGTTGATTCGAGAACGACAAGCTGACCGCGACGTAAGTGCTCGGAAATTGTTTCGGCCGTCATTACTACGAATTGCAAATCTGGCTCGCGGTGGCGCGACAAGGGGGTCGGCACGCAAATCACTACCACGTCACAATTTTTTAGTTCCTCGAAATTTGAGCTTGCTCTAAACTTCCCCCCTGCGAGAAGTTTCCGCAAATCATCCACGTTTACACTGTCGATATAAGATTGCCCAGAATTCAGCTTGGCAACTTTAAGTTCATCTATGTCGAAGCCGATGGTCGGAAAAGCCGCCCATCCGCACGCCACAGCAAGGGGTAAGCCGACATATCCAAGTCCAATGATTCCGACAGTTGCCTTTCTTGATTCTATTAGGTCTAACAAGGTCGGCGCGACAAGTTCCATAAGCCGTTCATCCATGAGTTGCTTCGCTTTCTTCCAACTGCGCCGAATACATTAACTGGCAACCGACTACCGTCGTTCATTCTCACACCTCTTGTCCCGTCGACCGTCAATCACTTTTTGCCAGAAAAATGTCATGTTCGATCGACCAAGCCAAACCAAGCCGCCGCGCCCAGTCCACTATGTAATCCAAGGGTGGATAGTCCTCAGATTGATCTGCAAATAGCCGGACATCATCGATCAAAATCGTGACCTTCTTAAACCTGTCAATATGAAGCTCAATTGCAGCCAACTCTGCCTTTATTGGTGTGTGAACACTGCCTTCAAATGTCTTCAGCCCCGAATAGTGCCCGTCCAACCAAAAACACACTTCGCCCTGAATTTGCGGCAACAACCTAGGCAGGGCCTCTTCTGAGGGCTCTCCGATGACAGAGATCTTTTTGTTGGCAGCAAAACGCTTGACCGCCCGGCGGTAAAGTTCGCCGTCAGGTTCAATTGTGAAAACCCGGCTCGAAACGCGCGCAAGAAAAGCGCTGGTGTCTCCCAAATAGGTTCCGGTCTCGATCCAAGTGACATCAGGCTTTGAATACCTCCCAAGAAGTGTTCGTTTAATATAGTGAGGGCTTGGAGGCGCGAAAGAACGGCGACGCCACCGAACTGCTTCTAATAACGTTCTCCGCACTTGCACAATTTCATCGGGAACAATCGCCTTCAGAACCCTTCTCACACTATATGTCCCCCAACCAATTTCTGTTTTCCGGCACCTTCACTTGACCATAGGCTAGCCATTTGCAGATCCCTATCACAACTTAATATCCAGCGAGATTGCGACTGCCTCTTCGAAAGAAATCCTATCACGGGCCATCCTAAGTCGGACCTCGCCAATTTTCATGTCAACTAAGAACCTGTACCAAAAGCCTTGCAGAAAGTGAAAAGCAAATCCTCTCGGTCCGTCCAGAAATCCTAACAGCACGAAGTATCTGAAAAGGAAATAGGCCATTGATCTCCAACCTAGGGGTAGTCGAGAATATACTCCGACCTTCAACCACCTTTTTGCCTTCGCCTGCTTATTAAAACCACGGTCTAATTCATGATCCGAGCCGTGCTCGGACAGAAGGAGATCCAAGGCCTCACGACTGGCATACGAGTTGTGCTTGGCTGTCCACCACCCTATGTTGTTCAAATTCTTATCATAGAGATCACCGGCAATGTGCCCGACCAAACCATCAACGAGGATGTGCTCATCCATCCAGCGACTCTCGCATCGGCCGAAGCCAGACCTCCACAGTCGGAGCATTCGCGCCGGATAAATTCCGCCCCAACGTATCCATTTTCCAAGAAAATATATTCTCCTGGTAATTGTAAATCCAAGCTCCGCGACCTCGCCATTAAGCACTGCTTCTAAGCTCTTAGCGAGCTCCTTCGAGACGATCTCGTCAGCGTCGAGTCGGAGTATCCATTGGGTGTGTGGACCGGTGTTGTCTAGCGCCCAATTAAACTGATCCGAATAATTTCTCCATTCATTTGTATATACGGTTGCACCTAGCTTAAGTGCTATCGCCTTGGTCGAATCAGTCGATCCGCTATCAACGACCACTACTTTTGATGCTATTGCAGAAACGCTCTCTAAGCACCTCGCAATGTGCTTCTCCTCATTGTAAGTTAAAATAACGACAGTTAATTCTTGCTTAATCATCTTAGCGATGAACCAGAACAAACTTAACGTTATTCGAAAAAAGTTCGTAGTCGCCGTATTGTTCTAGCTCGAGCCGAAGGTCGTCTGATAACCATCGCTCACCAAGCCTCCCACGCACGGCTGTATCCTCGACAACTTCGAAATATCTCGAAAAAATACTAACGTAGTCCTTTCTCCTCGCTTTGTTTAAGTAGGTATTCACCTCGGCTCCCAGTCCACGCAGATGGCCCCAAGGCGCATATTTCCAGCTAAACTCCAAACTTGCTTTGTCCGGCCTCCACTCTAGATCGTGCCCCCCACAGATGCCGGTAAAGACGTTAGGCGTTATAATTGCGATTCCGGTTGGTGCAAGGTTTTGCTTCATATACCACGTCAGCTTGTCGAGATCCTCCAAAGGTATATGCTCAAAAACGTCGATAGAGACTATCAAATCATATGGCCCAGGGCGATCTTGCCAAAACTCTTCTGAGGAGGCGTCTCCCACATACAAAGCACCATAATCAACTTGATAACTTGGATCTATTTGCCTTAGGCGCTTCAAAAATACTTCGTTTTCATCTCTATCAAAACACACATGACGGAATAAGCTTTTGACAAATCGTTCGACACCATTTGTCCTTAGAACGTTTGGAAGGTCTCTATAAGTCCTAACGGGCCAATCAAGGTCAACTGCTGTGACCTTGTGGCCCAAGGCCTGGAGCGCTAGAGCCCTTCTTGGCTTCGCCCCAAATCCAATTTCTAAAACGTTAACTTCTTTTTTTTCATTTGAAATTTGATGCCGTCGCCATGTCTCAACCCATCCAGCCACTTCATCGATCAATGGTGAGAACTTTTCAGGCCGAAGCGACTTGGCACTTGCTCGAAGCAGCTGGAACATTCCAAACCATTCCCGCACTTTTGCGAGAAACGATACAGGCTGTGACGACGAACTTGACCTCAATTTTAGCTTTTCCATCTGAGAATGATCAAGTCCGTTTTCGGTCGAAGACCATCGGCTTGGCCAAGTAGGAAATTACGCTATTTTTTTCGAACTCAACACGGGCCAGAACGCTGGCCGCCGAATATTCAAATCCTCGCTGAGCCATTTTCTGGATCCAATAGTCATTTTTTTGCTCATTATAGTGATACAACCCGGGACCACCATTTGCGTCTGGTTCAGCAGCGGTAAGCATGACTCGATCTGCTACGGCGCAAAGCTTGTCTAGGTAATTGTCAGCAAACTCCGGCCTTAGGTGTTCTGCAACCTCGAATGAAGTAACTAAATCCCACTTCCTGCCATCAATTAAAGGAAGCGGGGATTCATTCGTAAGGTCGTGCTGCATGAACGGCAAGTTCTTGCGCCGGACGGCCTCCATAGCCGCCGCTGAAATGTCTACGCCAAGCACATTGATGCCCTCCTTAACGAGAGCGTCAATGAAATGGCCAGGTCCGCATCCCACATCTAGGACGTTCTGCGGGGCAAGCTCACTCCTAACCCAAGCGGCTATTACAGGCACACTTGCAAGCTCAAGATCTTCCACAGACTGGTAATAAGATCTCGAGTACGCTGTATTCCCAAATACTTTTTCCAGAACGCTATTAAACCATCTTTGCCTCTTCAAGCGACGCCGGACAGCCGGACTTGTCCTCATTCTAAGAAAATCATAGATTGTTGCTTTCATTCTCAATTGTCCATATCTTGATCGTTGCGACTGCCTGATTTTGCTAGTTCACGATAGCACCGATAGAACGAGCGCGAAATGGTTTCCCAGTCGAAGGACCGCTCCATCCAAGCCCGTCCTCTTTCACCCATTTCCTGCAAGTCGACTGCATCCATGCGGTTTATTGCTCCGGCTAACGAATCGGGAGAGTTGTCAACCCAAAGTCCGCATCTCTCAACTTCAACGGACGCCCACGGCGCTCCCTTACTAACTATGACGGGAACGCCGCGTGAAAGGGCCTCAACGACCACCATTGAAAAGTTTTCGGAATGGGACGGCACGATACACACATCAGTCGTGCGAAAAGCCGCTTCTTTATCTTCGTCGTTCACATGCCCGCAAAAGGACACGGAATCCGTGACCTTAAGCTCCTCTGCCAGCCTTCTTAAGCCCCGAACGTAGTGCGCATCCCCCGTGCCATAAATCTTCAACTCAACCCTTGGAGTGCAAACGCTGACGGCTTTGATGAGATTTTCAATGGCTTTGATCCGGTCAATTCGCCCAACAAAGGAAGCGCGGAGAACTCCCTCAGGCTTCCAACCCCTGGAGGGCTTTATGGCTGGCATGTCGATGCCGTTTGGTATCACAACAGTTGCTAAGCCAGGCATTCGCGCAAGTGTAGCATTGTTTTCCGCCTCTGATGTGACATGTGCCATCGTGTTGACAGGTCGCAGCATATTACATACGGCTTCCCAAAGTCTCTTTGCTCTGCTTTTTCCAAAACCCTGCCAATCGTGCGCTGCTTTCAGCGCGCCTCTTCCTGACCATAGCACTGGCTTCCCGTACAAACGACATAGTATTAGCGTGGGCATTGTCGTGAATGAATAAACTCCTGTAAGGTGAACCACCGTCGACCACTTAATCATTCGGCTTAGTTTAATAAGAAGCTCGATAGAAACCGAAACTTTATAAATCCTCCTACAATAATACACCTCGTACCCATTGGAATATTCTGTTGGATTCGCCATCAACTTCAAACGATCTCGAATCCGCGGTCCAGCCGCATCGGTGGTTAGCACTCTAAGTCTTACGTTTGAAAGCCCGGAGACATGATGACAAAGGGCCTGAGTGGAATATATAGGCCCACCCCAATGCGTCGCGGGAAAGAACGTGGGGCAAACATGGAGTATGTTCATTTTCGTCATAATTGTGAGCGAGTTGCGTTGGGGCTCTTCTAACGTTCCGAATACACTTCGTTGTACAGCGACGCATATAATCCAGCGATGGTGCGCAAACGGAAACGTTGGACATTTTCTAAGCCAGCGACAACTATCTGGCTACGATACACGTGATCAAACATTACTTTAATTACTCCACTACGTATACTTTCAACGTCAAAAGGGTTCACCAAGCACGCTCCCCTCCCAGCAATCTCTGGCATTGCGGAAATACTACTGGTAATCACAGGCAACCCGACAGCTTGAGCTTCAATTATAGGCATTCCAAAGCCTTCGTATGTGGAAGCAAACAGCAACAGGTCAGCCGCTCTGTACTCAGAGGCCAATTCTTCTCGTAATAAATTTGCCCGGGAAAAGTACCTTATGCCATTCTTGGCCAGCGATTCGTTCTGTGATTCTGACAGACCGCCAATGAGGGATAGTTCACAATCTATCCCTCTCAAAGCATCTGCATAGCGGGCGATGTTCTTATTTTCCCCGGTCCCCACAACGAGAATCCGGGGCAACTTCTGATTGAACTCTTTGTTTACGAAGTAGAACTCCTCGGATACCGGATTGTTAATTATCCTCAGTTTTCTGTCCGGACACGAGACGTTACGGAGGAGAACTCTCTGCGCCTCATTCGAGATCGATACTACAAAGCGACTTCTCCATATCGGGATGCGGTACCACAGCAGCCAGAGGAAGAACCATCTTAGGCCAGCCTTGTTCTCAAGGTTTCTGCAATCATGAATTGTCAAGACCGTGCGTTTCGGATCAAGGAAGAACGTCAAAAAGTGAACGTCGCCCGTTACGTGATTTACATCGCTTTGGTGACGACGAGCAGACCAAGCATCAAGAAAGCGCGGTATGAACCCATTGGAGAAGTATCGGTTCTCAAACCTCTTTACCCGCATTTGCTGCGGAAGATTTTCTGCTATGTCTTGATATACACGTTCAATGCTGAAATTGCCCGGCCTAGGGCGCCTAAAAAACAACGAAATTTGCATAGCACCATTCATAACTTCACGTCGGTTGACGCGCTGAAAGAGAGACAGATTGTCTGAAAAGCAGCCGCTGGTTCTAACCAGCTATCGTAGGCTCGCAACCGGGTATATGGATTCGCCGTCCAGTGGCACAGGCATTGAGGCATCAGGGAATTCACAACTCACGACGCAGAATAGCCTCGTCTACGACCAACTGCCGGAACTGGCTCGTCAGCGATATCCAGGCGAAGGCCCGTAAATTTGCGCAGGAATAATGCACCGACTCTAAGGGAAACCGCGATTATAAACGCCATCCATCCAGCACCGAGCACGTCCCCCACCAATCCACCATCTGTCCGTAGCCCCATTTGAACGCCGAGCAGAACCACCGGCATGTACAACCAGTTTCCCGAAGCCATGGCCGACATGGAGAATTTAGAGAACCACCCCATTATAAAACCTGCTGGCACCAACAGGATCGGTATTCCCCACCATCCGAAGTTCCAATAAGCCTCGGCGAATAGCCCCGCGGAAATTGACGATCCGTCGTGCCCCCGGGCACGATTATAAAGTTCAGTTCCAATTGAGCTGATGATCGGTTTATCCGGCCAAAGCATACGCGGGATAAATATCGCGAGCGCATATTTTAAGGTATCCCCAGACCGACCCTGGTCTTTCCAACCGACTACCAGCGACGACACGTTAACATAACTCAGTCTCAACATACTATCCCGCACTTGGCCACCTGAGACTGCTGAAGCGCTTCCGGACCAATAGTCACGCGTTATATCAAGTCGGTCCGACAGATTTGCTTTGCCTTGGAATCTTTCCTCGACCTCCGCGCGACCATAAAGGACGAACGGCTGAAGTATAGAGAATGCAAGTATGGCCACCGAAATTAGCGCGATGTGCGCCCTAACTCCTGCCCCCTGATTAATGACTGCCATAAAGACAAATATAAACAATAGGAACACTTCCGTCTTAGAAAATGTTGCAACAGATACCATTAACTCAAGACACACAAACGACAGGATAAATACTAACGGCAAACCCTTTCTTCGCAATCCAGCTCTTACTAGCAAATAGATTCCAGGGTACATGGACTTACTCACGGTAACCGCAAATCCAGTAACAACTGTATCAAAATACCCAAACTGCCCCGGTATATATATAGCGTATCTAGCACAGGCGCCAATTGTGAGAAATCCCACACCGAACCAAAAAGCAGAGCGCTCCGAGTAAACATTAAACCCGGCCCTTTCACTCCCATGGGACCGAGGAGGACGGTCCTTAAAAACAAAGCTAATCCCTAAGATTATGGCAATTGTCGACACATAATTTATCAAAATTAATTTGGATAGATCGTGGTCGTCAAATACATTTACCCTCATAATAACCCGCAGTGTATCCTCTCCAGCAATATAGGGGTATACGCAACCAAGTCCATAATATACTCCCGCTGACACTCTGAACCAAAATGCCGCCGTCCAGATCGACAGCCTATTTCTCTTGGTCATAGCAAAAGCGTACCAGAGAAGAACTCCCCCATATACTGCCGAATTCAGGATATTGAAATAGACCAACCACGGGCCGTCAAGGCCTACGTATGACATGAAGGCGGAGAGCGCAAAGAGCGAGAGAAGCGCCAACTCGCCGGATTTCATCACGCCGCTGGACGACTTCTTCTGACGGCCAGGAAACTGACCTGTCTGGTGCCAACGCTCGGTACGGACAACCATCTTACGTTCTCCTGCCACGACCGGTCCCGGGTTTGCTCCAGTAGTTGTCAATTCTTGGGTATTACTAGATAATTGCCAGGGCTTAGGTGCTCGGCGTCAACCTGCCGCAGCCGAACTTTACGACGCATGAAACGACGTTCATCGACCATTAGGAGAGTTGTAATCCCAAATGGAAACAATGCCTCCAAGTCGCCACGTGAAGGAACTTCACTCGTAGTGGCCTGGCCGATTTCCAGCCAGACGATTGGGCGCCACCTTGAGAGCGTCTTACGCAGGCCGCGTAGCACAAGCGGTTCAAATCCCTGAACGTCAATCTTAACGGCATCGACCCTTTCGATGCCCCTCGATTGAAGGTAGGAATCGCCCTCAACAATTTCGGCCGTACCAGCTCTTGCGATTGGCTCGTCATATTGATCTCTGTCGGAAAATGTCCCTAGTCCTAGGTTGTTGCCGCCGACATTGTAGAATGGTAGATTCCCATCGACTGACCCCAACCCAACCTTGTGAAGAAACGTGTTCGAGAAGCTGTTTACTTTAATATTCTTTTCAAATCGTCCCCACAGCCCAGAATTCGGTTCAAACGCGTGGACTTGTTCAAAATGTCTCGAGAACGCTATGCTATGCGTCCCGACGTTGGCACCCACATCAATAACAGTACGCCTATTTTGCCTCTCCATCTTACTCAAAAATACTGCGATATGTTCACTTTCATACCCACCAAACAGATACATCTCTCGATCGATATGAGATTCTAGAAAACCACAAAAGCCTACACCGTCGTTAATTACACAGAACTCGCCCTCTAAGGTTGGTGGACTTAGCATTGCCACAAAGTACCTCCAGCCTGGAACTCCCCTCAGGAACCGAAGCCCTCGCAAGATTCTCGCGACCTTAAGGGCGGGATGCCGCTGCGAAATTAGATCGCCCATTGCCATGACCTCATCGAAAGTACTCCCTGTTTCCAAGTGGATCACAGCACCGGGGCGGCATTCGCCCCCCTGGTCAACCCAAGCCTCCTCAGTTCACTAACTATTTTCGCCATCTGATCATGTCCACTGTAGCCACTTATTAGCGAGCGGCGTCGTCCGGCAGAAGCGACCTTTGCCCTTTCCGCATCGTTTCGGAGGTAGTGCCCGATTTTGTCCCGCAGTTCCGCATCCGAGCTGAAAAACTCCGCCTCCTTACCTTCCTCAAAAAGGGACAAATGATCTTCGGTCCGCTCTGCAAGCATAAACGTTCCCGCCGCCGGTATCTCAAATGTGCGCGTCGTAGTTGTCTCAGGAATATACTTACTAAGAAGGCCTATACCAATCTTGGCCGATGCTAAAGCCTGAGCGTATTCGTCCCCCCAGAGGCCATCCGACTGTACGACCTTTCGCGCCCAAGGGTGCAGTCTTTGGTAACGCGTCCACCTAGCGCCCCATACCTTCAAATCAAATCCAAGCGCAGCAACGACTTTCAACCTCTTCGCGTAGTGCCGTTGGCAGTGACCAACGAAGCACAAATCTGATGCCAATTTTTGAGCTCCCTCAAAACGCTCCACAATCCCAAACCTACTGCCATAACCCTGAAGCACTAGAAGAACATTTCTTGCCCCCGCGAGCTTATACAACTCACTCTCAAACGGCTTCGTGGTCACCATCAAGTCATACGTCGGAATACAATCAATAAAGTGCCTTGATCTATTCGATACAAACTGCGCGTCCGGTGTGTAATGTATGGCTACCTTGAGCTGTGCTCTCTTTTTTATATGATCGAGTGTCTCAAGGTGGAGCCATACTCCTTTATCCACCCACACAAGATCATAGATCGTTTTTCTGGAGAATTCTATTAGATCTTCATTAAACTTCCTTACTGCGCGCCCAGTATTAAATCTCCACGCTATTGACCTTTCCAACTTTACTCCAAACTCTCGATAGGGTCCTACGTCAAATGGAACTATCTCGAACCCCATTTCGGAAAGAGCCTGAATGCGGTCCACAGTCGTGGACCCAAATTTCATAGGACCAATTGCTAGGAGCCGCATCACCACCACCTTCCCATGAACGACTGCGAGGCTTCAAATCTGAAGCCATCGGTTGGGTAGAAGTCCTTCTGTGGCCCAGGCAGATGCTCGAGCCATTTTCGCCGGATTGGGAGCGATAATAATCTTGTCCGATCTTTCTCCCAGCCACGCCGCCCACCAACTGAAAGTACTGTTAGCGATAATGTTGTGCTTGCACTGGCTCATAAGCCATAAGTCGGCAAAAGCCATACCGTCGGTGGTATTGTGGCCTATAAACGTCGTATCCTGTGGCAGTATATCTAATCGCCTTGTGGCCGCCACGGGATCGTCAGAGAATACAAAGAAGTGCGGATCTGGTATGATGGACTGAACGGCTGAAATTGCGTTTCTATAGTAGTCATTGGCGACGTTATTTTCGCCTACGCTACCGTCTTTGTCGAACCAACGTAAATGTACGCCGACGGAACTCGACTTTTGGATCGATTCGCTCATTCCGACGTTTAACTGATCTGATGGCGGCTTGATAACGAGGTCTTCTCGAATTTTCTCCGCTACATCTTTGAAGTATAACTCGCTTTGCCAATAGCCTTCCATATACAAGGTGCCAAGAACTTGCCTGTCAAGAAGCCGCCGATCAAAATCATTCAGTTCTTCAACGAGATATGGTCTGCGAGCAAACTCTCTTTTGCTGGACCCGTATCTCAACAACTGACGGCGCACCCGATCGAACGGTTTTAGTTTCTCGGCGTTGGTAGCCTTGCGCGCTCTGAAAGAAAAAACATCAAGAGCGTATCTGCGCCGATACACGAAATCCCGCGAAAAGCCTGTCTCATCATCGATAACGAGCTCAGCATCATTGACGAGCGCTAATCTCCGGGCGGCTGCATAACAGAATAATTGATTGCCTAATCCTCCAAGCATCCGCACAATGATTTTTTTATTCCGAATCTGACCAAGCACTCGCACTTCCTCTTCACTAAGGCTAGTTCGATCTAACGAATGAACCCAAGCGGGTCAACTAACAGTGGTGCGTGCTGTGCGCATGATGCCAATAGAGACATCCGTCATCTTCGTTGCCGCCGATCCCAACGTGATCGAGTTTTTAGATGCGCCTCTTCAACTTCACTTCTCTGAGAATAAGATACGTCGAGAGAAGTTGTACGAAAAAGCTAGCGGCACTTGCCTTCGCAGCCCCTTCAACTCCTTCTATGGGGATCGCATAGAGGCAAAAGACAACGTTCGCTAAACCGCCGAGAAAAGTTGGAAAAACAATTTTTTTGGAAATTCCAAAAGAAAAAATTCGATTCTCCATAACTTGTGTTACAGAGTAGGCCGCGTATCCGAGTATGGTCCAAAGTATTACAGAGACGGCATGCGGTCGATACTCCGCGGCCAACAATGAGTCCGAAAGAGGCCTGGCGACAAATATAGCGACTATCCCGATTGCCAGAAAACTGAACGCAACCGCTGCCATCCAATACTGAAACAGCCGATTGGCCCTGGCGCTGTCTCCCATGTTCTCAGCTTCAAAAAGTGCTGGCCTGAAGACTGCCGCGAAAATCGCGCCAACGAGGAGAGACAGTCGACTTGATATGGCAAAAGCAGCAGCGTACTGGCCAACGGCGGCGGTACCAGCGATTGCTCCCAACATATATCGATCTGACAGACTGCTAAACCAGGCCATAACGGCAATCGGTGCAAAAGGTAGTCCATAGCTCATGATTTCAGAGCTCATCTGCAAGCGCTCTGATTTCGATGCCCCGGCAAGCCTCAGCTTTCTAACCGCAGGATATATAGAGGCTACTACCAATATCGACAAAGCCACGCCTAAAATCTGCCCAATCAAATAGTATTCGACGGCTTTCGTGTGCGACAAAAGTAACGCAGTAAATATTAACATCATCATCGCCTCAGTGCAGAGCCAAGTAGCCTGCAGGCTCTGCTTTCTTTCAGATGAAGCTCGATTCAAGAGAACATTTCGAACAACATAGATCGGCGCCCAGGCAGTAACCGCCATCAGCAAAAGATATCTTTGAGGCAAGTTATTGATATATTTCCATAAAACTATGGTCAATGCTGCAACCGCCGAAACAAGGATGCCGGCGATCAGAGATCTTGTTAGAATCTGGGCCGTGAACCATTCCGATCTACCTTCTAGATCATATCGCGAGTGAAATCGAAGCTGGGTATTCGTAATGGGAGCCATTATGATTTGCATTCCGAGAGTCATAAGGCTCATTAACAAATTGGCCTCACCAAATACAGATGGCGGTGCGAGTTCCGTCAAGATGCGAAGGCCGGCCAATCCCGTAAGTGCAACAAGTGCCTGTCCACCTGTAATCCAGAGAAGGCCTGAGACGATGCGGCTGTCCGCGCCCCTTCGAAACAATTGTGCTATTTGCACGTCAAAAACACCATGTCGAAGTTAACCTTTTCGGCAGTAAAATGGGTTCGGAATGTCGGCAACTCGGTTTTGGGAAGCCCAACATTTTCGGCCGACCAATCGCTGAAGAATATCAAACTCTGCGCGACAGAAGCGCTCCGCACATGGTGCACCAGCCTGCGTTTCCCACCCGCGGCGAGTTGCCTGGCCTCAAATACGAGGGCTTGTTCTGGCTTGGGCCTTTGGCTGGCCGCGTTGTTTCGTCAAAAATTGGCCGATCTTCCGGGCAGGTTTCGCGACTAATGCGTAATCTATGAGGCCGGACCCAAGCCAACGGCGTCGAGACCGTAGCGCTTCGAGGTTGTGCCCGATGTGCGAACGCAAGCTCCTTGTGCTGGCCCCGCCAACCATCATGTCCACCAACACGTGGCTGGTTGCAGCGGTCTCGAATCCGTGGAGTTCAACAGCTCTCAACATCCAATCATAATCCGATGCCACTTTGAGGCTGAGATCGAATGCACCGACGGCGTCGGCAACCTTCCGCTTGACGTAGAACGTTGGATGGGCCGGCATCCATCCGGTCCGAAAGCCCTTGGCGGGTCGGGCCGCAGCACGCCAACGGCGTACGACCCGCTTGCCCAGATGGTCTTCGACAAAATCCAGGTCACCATGCACGATGTCGGCTGTCTCGAGCCCTGCCGATATCCGTCCCAGCACTGAGCGATCGTGAAAGCAATCGTCCGAATTCAGCACGCCTAGCGCGTCTCCGGTATAGAGACGCAGCCCCTTGTTGAGTGCATCATACATTCCGCTGTCGGGCTCGCTGATCAGCCGGATCCGGTCCGGTGGGTAAGACCGGACAATTGACAACGTCTCGTCGGACGAATTGCCGTCGACGATCACCAGTTCCTTGTCCTGATGGTCCTGGGCCAGGAAGCTATCGATCGTATGCCGGATCGTCGCCGCGGAGTTCCAACAGACGGTCAAGACCGAGATTTTCACGTCGACCGGCCCAACGGCGCTTACTGTGCCGCAACGCGAATGCGATCCTCATCCAGGCGCCGGTGTTCGGATTCCCGTCTTACCGTTTCAAGGTCGGACTGAACCATTTCCTGGACCATCGCATCGAGCGAGGTTGTTGCCTTCCACCCGAGAACGCGCTCCGCTTTCGAAGGATCGCCGATCAGCAGCTCAACTTCGGTCGGCCTGAAATAGCGCGGATCCACCTCGATCAGGACAGCGCCTGATTTTGCATCGACGCCTTTTTCGTCAATACCGGAACCAACCCACTCGATCTCGATCCCGACCTCGCTGAATGCAAGCTCGACAAAGCGGCGGACCGAATTCTTTACGCCGGTTGCAAGGACGTAGTCGTCCGGCACTTCATGCTGAAGGATTCTCCACATGCCTTCGACGTAATCGCGGGCATGGCCCCAATCCCGTTCAGCCGACAGATTGCCGAGGTAGAGCTTGCCCTGAAGGCCGAGCCTGATTGCAGCCGCCGCGCGCGTGATCTTGCGGGTGACGAACGTCTCGCCGCGCATTGGGCTTTCGTGATTGAACAGGATGCCGTTGGACGCATGGATATCGTAAGCTTCGCGGTAATTCACGGTGATCCAGTAGGCGTAAATCTTTGCCGCCGCATATGGCGACCGAGGATAGAAAGGCGTCGTCTCCCGTTGCGGGATCTCCTGCACCTTGCCGTAGAGCTCGGAAGTCGACGCCTGATAAAAACGCGTCTTTTTCGTCAGGCCAAGCAGCCGGATGGCTTCGAGGAGACGCAATGTGCCGATCGCGTCGGCGTTCGCGGTGTATTCCGCGGTCTCGAAGCTAACCTGGACATGCGATTGTGCGGCGAGATTGTAGATCTCGTCCGGCTGCACCTCCTGGACGATACGGATCAGGTTGGTGGCGTCGGTCATGTCGCCGTAATGCAGCGACAGCCTTACGTCCTTCTCATGCGGATCCTGGTAGAGATTATCGATGCGACCGGTGTTGAACGACGAGGAACGCCGCTTGATGCCATGGACATCATAGCCCTTTGCCAAGAGAAGTTCCGCCAGATAGGCGCCATCCTGGCCGGTGATGCCGGTAATGAGGGCGGTCTTCCTAGTCATAGTGCTTCTCCGAGGTCGATACGACGATATTTCTCAACGCTAATCAGCGTGGCTTTAGACATTAGACATTACAATTCCCATTTCAAAAAGCTGGTGGCTATCCCAACGTTGTGATTCGAGCGCGGCGGCTAGGCTACACCGGCTACCGATCTTTGCCGCGTTGTCAACGCGCGCCAAAACCTGTCAGCATGGTTCGGATGGTACGAAACACAATCAGCACGTCGAGCCAAGGGGAGAAATTCTTGATGTAGTAGAAGTCGTAGTGAAGTTTTTCCAGAACATCGTCCACGGCCGCAACGTGGCCCTGATTGACTTGCGCCCACCCCGTAATGCCAGGCCGAACGATGTGCCGGTATCGATAGAATGGCAGCTCGGCCTCATACCACTTAGAGAGTACGAGTGCTTCCGGGCGCGGTCCGATCCAGCTCATTTCGCCGCGCAGGATGTTGAAGGCTTGCGGCAATTCATCGATCCTGGATTTTCTCAGGAACTGCCCAAGGCGTGTAATGCGCGCATCGCCGGCCTTTGTGATGGCCTCTTCCTTTTCATCGACAACCGCGGCGCCGAGTTTCATCGTCCGAAATTTGTAAACCTCGTAGATCTTTCCTCTGTACCCCATTCTTTTTTGCTTGAATAAGGCCGGACCAGCCGAGTCAAATTTTATCGCTGCCGCTACGAACAAGAGCAATGGTGAAAAACCCACCAGAATAACTAGTGCCGCAATCCAGTCAGCCGCCTGTTTGATCTTTAAATAAGCCTGGTTTGGATTCAGAGATCCCAACGTATTTTCGGAAAGATGCTCTATTTCTACTCGACCCGTGAGCGACTCACTGATCTGTTTGACATGATAGACGGGTGTTCCCGAGAGCGCGCGATCGGCAATGTACCGCTCCCATTCATCCGAAAGATCGGAACGAAGATCGGCAACGACGCCATTTACCCGGTCAATGATGATAGTAGGCGAGGCAAGCCAATGCCAATTCACGCCGCTAATCTTTTCAAGGCGACTGACAGCCCCGCCTGGAATCACGGCGAGGCTGTAGGGATCCAGGCGCCGGCTCAAGATGCTCAGGCCGAAATACCAGAGAATTGACAGTGTCAAGCTGCCGGCCGCCTGGAACGCGCTGTAGTCGATACGAAACAAGAAAATTGCCAAGTAGACGAATCCGTAGCACAGGGCAAATGTGGGCATAATATAACCGGCAGCCGCGACGCCTGGCAAATTGCCTATCCGACGAAAGAAAAAATATCCCAAAGTATGTGCTACGACGCCGGCGAAAATTGTGATCTGAATGTTGGAATAGGAAAATATATTTGGATCAATTACCATCCTGACCAGCGCAGGAGTCAGAATTGCAAAAGCCAGTCCGCCAAGAAGTTGAAACCTGATGCGGTGCAACAGGTGCCGTTGATTTCGCGGCTTTATGATGGGAGCATTCAATCCTAAGTGCCCTCTGATAAATTACCGAAAACAGGCTAAGAACATTGGCATTCCATGCAAAAATACAGAAATTGTCAGGCTCTGCGTCATTCGCGCGCAAGGCAACCTTACGAAGCATAGCGAACACTGCAGCTGCTGCGGCAAGATTCGCTTTCGTTCTACCGGTATGCTTCGGTTTCAACAACGGCTACCGCACTCCCGGGTGAAACCCGAGAGCCGACATTGCAGCACTTGCATCGCATAACCGAGCGTCAATTATGCGATCGCGACGAGCTCCCTTGAATCCATGTCGACAGGGATCTCGCCATTCATGATGGCAACCAGGACCCGGGCCCTTCCGGCGGGATCGAGCCGGTCAAGGCGGCCGATCATCTCCGCGAAAGGACCTGAAAGAATCCGAACCGAAGCGCCCGCAGCGAGGCCTCCGCTGAAATCAAGCAGGCCATCCCTGTCAGTCAGGGCTATGAACCGCTCCACCAGCCCCGACGGGACCGGCAATGGCCGTTCGCCCTGCATGATGAGGGAGCGCACACCAAACGTTCCATTGACCGAGCGCCACCGCTGCAGCGCGACATCGAGGGCGATGAACATGTAACCTGGAAAATAGGCCGCCGGTCGCGTCTCGATGCGCCGGGCATGACGAATGGTCTTCTCGCAGCGAGGCGTAAACGGGTGAAACCCCTGTATCCGGAGATGCCGTTCGGCGACGTCTTCTTTTCCCGGAAATACGCTGGCGGCATACCAGCGTGCTGCGGTGCCGGTTGCGGGCCGCTGCAACGCTACAGTCGCCTTAACAGTTGATTTTTCCGGGCTGGTCACACGTCCCCTCTCGGCGGTTCTCGGCATGGTTGACGGCATGGGTTACGACAGCGTGAAGACACCAGCAAGCAACCATGTCGCGAGAATCGATGCGGTTGGTCGAATCCTGCTAATTGTCCACTACTTTAGCTGCACCTAATAGTCATCGCGCCGTTTTATTGTTTAGCTATCCAGCAGCGGTATCGAGCAATTGCGTCGATATGTAGCTGCCTGGTTACGCTGACTCGCGACGAACCGCTGGCTCTTCTGGTCCTTAATCGGTCGATTTGAACATAGTGTGACGGTTATCGTTAGCAAAGCGTTACCGACCGCTTGGCGGTGGCCTGCTTTGACGAGAACTCGCGGCAGGCCGTTCGCTGAACGGGACCATTCCACGATCTGTGGTTGCATGGACTCGATCAGTGCAACGCCCGATCTATCGACCAGAGTTCAGGAGCGTTTGAGCAGCGACCAGACGGCTGGCACAAGGCTTGCTGCCAGGCCGGCCTTGATCAGGTCGCCGACGATGAACGGCACGACGCCGAACTGCCATGACTTTTCCGGGCCGATGAGCAGCGCCAGCCAGGCAAAGCCCATCGCCATCATGACGATTTCGGCAACCAGCATCGCGTTGAAGAGCTTGATCGGATGGCGATCCCAACCGCGATCGGCGGCCCAGCCGACGATCGCCGCCATGACCACGAAGCCGGCAAGATAGCCGCCGGTCGAGCCGAGCATGTAAGCGATGCCGATGCCCTTTTCCGGCGTGCCCTGGAAGACGGGCAAGCCGATGGCGCCCTCCGCCATGTAGAGAAGCAGCGTGGCGACGCCGAGGCGCATGCCGAATGCTGCGGCGATCAGAAAGACGGCCAGCGTCTGCATCGAGATGTCGACCGGCCCGAGCAGAACTCTGGTCTTGGCCGACAAGGTCAGCACCAGCGTTCCGACGATCGCCAGCAGAAGCTGCGTCGCCAGGCGGGCCGCGCCCTTTTCGGGCAAAGCGAGAGAAACAAGCGGTGTCGTTGCAATTGCCATGGTCTTCCTCATTGCGGACTGCCGCAGATCGCGGCCTTGCGTTTTCCTATATTGGCTTCCGTGTTATGCGGCAATCGGTTTTGCCGTCTCTAAAAAGCGCGTCGCGTTTGACCGGCCTCATGCGACGCGCTTTAGGTTGTTGTTTTATGCATGTCGTAATCGCAAAACCGCTGCACACTTTTGCGCGACATGCATTGGAACAGAGCTGAACGACATTCCCTATGGCGCTGACATTCGACACAGACTTCGACCCGTCCTACGGCCAGGGCGTAACCGTTGCGCCCGACGTGCTCCGTATTACCGCGGAAAATCCCAGCCCGTTCACCTTTTACGGCACCAACAGCTACATCGTCGGGCGCAAGACGCTGGCGGTGATCGATCCCGGGCCGGATGACGATGCGCATCTCAAGACACTGCTCGAGGTGATCGGAGACAGGCCGGTCAGCCACATTTTCGTCAGCCACACGCATCGCGACCATTCTCCGCTGGCAGCGCGGCTGAAGCAGCACACCGGCGCAATCGTATTGGCCGAAGGCCCGCATCGGCCGGCGAGGCCACTGCGCATAGGCGAGGTCAATCCGCTCGACGCCAGCGCCGACACCGCCTTTAATCCGGATATCGCGCTTGCCGACGATTCGATGGTCGACGGCGACGGTTGGGCGATCAGAACGGTGCTGACGCCGGGCCATACCGCCAATCACGCAGCCTTTGCGCTCGAGGGAACCGGCGTCCTATTCTCGGCCGATCACGTCATGGCTTGGGCGACCTCCATCGTTGCGCCGCCGGACGGCGCCATGGCCGACTATATGGCCTCGCTGGATCGGCTGATCGAGCGCGACGACCGCCTGCTGCTGCCCGGCCATGGCGGGCCGGTGACCGCGCCGCGCAGTTTCATGCGCGAGTTGAAGACGCATCGCCAAATGCGCGAACGCGCGATCCTGGAGCAGATCAGAAGCGGCGACCGGACGATCCAGGAGATGGTCGCGGCGATCTACAGGGATACCGATCCGCGCCTGCATGGTGCGGCCGGCCTGTCGGTGCTTGCCCATCTCGAGGACCTGGTGGCGCGCGGCCTGGTGAGCACCGACGGCGACCCGGCGATCGACGGCATATTCACCCCCATCGCGTAAGCACTATTCGGCCGGGGCCGTGCCGACCTGGCCGGCGACTCCTGATCCAGTTCGGCAAGGAAGTCCACGATGCGGGCCGAATTGTCGCCAAGGTCGTAACGGCGGCAGCGGGAGGCCGAACACATGTCGAGATGATCGCATCGTCATCATAAGTCAAACGGAGGTCTTGGTTCTCCCCGTGAGCAGCGAGCCTATAGGCAAGATTTGTAGGTCGAACCCGCCTGCGCGGGCTGTCCGCACAAGATGCCATTCTCGGCAAGATTCGCGGCCAAATCCGTGCCATCGGTACAAAGACGGCAGCTGGCTTGTGGTTAAGGTTCGTCATGACGATCGCGGGCGGCAATGCTCTCGCGGCACGCTACGCCGATGCCAACTTGACAGCCTTGTCCCAAATGCCCATCAGACGATGTCAAAGCTTGCGGTGAACGCAGCAGCGAACAGATGGCTAGGCCCGAACGAATGACAACAATCTGCCAGAGCGCCGGGCCCCAAGGGCGCTGTTGGATCTCTGCAACGGAGCTCTAGTCATGCAGGGCATTGACGAGCTGCTTTGTGCTACCCTACGTCGCGAAAATCCGCCTTGGCCGGAATACGCCGACAATAATTTCGTAGCCCGCTTCATCGAGCGAAGTGCTTATCACGGGGTACAGGCGTTACTTCATCACTATATTGCAGATCGCGAAGGCGTTGACCTGGGTTGGCCGAAGGTTATTTTGGATGCTTGTCGTCAGCAGGCCACTGCTCAAGCATTGTGGGAGATGCGCCACCAGTACCTGCTGAATCAAGTACTGGAGCGGCTAGTGGCCATTGAGATCCATCCAGTTCTGTTCAAAGGCACGGCCCTAGCCTACGATGTCTATCCAGCGCCTTTCCTGCGTACAAGAGGTGACACGGACCTCTTTGTGCCATCGGGCACGCGTGATCGGGTAGCCAAAGCATTAGAGACCTTGGGGTTTCGTGAACTGGGAATAAGAGCGGATGTCATTAGCGGTCAGACGAGCTACAGCTGGACAGACCCCGCCTCCAATCAGGAACACGCCCTCGATTTGCATTGGCGGATCAACAATTCCACACTCCTGTCAAATCTGTTCTCGTATGAAGAATTGCGCTCCGAGGCCCGGCCACTGCCGGCCTTAGGCGCGAATGCCCTCGCAGCTGATCCAGTGCACGCGCTCGTGCTCGCCTGCATGCATCGAGCGGTCCACAAGCACTCTCCGTATTACGTCGATGACGTGGCCTATTACGGCGGCGATCGACTGATCTGGCTTTACGATATCCAGCTTCTGTTTTCGATGCTGTCGCCGTCGCAACGTGATGGATTTGTTGAACTTGCAGGACGCAAGGGGTTGCGGGCGACCTGCCTGGAAGGCATCGAACGAACCCGAACTCGCTTCCATACCATTGTACCCGAAGCCGTGTCTGGCGCGCTTTCCCGTCCTGGACCGACAGAAACCGCGTCGAGCTATCTCAGCGGATCCAGATTGTACCGAAAATGGATGGACTTCCAGGCCGCGAGCGGCGTGCGAAACAAGTCCGGTTTTCTGACCGAACTCCTCTTCCCGCCGGCAGTCCATATGCGGCAAAAATATCGACAGGCAAACCTATCGTGGCTGCCTTGGCTCTACTTACGCCGGGCCATAGCCGGGTTTTTGAAGTACTTACGCAGCCACGGATAGTAAACTGCGGAGACTGGTTCGCTTAGCCCTTCGACGGCGACCCGACGATCGACGGCATATTCAGGCTGCCTGGCTAAGATCCCGCCACGAACTACGCTGCTGAAAGCTCAGAACCGGCTGGAACGCTCTGCCGGTTGAGGCGACTTTAAACCCTGGCAAGAGCATTCCGGATTGGCCGGAAGTCGCGCGGCGGTCTCCAGCGCAACCCGTGAGGCTGTCATGGAGAGATTGGGCAGCACGTCCTCCTGCAGCAATTTCCGGCGATTGCGGTCCATATAGTCGTTGAAGCCCGCGGTGACGAACGCACAGGGCACGAAGCAAGCGCCGATCTCGCGCGCCAAGGTGGCCTCAGGGGCAATAGAATGGTTAAGCACATCCGCCCCCATGCCGCGATACGCCAAAGCCTCGGCTGGGGTTGTCAGCCGCGGCCCATAACAGTGGGCAGCCACCAACTGCTGTTCGATGCCATGAACGCGGCATTCGGCTGGCCAATGGCGGCGGGCCGTTTCGACCAGAACCGCCGCACATCTTGGACATACGATCTGCTTGCCCGAACAGTCGAAGCTCTGGCGGTCCGGCAGCAGTGAAAACGGGGTCTGCGTCAGTTCGATGATATCGGCGGGCACCACCATGTCGCCAGGCTGGATCGCCTTGTTGACGGCGCCAACGGTCGAGCAGGCGAGAACTTGCCGTACACCCGCCCGCATCAATACCCAGAACGCGCGGCGATGGCAGGAATGGTCGATATGGTCGCGGGGATTGCCGTGCGAATACATGCACAACGCGCGCTTCGCTCTCCCTTCGGCTGTGATCGAGGCATCGAACTCGAGCAACTTCCAGTTGTCGGTACGACCGAAAGGCGTTTCAAAACTCATGTCGCGCCGCAACGTGCGCACGCCATCGAATTCGACATCTTCCGGGAAGGCAAGCCCCCAGTTTGCCGACCCGGTGATGATGGCCAACCCTACCTGAGGTATATCAGTTGATTGATCCGTCAGATCGTCGGCTGCGTGGTGATTTGCAGGCATGCTTCCAGTCTCGGTCAGGATTTCTGGCGAAGGGCCACGATCAGGACGACGACCACAACAATGGCGGTCCACAATGTCGAGATCGCTGCAATGGTCGGATCGATCTGATCGCGCAGCGACACGAACATGAGCTTCGGCATCGTGCTGTTGCGACCACTTGCGACGAAGATCGAAATGACAGACTCGTCGAGCGACGTCAGGAAGGCCATCAATGTCGCCGACAACAAGCTGATCCGAAGTTGCGGAACGATTATTCCGCCAATAGCTCTAGCCCAGTTCGCGCCGAGGCTACGCGCCGCCTGAACCTGGTTCCAGTCGAAGCGAGCCAGGGCGGGCAGCAACACAATGCACGCCACCGGAACGGCCAGCACCACATGTCCGACCAGCACACCGAACAACGTTCCGACCAAACGTTGTGCCGCCAGCACAAAAAACAGGCCGATCGCAAGCAGGATTCCTGGGGTGATCGAGGGGGTGAGCAGGACGCTCTGGATGGCCGCAGCGGTCTTCCCGCCCAGCCGATTCATTGAGATGCAGGCGAGCAGCGCAAAAGGCACCGCGATCAGCGCCGTCAATGTCCCAAGGATCAGGCTCGTCCTGAGCGCAGCCATCCACGTCGCCGAGCCGAAGAAGTTCTCGTACCAACGCAACGAGTAGGTGTGCGGCGGAAACTCGAGAAGATTCGACGTCGAGAAGGAAAGCGGCACCACCACGAGCGTCGGCAACATCAGAAATGCCATCACAAGAGCAGCAAAGCCCCAGAGGACAATGCGGGCGAGCCTGTTGTGCGGATAGGCTTCAAGCATGGGGGGCATCCACTGTGTTCTGGGCCAGCAGGCGGCGTGCCGCCAGCAACATCACACCGATCAGCGCCATCAGAACGAGGAGCAGAATGCCCAGGACGCTCGCCGACCCCCAATCCTGAAAGGTCGATAGCGTACGCTCGATCCTGGTAGAGAGAGGATTTACCTTGCCGCCGCCAAGCACCGCCGGCGTAATGAAAAAACCTATGGAATAGATGAGGACGATGATCGAACCCGAGAAGATGCCGCCCGCCGAAAGTGGCATTATGACTGTGCGCATCACCTGCCCGAGTGTGGCTCCCATGCTCGCTGCCGCGCGAATGAGGTTTTGGTCGATATCGCGCATCGCGGCATAAACGGGCAGCAGAAAGAGCGGCAGCATGTAGTGAACCATGCCGATCAGCGTTCCGGTGAAGTTATAGACCAGCGGCAAAGGCTCCGCCGTCAGGCCCGAACCAGTCAAAGCCGCGTTGATCAGGCCATCACGCCGCAGGAGCACGAGCCAGCCATAGGTGCGCACCAGGATAGCGGTCCACAATGGCAGCATGACGAAGGCCATCAGCACGTTGGCCACCCTTGGTCTGGCGCTGGCCAGAGCGAGTGCCAGCGGGGTGCCCAGAAGAATGCAGATCGCCAGCGTGCCGAGCGACAGTTCAAGGGTTGTGACGAGCGCCGACCATGTCAGTCCGCTCGAAAGCACTTTCGCGTAGTTGCCGACGGTATACTCACCCCCTGTGGTCAGGAAAGACTGCCGGATGATCCAAAGGATGGGCAGTATCGCCGCCAGTCCAACGATGAACAGCGCCGGGAGCGAAAGCGAAAGAAAGAACCGCCGCTCGCGTCGCGCATCTGCGGCGAGCGCAGGATCCACAGTGACGGTCACGCTGTCGCTCCCGGTATCGCGTGAACCTTCGCTGCCGGTGCATATGCGGTCACCCGCTGACCGGCGGCAAGCTCGGCGCAGCCGCCGGCCAGCGCTGCCGGAATGCAGACAAGAACCTCTTGCCCACCGTCAAGCGCCAGCGTCAAAAGCCAGTTTTCGCCGCGAAACGCCTTGGCGCGCAGTATTCCTTCGAGAGCCACTCCGTCTCGCCCGACGAGCTTCGCATCAAGATGGAAGCTTTCGGCGCGAATCATCAGAGTTTCGCGTGACGCTTCGGCGCCGTCGATCCTGCGTACCGAGCCTGGCGCCACAATGTTAGCCTCGCCCATGAACTCCGCGACGAAGCGGGTCGATGGACGATCATAAATCCGCTGCGGCGTATCGATCTGCTGGATGCGGCCGGAGTTCATCACCGCAATCCGGTCAGACATAATCAGCGCTTCGCGCTGGTCATGGGTCACGTAGATTGTGGTGATTCCCAGATCATCGTGCAGACGCCGAATCTCGTACTGCATGGTTTCGCGCAGATTCTTGTCGAGCGCCGACAGCGGCTCGTCCATCAGCATCACGCGTGGTTCGAAGACGATCGCCCGCGCCAATGCCACCCGTTGGCGCTGGCCGCCGGATAGTGCGGCAACATTGCGCTCCGCCAGACCATCCAGCTTCACGCGGGCCAGGGTGGCAAGCGCCCGCTGACGCGCCTCCGCTCTCGGCGTCTTGCGCAGCGCCAGCGGATACGCGACATTGGCCAGGACATTCATGTGGGGAAACAAGGCGTAATTCTGGAATACTATGCCGATGTCGCGTTTGTTGGGCGCCAGGCGGGTGATGTCCCGATCGCCCAACAAGAGCTTGCCGGAATCCGGCCGGACAAAACCGGCCAGAGCCATGAGTAACGTGGTCTTGCCCGATCCCGATGGCCCTAGCAGCGTGAGGAATTCGCCAGCTTGAATGTCGAGCGAAACATCATCCAGTGCGACGTAGGTCCCGTAAGCCTTGCTGACGCTGTCGATGGTGATCGGGAGCGACTTCATCATCTGCTCCAGCCTTACAGCTGAGACTCAGCGGGCCATCATCTCATCGAAGGCTTTTTGGGCAGCCTCGCCGTTCTTGACCCACCATTCTGAATTCGAAAACACCGAAGTGCCGGCATTTTCGGGCGCGGTCGCAAGCGTCTTCAGGCGATCCTCGGGAATCAGGCCACCTTCATATGCCGCAGGATTGACCGGGCCATAGGCGATGAAATCGGTCAGCTTCGCAACACGCGCGGGCTGCGTCATCGCTGCGATGAGCTTCATCGCGGCTTCCTTGTTCGGGGCTCCCTTCGGCACCCCAAGGCAGTCCGTGCCGATAACCGAACCCTTGAACGTGTAGTCAGCAGCACCCCCGTCCGCTTTCACGGTTTGGGCCCGTCCGTTCCAGGTAACGACCAGATCCGCTTCGCCGTCCTTCAGCAACTGCGCGGACTGAGCTCCCGAGGTCCACCACACGGCGACATTTGGCTTGATCGCTTCAAGGCGCTTGATGGCGCGCTCCAGACCTTCCGGCGTGCTGAGCACGGAATAGACGTCCGCCGGCGCTACGCCATCGGAGAGAAGCGCGATCTCGATCGAGTCTTGCGCATTGGCGCGCAACGCGCGGCGACCCGAGAATTTGGCAATGTCCCAGAATTCCGCCCAGGTCTTCGGCGGGTTCTCGCCATAGGTTTTGGTGTTCCACGACATGACGGTGCCATAGGAATCGAACGGATAGCAGTAGTCGGACTTTGCGCCGTCCGGCACGGATTTGGGATCGATGATCTTGTAGTCGAGCGGCTCCAGCAGCGATTGAGCGGCCGCCTGGGCGCCTTCCGGTGAGCCCAGGTGAATGACGTCGGTCGTGACCGCACCCGAGGTGACCTGCATCTTCAAGGCGGCCAGGCCGTCGCTTAGCGTCTCCTCGAGGACATCATAGCCAAGCTCTTTTGCAGCAGGGCCCCACATGGCCTCTTTCATGGCGTTGCCATAATCGCCACCTGCGGTCGTGATGGTGACTGTTTGCGCATGGACGGGCACGGCAGCCGAGATTGCGAATGCTGTTAAGGAAATGCGTAGCCAGGACATAGGTTCTCCTCCCCAACTTTTATCAAATGTTGCTCGAAATGGCCATTTATTTGTAATCGTAACGTTACGATTGCATCTGAATGCGCTGGAGTCAAGCTGCTTCCTATGGGCGTTTGGATTGACCGGGATGTGGAATCCGGTAACGTTATGGCGGTCAGCAAACCAGCCGGCGCTTTCGCAAAATGAAGTCGGGCGAACAATGGCCAATCTAAAGCAGATCGCGGCGGAACTTTCCCTCTCGGTGACCACAGTGTCCCGCGCTCTGAAGGATGGGCCGGAAGTGCAGCCCTCGACCATAGCCCGCGTCAAGGAGGCGGCTAAGCGGGTCGGCTATCTACCAAATCATCATGGTCGTGCGCTCAAAACCGGTCGAACGCTGACGCTGACGGCAGTACTCCCGATGGAGACACGAGACCATCTGTCCGATCTGTTGAAGCTTCCTTTAATCGAAGGCATGACGCTGGCGGCGCGAAAAGCCGGGTATAGTCTGTCCATCTATTCCACCACTCCCGACGACGATCCCGTCGAGAGTGTGCAGCGGCAGCTTCAGGCGCGCAGCACAGACGGACTGATCATCACGCGCCTGGTGTCGGGTGATCCGCGGGTCAAGCTGCTGCTGGATAAACGCATGCCATTCGTCGCGTTTGGAAGAACCGACCTGGATACCGCGTATCCTTATGTCGATGTCGACAATGAACAGATTGCCTACGAGGCAACCCGACGGCTCATGGATAAGGGCTGTCGACGCATTGCTCTGCAACTTCTGGTTCCGGAGGATCAGGCGAGTGCCATGCGTCTTTCCGGCTATGGAAGGGCAATGGCCGAGGCCGGTATTCCGATCGACCAATCGCTGATCGGTCATGGCATGTTCACGATGGAATCGAGCGCAGCCTGGTTCGATCGCTTGCTGGCTTGTTCAGATCCGCCGACAGGCCTGGCATGCGCCAACGAACTGGGCCTTCTAGGGGCGTTACACGCTCTTGGCAGAAGAGGTCTTGTGCCGGGGAGCGACGTCCACATTGTCACTCGTGACAGCACGCGGCTGGCACGCTTCCTGCCGGCGAAGATCGGAATTCATTCCGTGGATATGGCGGGTGTCGGACGCAAACTTGTCGAAGTCCTGGAGAACCGGATCATCAATCCGCTTGGGCCGATGGAGACAATCTTGCTCAAGGGTGAATTCGACCCTGGCGAATAGTCTGCCCGCAGACTTCAATCAACCGACCCAGGGACTGCGACAACCTCGCGCGGCTGCTTCGTGGCGCAACCGATAGCCGCAATCCCGCGACCGTCCCGTCGAGCGAAGCACGTACATTTCGACCGAAGGGAAAGGCCCGCTTTTGGACGCAAAGCGACTGGCGAGACAAGTCGAATAGACACCGCAACCCCTGATTGTATTAGACGCATTTTCTGTGGCGCCGAGCGATACCGCTTGGCTGTAATGCTCTGGACATCACTCGGCCGGGGCCGTGCCGACCTGACCGGCGACTTCCTGATCCAGCTCGGTGAGGAATTCCACGATGCGGGCCGCATTGTCGCCAAGGTCGTAGCGGCCGTAACGGGAGGCCGAACGCATGTCGACGATGACCGCAACGCCATCGTCGGTCACACGGATGGCGACGTCGGCGGGAAGGCTGAGGAGGAAGCTCCTAGCCAGGGCGTTGATCGTCACCTCGCTTTGCCCGATCGCGCGGGGAAACGGCGCCGTTAGCTGCCAATCCCGACGATCGAGCACGGTTTCGACTGCTTCCAGGACCCGATCGAAAGGCAGATTGTAGCTGCGTCCGGTGACAAGCGGATAGGTCTCGGTCTGCAGGCGCTGCTCGCCCGGGGTCGGTGGCGAAAGCGCGTTCATATCACCGGTCCGGGTGCTGGCGTCGAGCACCGGCGGATCGTCGAAATCCGTCGAGATGTCCCTGAGCGGCGGAGAAGTCGCTGCCCAGTAGGCGGCAATGCCAAAAGGAACAAGCACCAGCAGTGCCAGCAACGTGCCGACGGTGAGATCGCGACCGCCACGGTCGCCGAAATTCCAGAATCTCGAAAAGGCAAATCCGGCGAATAGAAGCGCAAAGGCGGCAAGCAGCGCGACAATGCCAAGCACCCAAAGGAAAGCCGGCGTTTCAACAAGCTCATATCGGTGGCCGACGAGAACGGTCAGCAGCAGGACCGCCGAAAAAGCACCTGTCCGCCGCGACCAGCCGGCCGCCTTCGACGTCTGTCGCTCGGGATTTTCCATTGTTTTCAGCACTGCTCCACCCCGAACGGGCGCTTTGAGCCGTTTAGCGGCGGCTTTAAGGCGAAAGACGTCATCTCCGTCAATCCGTCGGCAGGCGATAGTCCCTGAACTGATGGCGCAAGGTGGTCTTCTGGATCTTGCCGGTAGCGGTATGGGGGATTTCGCCGACGAAGGCGACATCATCCGGCATCCACCACTTCGCCACCTTGCCGTCCATGAAAGCGAGGATATCCATCTTGGTCGGCTCCCGGCCCGGCTTGCGGACGACGACAAGCAACGGCCGTTCGCCCCATTTCGAATGTTGGATGCCGATGGCCGCCGCCTCCGCCACGTCAGGATGACCGACCGCGATATTCTCGAGCTCGATGGTCGAAATCCATTCGCCGCCCGACTTGATGACGTCCTTGGCGCGATCGGTGATCTGCATATAGCCGCTCGGGTCGATATGGGCGACATCACCGGTATCGAACCAGCCTTCTTCATCGAACTGTTCGGATCCGATGCCGCCATAATAGGCGCGCGCGACAGCCGGTCCGCGGACCTTCAAGCGTCCGAATGTCTTGCCGTCCCATGGCTGCTCCTTGTTGTCATCGTCCGTCACCTTCATTTCGACGCCGAAAGGCGGATAGCCCTGCTTGCCCTGGACGTCGAGCCTGGCTTCGCCTTCAAGCCCGGCATAGCCCGGCTTCATGGTGCACAAGGTGCCGAGCGGCGACATTTCGGTCATGCCCCATGCATGGATGACCTCAACATCGTAATTGTCCTGGAACTTCGTCGTGATCGCGCGCGGGCAGGACGAGCCGCCGATGACGACCTTCTTCAGATAGGGAAGTTCCTTGCCAGTCTCCTCCAGATGCTGGAGCAGCATCAGCCACACTGTCGGCACGGCGGCGCTGAACGTCACCTTTTCGGTGTCGAGCAACTCGTAGATCGAGGCGCCGTCCATCTTGCAGCCAGGCATGACCAGCTTGGCGCCGATCATCGGCGCGCTCTGGCCAAGGCCCCAGGCGTTGGCGTGGAACATCGGCACGACCGGCAGTATGGTGTCGCGCGACGAGAGGCCCATGGCGTCGGGCATCGCCGCGATCATGGCGTGCAGCACGTTCGAGCGATGGCTGTAGAGGACGCCTTTCGGATCGCCTGTCGTGCCCGAGGTGTAGCACATGCCGGCGGCGGTATTTTCATCGAACGTCTTCCAGGTGAAGGCGCCGTCGGCTTCGTCAAGCCACTCCTCATAGGCAACGACGTTCGGCAGCGTCGTTTGCGGCATATGCGCCTTGTCGGTCAGCACGATCACCTTTCTCAGCGATTTGACCGCGCCGGCGATCTTTTCAAGCAGCGGCATGAATGTCAGATCGACGAAGATCGCCTTGTCCTCGGCATTGTTCATGATCCAGGCGATCTGCTCGGGAAACAGGCGCGGATTAAGCGTGTGATAGATCGCGCCGACACCCATGATGCCGTACCAGGCTTCGATGTGGCGCGCCGTATTCCAGGCCAATGTGGCGATGCGGTCGCCAAGGCCAAAGCCGTCACGCTCGAGCCGCTCGGCGACCTGCAAGGCGCGGCGATGAATTTCGGCGTAAGTGGTCCGGAAAATCGGACCCTCGATCGAACGCGATACGATCTCGCGTTCGCCGTGCTGCCTGGCTGCGTTGTCGATGAGCTTGTGGCAAAGCAGCGGCCATTCCTGCATCAGTCCGAGCATGCTTTTCCTCCCATTGGTTTTTCGTTCCATTGTGGGACGAACAAGCGGATTGTCCAGCCATGACCGGCCAGAAGCAGTACATTGATCGAAAAGACAGGGAAAACCGCCACAATCCGGCCATCGTCGGCGCTAACTTTGATTAATGGGCAGGGGTGTGATTGGCGAATGAAAGAGGTTCGCATGGACGCGCAGCTCGACGACAAGACTCTCGAAGATACGCTCGCCGAAAGCCTGGCTGATCTGGTGCCGGACGCCAAAACCGTTTCCGAAGACGAATTCGTCGAAGTTGTCGGCGGCGCCCTTGAGGCGGTCGGCGGCACGCTGCTGTTCAAGATGTGCGTTCAGAACGAAGGCGAAGGCCAGCACGTTGCCGCGGCATGCGTCGGCGATGGCGGCAACCGCCAGTTCCTGCTTCTTACCTTGCCGACCGGCGGTGGTGCGCTCAAGGTCGAAACCGCGTCGAGAAGCACCAATCCGGTCGCCGGTATCGCCGCCGCCTATGCCGGGCTGATGGACGCGTTTCAGGCTGCCGCCTGATTGGTCATCGGCAGGGCCGATTTGACGAGAGGCCCGGCAACGCCAAAGGCGATGGTTTTCGAGCCCCGCATTCGACGGCGGCCTTGCGCGGCGCGCACGCCCGACACACCTTAGAGACCGTTTGGAAACTCTACTCTGGCGGCCATCTGATGGCGTTTTCTGCGCTTCCGGTGCTCACGGACCCAAATGTCCGCTGCGCGCCGGTTCTCGAAACCACCACCACATGACTCGCCAGAGCGAATTTCGAAACAGTCTCTTAGGTCGACGCAAGGAGAACCCGTCATGGACCAGATCGCCAATCCGTCACCCGGCTTTCAACGCAACTCGGGTAAAGTGATCACTGTCGAGCCCTACATCGGAACTGTGACCGTACGCGCCGGCGACGCGGTCATTGCCTCGTCCACGAGGGCCAAGGTGTTGACCGAATCCCCCTACCCCCGGGTCCTCTACATTCCATTCGAAGACATCGATTTCGACCAGCTTCGCAAGACGGAACTGTCGACCCACTGCCCTTACAAGGGCGATGCGAGCTATTGGAGCGTTCTGCCCGCCGCGGAATCAGGCAAGAATGCGATGTGGGCCTATGAGCAGCCTTTCGACGAAATGATCGAAATCCGCGATCACGGCGCGTTCTATCCCAACAAAGTGACGATCGAAGCCAAACCGGCCTGAGCAGGGACGGCTCGAAACCTGTCCTGCCGATCAGTCGGTGATGCGGTCATGGCCGAACGTCGTGCCCCTTACCTGCGGCCATTCTTTGCAGCCTGTACCGCCGCCTGCGCGGCAGCCAGCCTGGCGATCGGCACGCGGTAGGGCGAGCACGACACGTAGTCGAGGCCGACCTCCTCGCAGAAATGGATCGAGGCCGGGTCGCCGCCATGTTCGCCGCAAATGCCGAGCTTGATCTCCGGCCGCGTTGCCCTGCCTTTTTCGGCCGCCATCCGCACCAGTTCGCCGACGCCCTCGATGTCGAGCGACACGAACGGATCCTGCTCGATAATGCCCTTTTGGCGATAGGTCTCCAGGAACGAGGCTGCATCGTCGCGTGAGATGCCGAAGGTGGTCTGGGTCAGATCGTTGGTGCCGAAAGAGAAGAATTCGGCCGCCTCGGCGATGACATGGGCGCGGATCGCGGCACGCGGCAGTTCGATCATCGTGCCGGTAAGATAGGTGATCTCGACGCCGGTTTCCTCCATCACGCTCTTGGCGACGGCGTCGATCCGCGCCTTGACGTAGTCGAGTTCCTTCATCAGACCGACCAGCGGCACCATGATTTCCGGAACCACCAGCGCCCCGGCCTTTCTGCCGGCTTCGACGGCCGCCTCGAAAATGGCGCGCGCCTGCATCTCGGCGATTTCGGGATAGGAAACCGCAAGCCGGCAGCCGCGATGGCCAAGCATCGGGTTGAACTCGTGCAGGGCCTCGGTGCGCTGCCTGAGCTTGTCGGGCGACACGTTCATGGCGGCGGCGACTTCGGCCACCTCTTCCTCGGTCTTGGGCAGGAATTCGTGCAGTGGCGGATCGAGCAAGCGGATCGTCACCGGCAGGCCGGCCATGATCTCGAACAGTTCGAGGAAATCCGAGCGCTGCATGGGCAGGAGTTTTGCGAGCGCCGTTCGCCGGCCCTTTTCGGTGTCGGCCAGGATCATCTCGCGCATGGCAACGATACGGTCGCCCTCGAAGAACATGTGCTCGGTGCGGCAAAGCCCGATGCCTTCGGCGCCGAAGGAACGCGCCATGCGCGCGTCGAGCGGCGTTTCGGCATTGGTGCGCACCTTCATGCGGCGCACGGTATCGGCCCATTCCATGATGGCGGCGAAATCGCCCGAGAGCTCCGGCTGCAGCATCGGAACGGCGCCTTTCAGCACCTGGCCGTTACCGCCGTCGATGGTGATGATGTCGCCCTTGCGGAACGTCGATCCCATCGCCATCAGCGTGCCGGCCCTGTAGTCGACGCGCAGCGAGCCCGCGCCCGAAACACAAGGCTTGCCCATGCCGCGCGCCACCACCGCGGCGTGGCTGGTCATGCCGCCACGCGTGGTCAGGATGCCTTCCGCCGCATGCATGCCGTGGATGTCCTCGGGACTGGTCTCGATGCGCACGAGGATCGCCTTGCGGCCTTGCGTCTTGAGCTCCTCGGCGTCATTGGAGGAAAAGACGATCTCGCCGGTGGCAGCGCCCGGAGATGCGGGCAGGCCGATGCCGATCACATCGCGCGCCGCCGTCGGATCGATGGTCGGATGCAGCAACTGGTCGAGCGAGGCCGGATCGATGCGGGCGACGGCCTCCTCCTTTGAAATGAGCTTGTCCCGCGCCATGTCGACGGCGATTTTGAGCGCCGCCTTGGCGGTACGCTTGCCGGACCTCGTCTGCAGCATCCACAATTTGCCGCGCTCGATAGTGAATTCGAGATCCTGCATATCGCGGTAGTGCTTTTCCAGACGGTCGGAGATGGTGACGAAAGACTGGAACGCATCCGGCATCAGCTTCTGCAGCGACGGCTTGTCGGAGCCGGCGGCAATGCGCGCCGCCTCGGTGATGTTTTGCGGCGTGCGGATGCCGGCAACGACATCCTCGCCCTGCGCATTCACCAGGAACTCGCCATAGAGCATCTTTTCGCCGGTCGACGGGTTGCGGGTGAAAGCGACACCGGTGGCCGAAGTCTCGCCCATATTGCCGAAGACCATGGCCTGGACGTTGACCGCCGTGCCCCAGCTTTCGGGAATGTCGTGCAGGCGCCGATAGGTGATGGCGCGGTTGTTCATCCAACTCGAAAAGACGGCGCCGATCGCCCCCCAGAGCTGCTCGTTCGGATCTTGCGGAAACGGCTTGCCGAGCTCCTCCTCGACTTTGGCCTTGTAGAGTGCGATCACGCCCTGCCATTCGATGGCTGTCAGTTCGGTATCGAGTTCATGGCCGAGCCCGCCCTTCTGGTCTTCGAGGATTTCCTCGAACACCTCATGATCGAGGCCCATGACGACATCGGAATACATCTGGATGAAACGCCGGTAGCTGTCATAGGCAAAGCGGGCATCGCCTGAATCGGCGGCCAGCGCCTCGACCGTCTCGTCGTTCAGACCGAGGTTGAGCACGGTGTCCATCATGCCGGGCATCGAGGCGCGGCCACCGGAACGCACCGACACCAAAAGCAGTTTCGAGGGATCGCCGAAACGGCGCCCGGTCAGCCGGCCGATGTGGTCAAGCGCAACCGCGACGTCCGCCTCCAGCGAGGCCGGGTAGGTGCGGCCGTTGGCGTAGTAGGAGTTGCAGACCTCGGTGGTGATGGTGAACCCCGGAGGCACCGGCAGGCCCAGGCTGCACATTTCGGCCAGATTGGCGCCCTTGCCGCCCAGGAGGTTCCTATCGCCGGCACGGCCTTCCGCAGCGCCGTCGCCAAAGGTGTAGACCCATTTGGTCATGCTTGCTCTCCGGTTGCAGGAGATTGAAAAGATTGACGAAGCCGAAGTTCCGCCGTGTCCCTATCCGAGCGATATGATGCTGCAGTGCGAAAGGCAAGCGTCGGCAAAGCCAGCCGGCCTCTACAATCGATTAAGAAAAAGCGATGCCAAAAAGACTTGCGGCTCGATGGCCATTTAAGTAGAACATAACAGGAACCAGGGGTAACGCCATGAGACTGACCGGAAAACTCGATTATCTGGAAATGCCGGCAACTGGTGGAACGCTGGATAGGCTCAAGGCTTTCTACAGCGCCGCCTTTTCCTGGTCGTTCACCGACTACGGGCCGACCTATTCAGAAGGTCTTGACGGAGAATTCCAGGCTGATGCCGGCGAAGCGCCCGCCAAGCCGCTTCCCGTGCTTTATTCCGAGCACCTGGAAGAAACCCTGGGCGCCGTCGAAAATGCCGGCGGCACGATCGTCAAGCCGATCTTCTCATTCCCCGGCGGCAGGCGGTTCCAGTTCGTCGATCCGGCCGGCAATGAAATGGCCGTCTGGGGTGATTAGCGAAAGAACTCCCCATCCAGGACCATGATTGCGGACCGAAACTCTGGCTACCGTCCAGTTGCGCATAGCCGCTATTCTCGGCATTGAGCTTTCCGTCGGCTCGTCCTATAAGGCCGCGCGCGCAACGGGCATGTTCCCCGTTGCTGGGGCGTAGCCAAGTGGTAAGGCATCGGTTTTTGGTACCGACAATCCCAGGTTCGAATCCTGGCGCCCCAGCCATCGATCACATGTCCGTTCCGGACACATGTGTAGCAGCCACTAAGTAATGCCGGCACGCTACGCCGCTGCCAGCTTGACAGCCTCGTCCCCAATGCCCATCAGACGATGTCAAAGCTTGCGGTGAACGCAGCAGCGAACAGACGGCCAGGCCCGAACGAATGACAACAATCTGCCAGAGCGCCGGGTCCCAAGGGCGTGGTTGGATCTCTGCAACGGAATTCTAGTCATGCAGGGAATTGACGAGCTGCTTTGCGCCACCTTACGTGGCGAAAATCCGAATTGGCCGGAATACGGCGACAATAATTTCGCGGACCGCTTCATCGAGCGAAGTGCTTATCACGGGGTACAGGCGCTGCTTCATCACTATATTGCAGATCGCGAACACGTTGACCTGGGTTGGCCGGATGTTGTCCTGGCTACTTGTCGTCAGCAGGCCACCGCTCAAGCATTGTGGGAGATGCGCCACCAGTACTTGCTGAATCAAGTACTGGAGCGGCTCGTCGCTATTGGGATCCATCCAATTCTGTTCAAAGGCACGGCCTTAGCCTACGATGTCTATCCGGCGCCTTTCCTGCGTACAAGAGGTGACACTGACCTCATTGTGCCGTCGGGCACCCGTGATCGGATAGCCAAAGCATTAGAAACCCTGGGGTTTTGTGAACTAGGAATAAGGGCGGATGTCATTAGCGGTCAGACGAGCTTTAGCTGGACAGATCCCGCCTCCAATCAGGAACACACCCTCGATGTGCATTGGCGGCTTGCCAATTCCACACTCCTGTCAAATCTGTTCTCGTATGAAGAATTGCGCTCCGGGGCCCGGCCACTGCCGGCCTTAAGCGCGAATGCCCTCGCAGCTGATCCAGTGCACGCGCTCGTGCTCGCCTGCATGCATCGAGCGGTCCACAAGCACGCTTTGTATTACGTCGATGACGTGGCCTATTATGGCGGCGATCGACTGATCTGGTTCTACGACATTCAGCTTCTGTTTTCGATGCTGTCGCCTTCGCAACGCAATGAATTTGTTGAACTTGCCGAGCGTAAAGGATTGCGGGCGACCTGCCTGGACGGCATCGAGGCGACCGGGGTCCGTTTTCATACCGCTATACCCGAAGCCGTGTCCGGCGCGCTTTCCCGTCCTGGACCGACAGAAACCGCGTCGAGCTATCTCAGCGGATCCAGGTCGTACCGAGTATGGATGGACTTCCAAGCCGCGAGAGGCGTGCGAAACAGGTCCGGTTTTCTGGCCGAGCTCCTCTTCCCGCCGGCAATCCATATGCGGCAAAAATATCGCCAGGCAAACCTATCGTGGCTGCCTTGGCTCTACCTACGCCGGGCCCTAGCCGGGTCTTTGAAGTATTTACGCAGCCGGGATAGTTGAGTCTCTCTGCGGGCGCTTGATTCCGAAATCGCAAGAAATTCTGCCGCGGTTGAGGATGCAGCCTGCCTCTTGGTGCTCACTCCAGCAGATCACGTCGATCGATCGCTTGTGGAACTATGAACAGATTGTCGAAAATCAGTGAGACAAACATGCTGCTGACATTAGCGGCACCTTATCGCCTGGCGTTGGCCGTCGGCCTTATATTGATGCTATGCGAAAGCGCTGCGCTGTTGGTCATGCCTTGGCTTGGTGGCAGGCTTGCTGAAACGTTTCTCCAGGAACGAGCAGGCAGCAGCACGATCAATATCCAGGTGCTTTTTCTAGGAGCATTGGCACTGTTCGCGATACAGGCCGTTTTAAAATTCAGCAATATATACCTGCTTGGCGGGACGACCACACGAATACTGTCGGACTTGAAAATCCGAGTTTACGACCATCTTCAGGCGTTGCCGCTTGCTTTCTCCCACCGGCGGCGTCATGGCGATACACTCGCGTTACTTACTCACGATGTGCATGTCGTGAGCGATTACATCAGCGGCACCGCACTTGCTGCCTTGCCGCTCTTCTTCACCGTCAGCGGGGCATTGGCTTTAATGTTCCGAATCGATTCCCTTCTCGCCATGTTCGCCGCAATCATTATCCCATTGCTCTATCTACTGCTTAAAATTTTCGGACGACGCATGCGGCCATTGGCTCTCCAACTTCAGGAGGAGCATGCCATTGCCATCGCCATTGCTGAAGAAAACCTCAGCATGCTTCCCGCCATCAAGACCTTCACGCGCGAACAGCAGGAATCGCAGCGTTATCGGAGCCAAATCGAGCGCGTCGTCAGGCTGAGCGCCAAGGAGCGCGTTATCCATGCCTCATTGGGGCCGGGGGTTCAGCTTGTGACGGCGACCGCGGTCGTTCTTATGCTTTGGTTGGCCCAAGGGCGAATCGGCGATGGGGCTCTCACTGTGCCTCAATTGGTGAGTTTTCTCCTCTACGCCCAGGTCATGGCTCGACCTATGGCCGGGCTCGCAGACGTCTATGGACAGACCCAGCGCGCGCGCGGAGCGCTGAGCCGGCTCGCAACAGCCTTGGCCGAAGAGCCTGAGCCGAGCTGGCATGCGGGCAAGCCGATGGGAAAAATAAACGGCAACATCGAATTCCGCGGTGTCACATTCAGTTACCCGGGGCGTGAGCCTGCATTGAGGTGCCTCGACCTATCCGTCGCCGCGGGCGAGACAATAGCAATCATAGGTGCCAACGGCGCAGGAAAGAGCACGGTGGCGCATTTGCTTATGCGATTGCATGAGCCTGCCAAGGGAAGCATTTTCATCGACGGCGTGGATATTTCCACGGTTTCCTTGCACAGCCTGCGCAGCCAGATAGGGGTGGTGCCTCAGCACGTGTTGCTGTTCAACGCCAGCGTCCGCGACAACATCGCATATGGGCGGCCTGAGCCCACACAGGATGACGTCGAGACAGCAGCACGGTCGGCCCGCGCGCATGATTTCATCATGCAATTGCCGCAGGGCTACCAGACGCCGATCGGCGATCGGGGCGTGCGGCTGTCCGGAGGGCAACAGCAGCGGCTGGCGTTGGCTCGGGCGATGTTGAAAGATCCGCCGATTCTCATACTCGACGAAGCTACCGCTATGTTCGATCCAGAGGGGGAGCGCGAGTTCCTGCAGGGATGTGTGGATGTGCTGCGACAGAGGACGGTGCTTTTGATAACCCACCGGCCGGCGAGCCTGGCGCTGGCTGATCGGGTGTTCAAGCTGGACGACGGCATTATGACAAGCGCCGGGTAAGTCCAGCCTCACCGTCACCCACAGGGTCAACTGAACCCGGTGCTTCGGATCAGCCTATCGTATCGCGCACCTGCTGCTGGACAACAAGAATTATACACTCATGCCTCTTCGATCTTGACCAGCCCCTGGCTCTCGAGCGTTTGCAACAAGCTGAATACGTCTTTCTCCAAGGGCGCAGGCTCGACCTCGTACTCGTCGAGCATGGTTCGGCAGATTTCGCCTACGTTTTTTCCTTCGGACAGCAGTATCCAGATACGTGCCCCGACCGGGTCCAGCCCAAAATACGTTCCGCTGGCGAGATCCAGGATCACCGTCTCATTGCCCACCTGTCGCGCCATCACTTGCGCCGGAATCGCCACTCTGTCAGTCAAATTCATGCTGGTTCACCTATAGCGTGTTTCACAATGGCCTGCCTGACCCGCGACAGGTCTTCAAAGCGTCGGGGATAATCGAGCCGGTAAAAAATTGGCTGCCCAGCCAGGCAGGACAGTTCATCGAAATGGGCGGCAAGCAGTTCGTGTGCCTCAATTTCGAGCAAGAAAGAATGCTTCATTAGTTCCATCAGAGCTTCGCGCCCGGTCATACCCTCGAACACCGCTTCCTGCGGGACACCCTCGCCAAGAAAATACACCCGGCGCAGGCGCCGGGGCTGCCCGCAGAAGACGATCTCATCGCCCGCAAGAAAACGCGCCTTCGATGTGAACTGCACCGGGGGCGCTTTTCGTACACGATCTTTGCCGACCAAGGCTTCCTCGCTGTCTCCCCATAAGCGGATCGAAGGATGGCTCGGCATAATCTGAAAATCACCGTCGCAAGGCTCTACCAGCAGCCCGTCATCCGTCAGGAAGCGGAACCCGTCGGTTGCAAAGCTTGCCGCCAGCGTGGACTTGCCTCGGCCTGACTCGCCGATAAATGCGATGCCCTCGCCGCTGATTTCGACCGCGCTGCCGTGCAAAACCAGCTTCCCCTGTTTGCTGAGCGCCAGGGGCAAAACCTGATTCAGATAAAGATGCTGAATGGTCGCGCCGGAGACTCCCTGCACCGGCCATGCTTGGATCTGTCCGCCATCTTGACTCAGCTGAAAATCCGCCAGTTCGGGAAAACGCAGCAGGTAGGCTCCCCCGATGCGGTAGAAATCCGTCCACAAAGTTCCGTCTGGGAAAACCCACTGGTGAAACAAGGTGGCGTCAAGTGGCATTTGAGGGCGGGCGTCCGCCACCTGAAAGTCCACCGTCATTCCGTGTCCTTGCCCAGCACCTGGGCGACAAATCGCGCTGTTTCTTCCATGGAAGGGAACAAGCCGGGGTGTTCGCGCAGCACGGCTTCTTCAACCTGCCTGACCGTCCTTTGACCGTCGCAAAGTCCTAGCACGATCATTCTTGCCTGCCCCTGGCAATTGGGTCGGGGCACATGCGCGGGATTCCGTGTGATGATCTCGGCCGGCGTCCGCAACTCGCCCTGCCAGGTCGAATGGCTGAATTTCCGCCCTCCGGACGCGATTTCGACTTCCCACGCGATAACCGAATCCGTCGGGCGCGCCATCACCCTTGCCCTCACCACATCGCCGGATTTTACCTCGACGGCTTCGCCGATGGGCAGGAAAGCCTGAGAGCGTTTGATTGGACGATCGGCAAGCGGCGAGTTCGTCAACCACACCCCTTCGGCCAACTCACAATCGAACCAGCCGCCGAGTCCGTGCACGACGCCATCGCGCTCTATGCGCAACTCCGCATCCCAGGAGAAAAAGTCCGGATTGTCTTCACGAAAATCGATGCCGCCCAGTTCAGCGGGGGCGCCAAGCAATTCTTCCCGCTGAAGATTGACCGCATACTTGGTGTTGACGGCGTATTGGCCCACCCAATGAAATTCGCTGGGTACGCCCTCTCGCCGCCACCCGTCGGCCAAGCCGTAACTGGTTTCCGATTCCACTGCGGCGAGTTGAAGCCTGAGCCTGGCGGGGATCAATGCCCCCCCTGGCTTCAGGAAACGCCGCCTGGCGTCCGCGAGATATTCGATGATACCGGCATCAAAGCCGAAGTAGCCGACTTGATCGCAGATCACCACATCAACCCGTTCGGGCAGGTTGGCCCGCGGAGAGTAGTCCCCCATGAAAATCGCCTGGCCACCCCATCCCGCGCGAACGAAGGATTCCCGCGCGACCTCGATCATGGCGGTTGAGTCGATGGCGTACACGTGGGACGCGCCCGCCTGCAAGCACAACAGTCCCAGAATCCCGGTGCCACAACCGAGATCCGTGATGTAATCCCCATGTTTGACGACTTGGGCGACAGCGGACTTGAACTGTTCAAGCCTTACCGAATCGCCGACATACCCCAAGTGTTCCTGCAGCACGGAACTCGACATTCCCCGCAAGGCTCAGTGAATAGAGGGGTGCCGTATCCTCAGCATCCCGTAGTCCACCCTCTTGTAACCGTCAGGATGAACGCTTACGGCTTCCGGCATGACCGTCTCGACCTCGTCGGCCATTACACCAAACTGCCTGCCAAGGCCCCACTGCTCGCGGTATTCAGGCTTGTAGTCGAACAGATAGAGGCCGATTCCAAGCGAATGGGTGCCAATACGGACGACGTTCTCTTTGGCGCGCGGGTCGGACACCATACTCATACCGGCGGTGCCCCCATCTAGCCCGCTTCCGCTACCGCCTCTTGTTATCGCGCTTACGGAACCGTAGATTTGCAATGTGGGAGTCGAATAGGGCGCCTTGTTTACCTCAGCAGCTTTGTTTTCAACGGTGAGGTGGAATGGCGTCTGCTGGTCGTTCAGATTGCTTTTCATTAACTCAACCCTTTACGCTGGTAATCTCTCAGGAAACCGTCAGATGAACTATCTGGACGTTCTCGGTGACTTTTGAACGAGCTTGGCACCTTGCCACCAAGCGAAAACGCGCGCAACCCGGACGCGCGGCATTCATCGAAAATTTAACCGATGTGATAATCAAGTTACATTACGGTACGCTGCTTGGCATTAACGATACGTTACATGGGATCCATTAACAGTACCTTATATTGCATCAACGATACGTTACATGGCATCAACGATACGTTACATGGCAACCATAAATTCCCCACAAAATCCATTTCGGCATGCCGGCCTGCGGATTGTCTCGATAAGCCCGGAATAGCCGGGCCATCCCGTCCCGATCAAACCAGGTGCTACGCTCATCGGGAATCGTCTCGGTCAATATGGCTTGCATCCGGTCCAGATGCTCACGGAGCACTATTGAAAATTCTGCCTTGCTTTTCCGTTCGAGAATCCTCTTCGGCAGGAGATTCTTCAAAGCCTGGACATGGATATATTTGGTTCTGTCTCCACGCAGCCGCAGCCTCTCGGGTAGCGAAAACGCATACTGAACGAGTTTGGGGTCGTGAAGCGGGTATCGCATTTCGATCCCGCAATGGGCGCTCATGCACTCAGCATCCTCCATCGCCTGGGCAGTATAAGCATCGTACAGAGTCTCAAGTAGCGCCCTCTGGCTGAAGCGGCGCACTCGCCGATGGTGTGATGGGAGAAAACGCTCGCGACGCAGCCGGATCACTTCCCCCATCCGCGGCGAGAGCCAGTAGCAGGCTTTGCTGGTCCCGCTCCCGCGCACCCTACGAACCAAGCGGCGGAGACCCTCCTGGAGAGCGACTGGCAGCAGCGGGAAAAACCCCTGCCGTATGAGCCAACTCACCGCCTGCCGCGTGCCGAATGCCGTCGCGTCGGTTTTGAGGCAGTCATAGAGCGTGACCAAATGCACTTGCGCCAGTGCTTCTGCGTAATACGCACGGGAGCCTTCCAGCCATTGATCTCCTCCTTGACCGTTCAACGTAACGCGGCTCCCGTGCGCAACCGTTTGCTGCCATAGGCCAGCATGCATCGACAGGTTCGGAAACCCCGGAAACTGCCGGCCGGACCGGGCGCGTTCCGCAAACCACGAAAGAGGCATCCTGGAAGGGGGAGTCTCATGTATACGGAGCCCTAAATACTCACCCACGGCCCGTGCGTAGGGGAGTTCGCTGGCATCGCCTTCCTCCTCCGTGAAGCCAAGCGTGTAGCCATTTATGCCGTGTGTGAGCAGTCTGTTCGAGCGGCGCAGGTGTTCCGCCACGCAAAATATCGCGGAGGAGTCGAGTCCGCCGCTCACCTCAATAGCGACCGGCCGATGCGACCGGGACGAACGCCTGACGCACTCGAACAGTAATTCGCGATAATGCTCAATGTATTCTTCGTCCTTGCGAAACGGCAACGTCGCCCAAAGATTCGGTTCCCAGTATTGTTCGAGTCCCAGCCCCTGGTTCCCGGCTACCATTCGATGTCCTGCGATCAAGCGCATGATACCGTTCCATAGCGTTTCGTCCCTGGAGTACCATTCCGCCGCCAGCATTTCGGCCAACATGCCTTCGTTGGGTTCCTGCTTCACCCAAGGCAGGGCGAGGATCGCTGGCAACTCTGAGGCGAAGGCCAGTGTCTTGCCGTCCCAATGATAATTGAAAGGCCTGTTGCCCATGCGATCGCGGGCGCAAAAGGCCTCTTGTCGCCGCGCATCCCAGATTACCAGTGCGAAATCGCCGTCGATATGCGGCAAACATTCCCGCCCCCAGATCTGGTAGGCTCTCAGCACCAGTTCAGCATCCGAGCGATCTCGAAGTAGAGCGCCGCGCCCCAGCAGTTCCCCCCGCAGTTCCTCCCAATTGTCCACCCGCCCGTCCATCACCAGGACAAGGCTTGCATCCTCGTTGGTCAGCGGCTGGGTTTCTTCCAGCGACTCTGGCGTGGTGCGAAGCATGCATTGACCGAGCGCGATGGAGCCCTTCACCCAATGGTGGATGCCATCCGGGCCCCGGTGCGCCATAGCCGTGGTCATTTTTTTCACTAACCCGGGTTCCACCGGCTTACCGTCAAAATGAATTATCCCGGCGATGCCACTCATATCATCCTCATGGCATCAACCAAAATTGCGGTTGAATGCGGTATAGCGCTCGCCAACATCGACCGTATCGTTAAGAACCTTGGCCCGGTATTCGACCCAGGCATGGGCTTCAAATTTGCCATCAGCCTTGCGCGTGCCGATGCGCAGTTCTCCTTCGATGCCTTGCCGGCGCAGCAAAAACCAAAGCGTCATGGAGCGCTTCAGGCAGTTGCCGGAATATGAACCACGATACGCGGCAATGGATACCAAACGAGCGGTTTCTTGTGCCTGTCCATAAAAATCGGTCTCGCCACCCATTGAGTGAAGCCGGTCGGGGTTGCAAACCGCAACCGGAACGTTTGAAGGCGGCGGTGATTTACGAAGCGTGAGTGACGGGGTTGCAACCCCCCTCACGCGTCGAAGCTCGCAAATCCAGATCAATATAATTCTTGCACGCCGGAAACCAAACACCTGCAATAGCATTGCAGTGAATGGCAACAGCAACATTGCGGCGATCACTGTCCTGCGTTGTGCGGCCGTCAGGGCCAGAAATTTTTTCAATCGATTGGTCACTAGCGCCTGCGTTCGGTTGATAACTGATCTGATCGCTAATTGTAACTGCTTGCGCTCGGGTGACTACCCTGTATCGAGATATGGTCATCACGCCATTTGATCGGTCAAGCACGCCTGTGGCAGTGTTGTGCTTCCGGTGTGATTAACAATCCGTCGCCGGCGATCGGGAATTTCAAAGCATGGCCGTCATATACGCGAGGTCCATGTTCGCTGTGTGATGCGCCAGCCTTCTCGTATCGGCAGCGAGGGGTTGTTTTTCGCCGGCCGGCGAAAGTTCGAGCCGGATTGATCTCCATCGATATCAGCTCATTGGCCATACGATCATTAGCATCGGCACGGCAACAATGACGACGAGGAACGATAGCGGCAGTCCCAGACGTGGATAGTCGCTGAAACGGTAGCCGCCCGGTCCCATCACGAGCGTGTTGCACTGGTGGCCTATCGGGGTGAGGAAATCGCAGCCGACGCCAATGGCGACTGCCATCAGGAATGCTTCCGGCCTGTAGCCGAGATCGCCAGCAAACTCGGCGGCGATAGGCGCCATGACCAGAACGGTGGCGGCATTGTTGAGGAACGGCGTAACGGCCATGGCGGCGACAAGGATGAGCATCAGTGCGCCGGGCGCCGGAAGAATGGTCCCCAGTTTGGCAAGCTCGCCGGCAAGCACTTCTGTCGCCCCTGTACTGCGTAGCGAATCGCTCACCGGGATGAGAACGGCGAGCATGATCGAGGATTGGACCATCCAGCGATTGGTAGACCTCCCGGACCGGGATGACCTTGAAAAGCACCATCCCGACCGCGGCCGCAAAGAAAGCGACGGAGACCGGTAGCAGCCCGAATGCAGTCGCCACCATAGCGAGAGCAAGGATGGTTACCGGCACGACACCCTTACGGACGCTACCAAGCAGGATGGCCCTTTCTGCCAGCGGCAAGCAGCCGAGTTCGCGCAATATCTCGGGTATCGTCACTGGCCGTCGAGACCAACGAAAACTGGATGGAGGCCAACCGCTACATCAACATGGACGACCTGCGCGAGCACAACAAGCTCGCTCGACGCCAAGCCGCATGACCAGCGCCATGGCCGCCCCTTTTTGCAGAACTTGACGCACACAACCTGCTTCAAGTCTGTTGCAAGCTTTGAACCTGTCCGTTTACTTTGCCGCAAACCGAGAGTTCTTCGACCTCCCGCGCCGCGATGCAACGAGAAGACGAAGTGGAATTTCGCATCCATCGGCGGACGCGCCGCCGGCCTCATTTTGGTCAAATCGCCCCACTTGAGGCATGAGGAATGCAACATTTTGTCTAAATTTATCAAGATAGTTCAAACCAGAACCTAAAGTCCTGTGGGTACAACGCACTCCAGAACAATAACATTGGAGGCTAGCACATGACGTTTTCTACTGCGCATCGGAACCGTTTTAGAAGAGTGGCGATTGCAGCGATCGGGCTTGCTGTTTCCGTGGCTCTCGGCGCAAACGCGCAAGCAGGCGAAATGCGTAAATCAAAGGAAGAGACACGGTCCGTCTACCTTGTCAAATATCGGGTTAACAACGATGTTCGCTACAACAAGAAACCGGTAGGCAAGGTCGTTAAGATATCAGCATCCCGGTACTTGAACAGCAACACCTATGTCTGCACTCCGAGCGGCTTTGGTCAGAAAGCGCGTTGCTACACTCGGAGGGTCTCGAATCAGCCAGGCGTTTAATGTTGGCCTGGTTTTGACAGAAGCCGCCGCGCCTGAAGCCGCGGCGGCTCCGTTTTTGCGCGGTTATCGAGAATTCGCCTTAAGATGCGAAACTTCTTTGCTTACCCGATTACCTTTGACCAGTTTGCGCGCCTCATCGTCCCGGCGAGCGGGATTGTGACGAAAGACATACCATTTCCCACCGATGAAAGGCTTCTGATAAACGACGCCATGTTTTTCACGGTGCAGGAAACATGTGATTGCACCGCTTCTTTCCAGACTCCCTTTCGCTACTTTGCTGGTCCAGAGAGCGCGCATGCAGAGCTTGCCCCCATTGGTCGCATACCAGTTTCCCTCCGCATAGGACCATGCTGCCCGTTTGCGCGACCAAGCGGCGAACGGCTTCCTATTTGCAGAGAACAGCCCGCGAGCAGTTGTCTCCGCCGAATAGAACCCACCGCCGTTTTGCCATTTCCAGGTGCGGCCGGCATAGAGCTTTTCAACTGCTGAGGCCTTCATCGGCGTCGCGGCAGCGGCGCGTTTTTCTATAGCGTCGCCCGCCTTGGGAGCGGCGTAGGCATTGCCTGCAAGCAAGAACACAAACAGCACCGCACTTGAGATAATCGAACGGATCGAAAACATTTTACTTCCTCTCCACCAAGGCAATTCCAGTAAGACTGCATAAGAGTCCTGCGTTGGAACCGCATAGAAATAAAGGGATGGAGCGGTTCGGCCATCTGGTGAAAGCCGAACCACTCTGTCGAACAACTTGGATCAGTCCAGCGGATGGTTGGCCACGCGCCAATCGGGCCGGCCGACATTTCTCGGCCATGGATAGACTTCAAGATCGTTGAAGTAGACAACGGCTGTCATGTCCGGGAACTCGGCATGCGGCTTGTTTGCTTCCGCGGCCCAGTCACGAGCATATTCGTCGTTACCTTCGTAGCCAAGCTCCGCAATGGCGATTGGTTTGCCGAAGCCCGTCACACGGTCATAACCCGGCTTTGTGCGCTCCACAAAAGTCGTATCACGACCGACCTCCAGCTTGTCATAGGGCTGATAGCCAAAGACGGACAGACCGATAATGTCGACATACTTGTCGCCAGGATAGAAGGCTTCCAGTCCTTCTTCTCCTTTCGGTGACCACATGTATTGGGCCGACGGAAGATGCTTGCGGCATATGTCGATGACATGCCTGTAGGCGTTCACATAACCTTCAGCATTCCAGAAAGCCCAGGTGAATTGCCCGTCATTATCTTCCATTTCCTGCGCCCAGCGGATAGTGACGGGGCTTTTCAGCTGCGCCGCCGCAGAGCAGACCGCTGACATATTGGCATCGTAGCGCCCGCCCAAAATCCCGGCGAGCAAATCCTCAGGACCTACACGCCAGTCCCGCGCCCAGGACCACGGCTCGACCGTGATCAACAGGGAACGTCCACGCTCACGCGCATAGGCATCTGCGGCGCTGAGCGTTGCCAGATCCACATCTTCCCAGGGAAGAAAAAGGTGTTCGATTTTTGAGTTGGAATCGTTGGTATAATCCGCGTGCGGATCGTAGGCGCCGGGGGTTACGGAGTCAGCCGTGATGATGGGACGCTTGTCCCGAAACTGATTGCGGCTGTCGACACTCGCTCCCGACACGCCGCTGGCTGCATAGACACCACCGGAAATGCATGCGCTGCAAAGCAAGGCTGCTGATAGTTTAAAGAGACTTTTCAAGGCCCCCTCCCTTTCTTACTGTTCAGATTGCTGTGCCGCACCAAGCGCGGCTTTGATGGCATCGAGTTGACGGGAAACCAGATCGGTGGACACCAGCTTGCTGGCCTCGTCGTCTTGGTGGACCTCGGCGTTACGGAACGCATACCACTCACCACCGGGCTCGCGCTTCTGATAGATCGTTCCATTATCGATGCGATGCGAAAAGCAGGTCTTGGCGGGAAATACACCCTGTTCGGAATGCCATGTCGCGTTGAGACACATCCAACCTGTCTCGGTGATGATCCAGCGGCCTTCCGCCCAGGATTTGCCCGTCTCACCGTCGGTCCATGCCGAAAATTGCCGGTCCGCGCCCACCATTCGTCCGGCTCCGCTGTCCCACTGCCAGCTCTTGTCTCTATAGAGATCGTAGATTTCGCCTGCTGTCATGCGACGTGCCCCTTCCGGCAGAACGGAAAGCTGTGAGGAAGAGGCAAAGGCCGGTGCAGCAATGCAGGACACTGCCCAAGCGACTGCTGTCAGCATCCGGAAACCTGACAGCAATAGAGCCCTTTCAGATTTAGAAAGTGCCACCGGAACCTCCTGCCATCTCGAGATGAGCGGCGCCCGCCGTTTGTCCTCGATGGGCGTGTGCGGTCGCATTGGTGCGCCAACGTGGATTGAAGATGGTTTTGTGAACAGCGCGACCACCGACGCCTGCCCCGGCAATTGAGAAGCTGTCGTCGAACAGGGAAAAGCTTTTGGTTCCCCAGGCGAGCGCCTCGATGCCGTCGCGTCCACGCTCGACCGTGGCGAAGCTGGTAACCATCAAAAGGGCCATGAAACTGCTTGCCAGCGCGGGGCGATAGGCGCGGCTTTTCATCCGCACGTCATTCTCCCTGCCATGCTGCAGCAAGATCATGAAAATCAGCAGCAAGTAAAAGCAAGCATTGATGATGGCGAAGACGAAAAAGCCGCGCGTTTGATACGCATCCTGCACGAACACGACCGGCAGAATGGAGATCAGGACCACGAAGGCATACGGCGCCAGCACGCGAAACGGTAGCGGATCGACTTCGGACGTGCCTTTTGGCGTGACGCGAAAATCAACAAAGGATCCGGTCATCCAGTCACGGAACGCGGCAAAGGTTCCAGCCAGAACCCACGGCCAGCGCGCCAGCAAAAACAGCATCGCTTCCCAACTAAAAATCTTGCCGTCGATAGGCCGAAATGTGCGACTCGACCGCCACCAGAATGCCAAAAGCAGGATCATAAGCGACTGCGGCATGAAATGGAGCAGAAACTCTGGGTAAGTGACGTTGATGAAATTATCGCCCTGGACCAGCACGATCACGGGCAACAGGAATGTCAGAGCAAGAAAGAAGGCGTAAAGCGGGTACCAGAACTGCGAAAACAGGAATTGAACCTTCAAACGCAGCGGCAAGTTCCTGATAAGTTTTGGTGAGTATTGCAACAGGATCGTCACCAGGCTCCGCGACCACTGGAACTCCTGCGTTACAAGATCGGCAAACGTCCGTGGGCCGTCGCCATGGGCGATGGCATCAAGCGCGTGAGCCCCTCGCCAGCCATAGGCATTCATGAAGAGCGTTGTGGAATGATCCTCGGCGAGTTCTGGCCCCAGCCCACCGATTTCCTTCAATGCCGCAGTGCGCACCGCATAGTGCGATCCGATGCATATGGGCGCGAAGCCATTATTGTATCCGGCTTGCAGTGACCCATGCATGCTCGCTTCGATGTAGAGGCGGCCACGCGCGGACCAGCTTTCATGTGCATTGCGATCGCAAATGCTGGGCGCGGAAACATAACCGATTGTCGGGTCGGCAAAAGGCCGCAACATGTTATATAGGTAGTCCGGTTCGGGAACATGATCGGCATCGAGCTGCGACACAAAATCATATTGGTCGTAGCCATAATGATCGTAGAAGAAAGCCAGGTTGCCTTCCTTGCAGCGTGTGCGGCGAGGCCAGGACTGGCGATGGTAATCGGCGCGACTTTTGCGGGTGGAAACGAATACGCCATGTTCGCGACACCATGCGAGCGTTGCGGGCGATGGATCCTCATCGGCCAGCCACGTGTCGTGAGGCACGTTCTGGGCTAACATGGCCCGCAAGGTTTCGGCCACCACCTCAAAAGGTTCTGATGGAGCCTTGGTGACCACCATGGCCACGCGACTTCCTGCGGAAATACGCAGCCGTCCGTGCGGCCGGCGTGCATTGAAGAAAATGGTGATGAAGTAGACTGGCAAAAGCGTTATCCACGCCAGAAGCGCCGTCACCAGAATTGAGCCGACCATGTTGGTGTGGGTGGCCCCGAAAACCCACCATTGCCAGAAGAATGCGACGGCCATCGCCCACAAAACCGCACCCATAATGTACTCGACGCGCTTTCGGCCGGTGAAGACCGGCACCATCAGGGGTTCTTCCCTGTCAACAGACAGCGCGATGCGCGGCGTTCTCATGAGCGCACCTCGAGCCCGAAGAAGGGAGCCGCTGTGCGAATTATCGTATCGAGATCGGAATAGAGCGCCTGAAAGCCAAGTTTTTCGGCAGCGAGCGCCGGATCGGCATAAAGCACCGGAGGATCGCCCGCACGACGAGCGCGCATCTCGACCGGCACGTTACGACCTGTCAGCCGGCTGATCGCTTCGAGAATTTCCTTAATGGATGTACCACGCCCGCTGCCAAGATTGACGGCCAGATTGCCACCGCAGTTGATCAGATGTTCGAGCGCCAGCACATGCGCGCGCGCCAGATCCGCGACATGAATATAGTCGCGAATGCAGGTGCCGTCGGGCGTATCGTAATCCTGGCCATAGACTTCGAGAAAATCGATCCTGCCTGCAGCGGCCATCATGGCTCGCGGAATGAGATGCGTTTCTGGATCGTGGGTTTCGCCGATTTCCCCGTCGATATCCGCGCCGGACGCATTGAAATAACGCAGCGCCACGTAGCGCAGCGCATAGGCAGCCGAATAATCGGCAAGCATCTGCTCCGCGATGAGCTTCGTGCGTCCATAAGGATTGATCGGGCGCTGGCTCTCGCCTTCGCGGATCGGCAAGCGATCCGGAATGCCATAGGTGGCGCAGCTTGACGAGAAGATGATATTGCGCGTTCCGCTTCTCTGGCAGGCGTCCAGCAGCGATTGGGTCCCGCTGACGTTGTTCTGATAATATTTTGCCGGTTTCTCTACGGATTCGCCGACATAGGCCGATGCAGCAAAATGGATCACCCCGATAGGGCGATACTCATCCATGACGTGGGTCAACCGCTCCGAGTCAAGGATGTTGCCTTCAACGAAGGCGCCCCATCGGACGGCTGACCGGTGACCCGTGGATAGATTGTCGTAGACAATCGGATCATAACTCTGCCTGGCCAAAAGCTTGGCTGTATGGCTGCCGATAAAGCCGGCGCCACCAACGACAAGTACGTTCTTGCCGGACATCAGGCGGCCTCCGCCAGCTTTCCGGAGGGCTTCCTCAACTGCCGTTCGAAATAAGCGATCGTCGACTTCAGCCCATGGGCCAACGCCACGGTCGGCTCCCATCCAAGTTCTCTCTGGGCCACTGTGATGTCGGGCCGACGCTGGCGCGGATCGTCCACGGGCAACGGGTGATAGACGACTTTGGAGCTCGAGCCGGTCATTCCCACGATCTGCTCGGCCAACTCACCGACTGTAAATTCGCCGGGATTGCCGATGTTGACAGGCGTGTGGATCGCCTGAGGGCTGTACATGAGCCGGTAGAAGCCTTCGATCAGATCGTCCACGTAACAGAAGGAACGGGTCTGCGACCCGTCGCCGTAAACGGTGATGTCCTCGCCCTTGAGCGCCTGCACGATGAAGTTGGAAACGACCCGGCCGTCATCCGGGCGCATGCGCGGACCATAGGTGTTGAAGATGCGCACGATACGGATGTCGACGCCGTATTGCTGATGAAAATCGTAGAACAGAGTCTCGGCAGAGCGCTTTCCTTCGTCATAACAAGAGCGCGGACCGAAGGAATTGACATTGCCCCAATAGCTTTCGGGCTGCGGATGCACATGGGGATCGCCGTAGACTTCCGAGGTCGAAGCCTGGAAAATCCGCGCCTGGTAATGTGCTGCCAGTTCCAGAAGATTGAGCGACCCGATCACGCTCGTCTTCATCGTATGGACCGGGTCGGCCTGATAGTGCGGCGGTGAAGCCGGGCAGGCGAGATTGTAGATCTCGTTGACCGGCAGATCGAGCCGTTCCACGATATCGTGGCGCACAAAGCTGAACGTGTCGTAGTTCAGGAGGTGGCGCAAATTCTCTAGCCGCCCCGTGGAAAAATTGTCTACGCAGATAACAGAATGGCCGTCTTGCAAAAGACGTTCGCACAGATGTGATCCGAGAAAGCCGGCCCCGCCTGCGACAAGTACCCTCCGTTGCGAGGAAAGATCAGATTGCAACTTTGCAGACTGAAATGCGATACTCACGGGAGCCCTCATTCATAAAAACCATCAGTGCCAAAAGGAAGACATGTAGATGTCTAAATGCACTGAGACTTCAGGTTTTCTTCCTGCAGTGAATCTGATGATTTCCAATACCTCCCCGGCTCCTACGTTGCGATATCAGGGAATCCGGAAACTTTTCAAAGCGTCCATTTTTGCAGCTGACCCGCTCGACCGCACCATCGCCTCCGGCCGAAACCTTTTCATCGATCATTCTGATGAAGCCGCGATGCTGCCAAAGGTCTTTATCTCGAAGCGAGCCAAGAAACCCATTCATGGCCGGTTCAGGATCGAGCCGCTAAGGGTTAGCTTTGTTGACTTGGTGCGATAAAATTAACTACTCTACAAACAGTGAGCCTTAAATGTATCTAATGATTTTGTTTATCTTATAAACAATACACTTCGGAGGTGACGTGAGGTTGCTGCAGATGGATTTCTGACGTTATCGTCGTTATATTACTGAATTCCATGACTGTCTGTGTAATCTTGGCTACGGTTGCCGTGACCTGTCGTGATTTCGTGCCTTCCCGGATTCGGCTCACCTCAGTATTTCTGACCTTTATCGGAGGGATCGTTCTTTCCATTCAGGGTAATGAAGGTGCCTTCTGGCCTGCCGCCATCGGCAATACATTATCTATTCCTTTTGCCTGACCTGGATCGGCGCGCGCTATTTTTACGGCAAGAAGGAGGTTTGAGAGCGGCGCTTATCATTTCCATCGCAAGCTTCCCCTTCATGTCGTTTTTCCATACAAGCTGGCAGGGTCGGAATGTTGTCTATGCGGTCGGTCAGTTCCTCTCCATGGCGATGACGGTGGCATATCTCCTGAAGCAGCGCGACGTCGCGGCCTTCCGGGTCGTGGCTGGAGGCAGTGATGTCGGATAAGACGGTCCCACCTAACGACAGGGAGCCGACATCTGTCGAACGTCGCCGCTGGCCGCGCATGTCGCAGGATCCACTCGGCGAGGATGAGGTGGAGAAGGCCGTCCTGACGTCGTTGCGCTTTGAGACGGAAATCCTTCCACCAATCCAGCAGTTTGCTGCCTGGCGGGAGCATATGGCGGTATTGATGGATTCGCGTCTGCCGAACAATGTGGATCCCGAGGATGGATTTGTCGTCCAGCAGGCGGTGTGGAATCTGGGCGGCATGCTTTTGTTGCAACAAACCGTTCCGGCCTTCAGTTACGAACGCTCGCCAGACGCGGTGCGGTTCAGTCCAATTGACCATTGGCAGATCACCGTTCTCCGCGCCGGTCGCACCTGGACCGGAGTTGACGGACGTGTCGCGCAAAATGAACCGGGCATGATTGAAATCCGCTCGCTCGGGCATCCGTTTAGCGGGCGGGCGCTGGCAACGGAGTCGATCAGCCTGATCGTTCCCGTCGATCTGTTTGCCGATGGAGGTAGCTTGCCGGCGGCGAGCAACAACGTCGTTTTGGGTGGACACCGGGCCAAACTGCTGATCGATCTTATGTCAAGCGTTGAAGCCAATCTCGATCGCTTCACGCAAGACGACCTTCCTAGAATCAAGGACCGTTTGCGGAAAATGGTATTCGACGCGGTTACACCTTTGGTGGATCGTGATGACGGCAACGATCAGATCTCACAAATCGGATTGATGACGCGGGCGAGACGCTTCATTTCGAGCAATCTTGCCTCGCCCGACCTGACACCGGATGCTCTCGCCCGGGAACTGGCGACCTCGAGGACACGGCTCTATGAGCTTTTCGAAACGTCCGGCGGCGTTGCGAATTACATTCGTCGACGACGTCTAACCGCAGCTCATGCAATGTTAGCCGATCCTTCCGACACCCGAAAGGTCGCCGAAGTTGGTCTAGCAATCGGCTTTGATTCAGCGGCGAATTTCAGTCGAGCTTTCACGCAGCAGTTCGGGTATAGTCCGAGCAACATACGCAAGCAGTCGTCCGAAGACTACATGTACCCGGATAGGCAAACAGGTAAGAAACCAAAGGTCACATTCGAAAGCCTGCTGCAAACGCTCGGCCTCTTTTGAGGATGGCGATGAGCATATATAAGATGTACACTAAGGACGTTCGATGACGACTTCGGGTATCTAAGCAATCGACCAACCTTCTATCCCTATTTTCGAATAAGCCGCTCGCCGCCGATAGTAGAAGAACGCCTCTTCCATAGTAAGCCTCGCGATGTAGCGGTCTTCCGGCTCGAACCCCCGAGAGCTGGCAAACGCGACAGCCCAAGTGGACCTCTCTGTCGTGAACCGCTGAGGGGATCTAGAGAGCTAATGCGTCAATCAAGCTTGTCCCATAGCGTGTTCAGATATCCTGATCTCTTTCACAAACGCTCGCAATTCGGCTGGAGGTGCGAGACAAAAAGTTCGAAAAGCATCCAGGAACCCCAGCCATCGCTCACAGGGTCCGTTCCGGACACATGTGTAGCAGCCGTTTAATAATGCGACAGTTGAGCACGTTAGTGATGCGACAGTTTTCGCCGGCCGGCGAAAGTTCGAGCCGGATTGGTCCGTCCATCGCATATCAGTTCATCGGCCATACGATCATTAGCATCGGCACAGCAACAATGACGACGAGGAACGATAGCGGCAGTCCCAGACGTGGATAATCGCTGAAACGGTAGCCGCCCGGCCCCATGACGAGCGTGTTGCACTGGTGGCCGATCGGGGTGAGAAAATCGCAGCCGGCGCCAATGGCGACCGCCATCAGAAATGCTTCCGGCCTGTAGCCGAGATCGCCAGCAAACTCGGCGGCGATAGGCGCCATGACCAGAACGGTGGCGGCATTGTTGAGGAATGGCGTAACGGCCATGGCGGCGACAAGGATGAGCATCAGTGCGCCGGGCGCCGGAAGAATGGTCCCGAGTTTGGCAAGCTCGCCGGCAACTACTTCTGTTGCCCCTGTACTGCGTAGCGAATCGCTCACTGGAATGAGAACGGCGAGCATGACGAGGATTGGAGCATCCAGCGATTGGTAGACCTCCCGGACCGGGATGACCTTGAAAAGCACCATCCCGACCGCGGCTGCAAAGAAAGCGACCGGGACCGGGAGCAGCCCAAACGCAGTCGCCACCATGGCGAGAGCAAGGATCGTTACCGGCACAATACCCTTTCGGACGCTACCAAGTAGGATAGCCCTTTCTGCCAGCGGCAGGCAGCCGAGTTCACGCAGTATCTCGGGTATCGTCGCAGCATTGCCCTGCAACACGACGACGTCGCCGAGCCTTAGCTCGATTTTGGCCAGCCTGCGGTCGAGGCGCTCGCCGCGACGGCTGACAGCCAGGAGGTTGACGTTGAAGCGGTCGTAAAGGGCAAGGCGCTGGGCCGTCCAGCCGATCAAAGAGGAGCTTTCACCGATTACGGCTTCAATAGCTACCATCTCGCTGGTGGTGTCGCCACCACCGACCCTATCGCCCGTGACGCTGAGTTTGCCCTGCGAGACAAGGCGATCCAGCGCCACTGGGTCGCCTTCGAGCAGCAGAATGTCGTTCACTTTGAGGACAGCATCGGGCAGTGGCGTCATCCGCATAGTCCGATTGCGCAGGATCGACGTCACAATAGCATCGCCGCCGGAAAGCTTAATGAGGTCTGCGACGGTTTTCCCGAGCACCGTGGAATCGCTGACAATTCGCGCCTCTGTCAGGTAATTCTTGATGTCGATGGCTTCATTCAGCGACCCGCCCAGCTTTTCGCGCACCGGTAACAGCCAATAGAAAAGCACCAGGAAGATCGTTCCGGCGGCGGCCAGGGCAGCTCCAACAGGTGTAAAGTCGAACATCGTGAAGGCGGCGCCGGTCAGTTCCTCCCGCACACGGGACACAACAATATTGGGAGATGTTCCCACCTGCGTCATGAGCCCGCCGAGCAGTGATCCGAAGGCCATAGGCATCAGGAATATCGAGGGTGAAACGCTCGACCGACGGGCGAACTGGAAGGCGATCGGAATCATGATAGCGAGCGCACCGATATTCTTTACAAACGCAGACAGGATCGTAACCAGGATCACCAGCAGCGCCAGTTGCGACCGAACACCCGATAGGTTCGGAACAAAGCGCTTGATGGTAACTTCCATGATGCCCGAGCGGGCTATGCCTGCGCTCACCAGCAGGGCACTGCCGACAATGATCACGATGTCGTCGCTGAACCCGCTGAAGGCGTCGTCAAAAGGCACGATGCCAACCGCGAGTGAAAGCAACAGTGCCGCAGCCGCGACCAGATCATATCGATACCGGCCCCATACGAGCGCCGCCATCATCACGAAGATAACGGCGAACGACAAAATTTGCGGCGTAGTCATGTCTTCGAAATGCCCCGCCGCAAATGCGGCTGATCAGAACGGCCAAACCGACCTTTTGTTGCTTTCGCTGGTCACGACTTTGCTAGCACGGTTCCATCTTGCCAATAAGCCCGTGTCGAGCGGTGTTCCTGGCTCATGGGGCCATGATCCTGGTAGCATTGCATCAAGGTGCGCGATCGGTCAGTGCGCTTGCACCTTCCTCCGCGGCGCAATGTGCGCAGCAGTAGATGATGTCATCTTGTTCGACGCCATGTCCGATGATCCGGCAGCCGCAATGCGGACAGAGCGGCGCAAGTTTCTGGATCGCGCATTCGAAGCTGTCGAACGTATAGGTTTCCTCAGCCAGCTTCACTTCGAAAGCCTTGTCGTAGTCATTCCCGCATTGATCGCATCTGGCCATAGTCCTTTTCCTTCTTCTTCATTGGCTCAAGCTCGACCAACCCGCCGCATGGCGATAGGTTCCCGTCAGGATCGTAGACTCTTGCTAAGCAGGAGACGAGCGCGAGCCGGCGTCACGCGCGCCGTTCGATCAAGCGGATCACCTCCTCGATGCCCCGCGGGTCGATGTCGAGTTCCTTCAGGCCCGGTGCGCCGATTGCTGCCACATTGTCGTGCCGCATAAGATCGACCTGGTTGCGCGTTAGGGGGGCGGCCGGAAGGAGTTCCGCGACGCCAGCCAAGGCGTCCCATGCCGCAAACGGCACCGGCATCAGCCTGATGTGGGTCCCGAGCTGTCGGGCGACCTCCCGCAGCAGTTCCTTATAGGTGTAGATGCGCGGGCCACCGAATTCGAATATGGATGAGCCCTTGTGGTTTCGCCCGTCGATCAGCCGGCTGACTGCGTCTGCGACGTCTTCCACATAGACCGGCTGAAGCCGTGTGCCGCCATCGCCGAACAGCGGATAGACCGGCAGGAGACGTATCAGCCTGACAATGGTCGTGAGGAAAACGTCGTCAGGTCCTGTCATGACGGCGGGACGCACAATGATGGCGCCGGGAAATGCGATCGCCACCGCCTCTTCTCCGCGCCCACGTGCCCTAATATAATTCGAATCCGATTGAGGATCGGAGCCGATCCCCGAAATCTGAACGAACCGGTCGACCTCGCCAGCGCGCGACGCAGCGGCAAGATCAGCTGCGGCTTCCACATGCACGCGCTCAAACGTCTGGGCGCCCTGCTCGACATAGAGACTGACGGCATTCACGATGGCCTTTGATCCGGCAATGGCCGAGCCGATCGAGGACTCATCCAATATGTCCGCCTCGACGGCTTCGGGCATCCTTGCAGTCGAAGAAAAGACCGGGCCCACACGAGCCGGGTGGCGGGATGCGGCGCGGACCGTGAAGCCCCTTTCCTGGAGCCGCTTCACGATCCGGCGCCCGAGAAAGCCTGTTCCGCCGAACACAGTGACGATCCGTTCTGTGTTGAGATTGTCAGGATCCATCTGCCTCGCCATCCCTTCTTCGAGTGCCCGCCGAGCGCCTGTCGCGAGGATTGCCCCTGGCCGGCGTATGAACCAGCCCTTCGAACATCGGGACGGTTGGAGAACAACGCAGGAACGCTTTTTGTTCCAGTCTGCGCCGGGTTGATCGGGGGACGGCCGACGTCGCTATAGAGGGAAAGTGTTTGACGCTGAGTTGCTTTACCCGTGCTGTCAAAAACTGGTCGAGGCACTGCAGCGTCGAAATTGACAAATCATCACTTGCAAATCGGTCGCCGCTGTCTTTTGCTCGCGCGACAGTTGTCCATGACTGTTGAATGGTTGGCGAACGGATGAACAAAATCGATCGGCGACGGCCGGAGTCCGAAGTGGACGCCACCGTAAATGCCGCGCGGCTTGGAACGCGGTTGCGCCTCGCCCGGCAGACACGGGGCATGACGCTGAAGGCGCTGGCGACAGCTGCGAACTGCTCTGAAAGCCTTTTGTCCAAGATCGAGAACGGCAAGGCTTCGCCATCCCTGCCCATGCTTCACCGCCTGGTCGAAGTTCTGGAGACCAATATCGGCTGGATGTTCGAACAGGTCGACGACGACGAGGCGATCGTGTTCCGCGCAGGCGCGCGGCCACTGATCTCGCTCGACGCGCTGAGGCGCGGCGAAGGCATATCGCTTGAGCGCATTATTCCGTATTCGCCCGGTCACCTGCTGCAGTGCAATATCCATCATATCGAGGCGGACGGCGAGAGCGAAGGTCCCATCCAGCATGTCGGCGAGGAAGTCGGCTATGTGCTCGCCGGCCGGATCAAGCTGATCGTCGATGGCAAGAGCCATGATCTCGCCACCGGAGATGCGTTCGTGTTCAGGTCGGAGCTACCGCACCATTACCGCAACATCGGCAAGGAGAGAGCCAGCATTTTCTGGGTCAACACGCCAGCGACCTTCTGACGGGCGCTCAGAGATCAAATTCGTTGACAAATATTCAAGTCTCTTGAATGTTTACCTCGTGCCTGTAGCACCAATGGGTCCAGCCGAACAGGTTTGGCCCGCAAGCAAGGGGAACCGTAAATGCGTCCGTTCACACTTCTCTTCCGTTGCGCCGCCCTCATCGCCATTTGCTCGACAGCGATGGGATCGGCGTTCGCCGATACGTTCGCTCTCGTCAACATCAACCAGCAGGCCCTGTTCTTCAACCAGATCAATGAGGGCGCGCAGAAGGCAGCCGACGCCGCAGGCGCCAAGCTGGTCATCTTCAATGCCAACAATGTGCCGAGCGCGCAAAATGACGCGATCGAGAACTACATCACACAGAAAGTCGACGGCATCATTTTGGTCGCCATCGACGTAAACGGCGTCAAGCCTGCAATCACCGCCGCGAAGGCGGCCGGCATCCCCGTGATCGCCATCGACGCGCAGATTCCCGACGGCGACAACGTTGCGTTCATTGGCGTCGACAACGCCAAGGCCGGCGAGGATATCGGCAAATTCTACGCCGACTATGTGAAGTCGGAGATGGGCGGCACTGCCAAGATCGGTATTGTCGGCGCGCTCAATTCTTTCATTCAGAACCAGCGGCTCGACGGCTTCAAGAAGGCGGTCACTGACAGCGGCCTGGCGATCACCTTCCTCGACACGGTCGACGGCCAGAATGTTCAGGAGACCGCGATGAGCGCTTCGGAGAATTTGATGACCGCCAATCCGGACATGACGACGCTATACGCGACCGGCGAGCCGGCTCTGCTCGGCGCTGTTTCGGCTGTAACCAGCCAAGGCCGCACCGGCGACGTCAAGGTGTTCGGCTGGGACCTGACCAAGCAGGTCATTCAGGGCATTGACGATGGTTGGGTGGTGGCGGTCGTCCAGCAGGATCCGGCCGGCGAAGGCAAGGCCGCTGTCGAAGCGTTGACCAAGCTCAAGAAGGGCGAAACGGTCGAGCCGATCATCAATATTCCGGTGACGATCGTGACCAAGGACAACGTCGACAAATATCGCGTGATGTTCCAGTAAACTGCGTCGATGACCGGTCCGCGGCGCCGCTTGAGGCTACGCCGCGGACGTTTCGCAAAGCCCGTGGATCGAAGATGAGCAGCAGCGAGACCTATCGGGTGCGGATGAGCGGCATCTCAAAGCGCTACAACGCCATTCAGACGCTCGATGACGTGTCGCTGGTGCTGAGGCCGGGCGAGGTCCTGGGGCTTGTCGGCGACAATGGCGCGGGAAAGTCGACCTTGAGCAAGGTGCTGTCGGGGGCGGTCGTTCCCGATGCCGGCACGATCGAGATCGATGGGATGCCGGTGACCTTCACTTCGCCGGCGGACGCGCGCGCAGCGCGTCGAGATGGTCTATCAGGACCTGTCGCTCTGCGACACGGTCGATGTTGCCGGCAATCTCTTTCTCGGCCGCGAGCCGCGCCGGCGCATCGCCGGCATTTCCTTTCTCGACAAGAAGCGTATGCACGAGCAAACGCGCCAGATGCTCGACCGACTCGGCATCGTTATATCAGACACCCGGCTCAAGGTCGAAAATCTGTCCGGCGGACAGCGGCAGTCGATCGCGATCGGCCGCGCCGCCTCGTTCGAGCCGTCCGTGCTGATTATGGATGAGCCGACGGCAGCGCTTGCCGTCGCCGAGGTCGAGGCTGTGCTGGACCTGATCCGCGCCGTGAGCGCGCGCGGCGTCAGCGTCATTCTGATCACCCACCGCCTTCAGGATCTGTTCCTCGTATGCGACCGCATCCAGGTCATGTACGAAGGACGCAACGTCGCCGAGCGGCTGATCGGCGAAACCAATATCGAAGATGTCGTCAACCTGATCGTGGGCCGCAAGTTCAGCGCTCGTTCGGCCACCAGCGCCTATCGCGATGGAGCGCCGGCATGAGCGACCTGACCCACTCCGCTCAGTCTCAAAGGGTCCGCGCAGGCACGTGGCGAGATGCGGTGCTTGCCAATGGCAGTGTCGTGTCGATCGCGCTGTTCTTTCTTATCGTTAGCGTCATCTTTTCGGTGGCGACGGACGCCTTTCTGACGTCGCCCAATCTGCTGAACATCCTGCGTCAGTCGGCACCGCTGCTGATCGTCGCCGCGGCGATGACGTTCGTCATCACCACCGGCGGCATCGACCTTTCGGTCGGCTCCGTGCTGGCACTGGTGGCAACCTTGTCGGCGACATTGCTGCAGCTGGGCCTGCCATGGCCGGTGGTCATCCTCGCCATGCTTGCGCTGGGCGCCTTGCTTGGCGCGGTTCAGGGTTACTTCGTCGCTTATGAGGGCATCCCGGCCTTCATCGTCACGCTTGCCGGGCTTTCGGTGATCCGTGGCGTGGCGCTGCTGATCACCGGCGGCTACTCGATCCCCATCGAGCCGGGAAGCCCTTTCACGGTGCTGGGCCGCGCCTGGTTGCTTGGCGTGCCGGCGCCGGCGCTGATCGCGCTGGCGATCCTCGCGATCGCCTATATCGCCTTCAACGAGACGCCGTTCGGCCGCTACGTGACCGGCATCGGCGCCAACACCGAAGCGGTTAGGCGCGCCGGCGTCAACACGCGGCTGACGACGCTTTTCGTCTACGTGATTTCCGCCGCCGCGGCAGCACTTGCGGGGATCATCATTGCGGCCCGGCTCGGATCCGGATCGTCGAATGCCGGGCAAGGGTTTGAGCTCGAAGTGATCGCTGCCGTCGTGCTTGGCGGCACCAGTCTGTTCGGCGGCCGCGGAACGATCGTCGGCACGGTGCTCGGCGCGCTTACCGTGGCCGTCATCGGCAACGGCCTGATCCTGGCGCATCTGTCGCCTTTCCTGACCCCGATCGTCACCGGAACGATCATCCTGATCGCCATCTGGCTGAATTTCCGCCTGTTCCGCGGCGCCGTACGGAGCCGTTGAGCCTATGAGTGATGATCTCTTCGATGACGCAGCTCCCAGGCAGCGGATGGCGATCGGGGTCGATACCGGCCATGTGATGACCGTGCTCGGCCCCGTTCCGGTCGAAGAAATGGGCATTACGCTGATGCACGAGCACATCTTGCTCGACGGCGCGCGCAGCTGGAAATGTCCCTGTCATCCTGACGACATGGCGCTCGCCGAGCAGCCGGTGAATATCGAGATCATCGGCGAATTGCGCATGAACCCATACGTCAACCGCGACAATGTTTCGCTCGACGACAGTGACCTAGCGCTGTCTGAGCTGCAACGCTATCGCGCGCTCGGCGGCCACACCGTCGTCGACGCGACCAATATCGGCATCGGCCGCGAGCCGGAAAAGCTCGCCCGCATCAGCCGCATGTCCGGCCTGAAGATCGTCATGGGCACCGGCTTCTATCTGGAACACACCCATCCCGAATGGCTGAAGACGATGGACATCGACGCAGTGACCGAGTTCATCGTCAACGACGTCGGCGGCGGCGAGACGCAGCCGCCGATCATGGCCGGCCTGATCGGCGAGGTCGGCGTCAGCAAGGACTTTACCGCCGAGGAACGAAAGTCGCTGAGAGCTTCGGCGCGGGCCTCGCGCATCACCGGCGTGCCGCTGTCGATCCATCTGCCCGGCTGGGAGCGGCTGGCGCACGACGTGCTCGATGTCGTGGAGGCCGAGGGCGCCGATCTTCGCCACACGGTGCTCTGCCACATGAACCCCAGCCACAATGATCTCGACTACCAGACAAGCCTCGCCCGGCGCGGCGCTTTCCTGGAATACGACATGATCGGCATGGATTACTATTATGCCGATCAGGACGCGCAATCGCCCTCCGACGAGGAGAATGCACGGGCAATCGCGGCACTTATCGAGGCCGGCTTCGGCGACCGCCTGCTGCTGTCGCAGGACGTGTTCCTCAAGATCATGCTGACCCGCTTCGGCGGTTTCGGCTACGGCTATATCCTCAAGCATTTCATACCGCGCCTGAAACGGCATGGCGTCGAGCAGGCAGCCATTGACCGCATGCTGATCGCCAATCCGAAGGCCGTGTTCGCGCGGCAGAACTAAGCGGCCCGAACTTACGGCTGAGACTTACGACGGAGTTCAAATGTCCAAGAAAAAGATCCTGCTTGCCGGTGAATCCTGGGTGTCGACCGCCACCCATATCAAAGGCTTCGACCAGTTTCCGACGGTCACCTACCACACCGGCGCCGACGAATTGCTGACGGCCCTGAAAGCGACCGACTTCGACGTGACCTTCATGCCGGCGCATGAGGCACAGCGCAGCTTTCCGCAAACAATGGGGGCGCTTTCGGCCTATGACGCGGTGGTGCTCTCCGATATCGGCGCCAACACGCTGCTTCTGCATCCCGACACCTGGGTCCATTCCAAGCCGACGCCGAACCGCTTGCGCCTGCTGCGCGATTATGTGCGCGACGGCGGCGGGCTTTTGATGTTCGGCGGCTACTATAGCTTCCAGGGCATCAATGGCGGCGCGCGCTACCGCAAGACGCCGGTCGAGGAGGTGCTGCCGGTGAACTGCCTCGCGTTCGACGACCGCGTCGAGGTGCCGGAAGGGTTTTCGCCTCTCCTGAAAGGCTCCTCGGACCATCCGATCCTAAGGGGTCTCGGTTCGGATTGGCCAATCCTGCTCGGCTTCAACGAGGTGACGCCGAAAGACGGGGCGGAAGTTCTTGCAACCGTATCGTCCGACTATGGATCGCTGCCACTGCTTGTCACCGGCCACTATGGCAAGGGCCGCACCGTGGCCTGGACGTCCGATGTCGGGCCGCATTGGCTGCCACCGGAGTTCATCGCCTGGAACGGCTACAAAGCCCTGTTCGAACAGATGCTGAGCTGGGCTACCGGTGAGAGCTGAGCGATGCATGTCCATGTCGTCGGCAATGCCTGCGTCGACACGATTTTTCGCGTCGGCCGCTTCCCTGCCGCCGGCGAGACTTTGAACGCCAGCAGCTACGCCGACGGCCTCGGCGGCAAGGGCGCAAACCAGGCGGTTGCTGCCGCGCGCACGGGTGCTTCGGTGACGTTTTGGACGGCGCTCGGCAAGGACCGCGCAGGCACATGGATCAGGAGCCGCCTCGACAGGGAATTGTCTGACCTCGAGGCGAGCGAATTCGACCTGCCGAGCGACCGCTCGACCATAGTCGTCGATGCTGGCGGCGAGAACTTCATCGTTAGCGGCGTCGCCTGCAGCGAGGCGTTCGATCCGATCGCGCAAACCGCATTTGCGCGCCGGATCGCGTTTGGCGACATCGTTGTCTGCCAGGGAAACCTGCGGGGCGCCGCGATAGATGCCTGCCTGCGGGCAGCACAGGAAAATGGCGCGCGCACCGTCCTGAACGCCAGCCCTATCGATGCGGCGGCTCTGCCTGATTTCGGTATGGCAGAGGTCTTGGTGGTGAATCAATCCGAGGCGAAGGCGCTTACCGGCCAGGGGGATATGGCAGCCGCAGCCGGCGCGCTCGCGGCCAAAGGCGCCGGGACAGTCGTGATCACACTTGGCGCGGAAGGTTGTCTCGTGCTTGGCCTTGACCGGGAGGTATCGCTTCGGTTGCCGGCGCCACGCGTCGAGGCGCTCGACACAAGCGGCGCCGGCGATGTGTTTTGCGGCTGTCTGGCCGGCGGGCTGGCCAAGGGAATGTCGGTTACTTCAGCACTGAAATTCGCGCTCGCCGCCGCGGCGATTGCGGTGACACGGCCCGGCACCTTGATATCCTGTCCTTCCGCGTCTGAAATGGCGGCGCTCATCGATCAAACGGAGCTCTCATGACCCAACTCGGCCAATCAGGCGGCGACGCGCTCGTAGAACTTTTCGGCCGCACCAAGGTGGTGATCGGCGTCGTCCACCTTGCAGCGCTTCCCGGCGCGCCGCGCTATGACGGCGAGGCGGTCGAGGCGATCTATCAGCGGGGTCTGGATGATGCGAGATCCTATCTCGATGGCGGATGCGACGGCGTGATCGTCGAGAACCATGGCGACATCCCCTTTGCCAAACCTGACGATATCGGACCGGAGACAGCGGCCTATATGGCTGTTATCTCCGACCGTATCCGCCGCGAACTCGGCAAGCCGGTCGGCATCAATGTGCTCGCTAACGCCGCGATCCCTGCCCTTGCGATCGCCAGTGCCGCTGGCGCGGGCTTCATCCGCGTCAATCAGTGGGCGAATGCCTATGTCGCCAACGAGGGTTTTGTCGAGGGGGAGTCGGGGCGCGCGGCACGCTATCGCGCCAGGCTGCGCGCCAACGGCATCCGCGTTTTCGCCGATGCTCATGTCAAGCACGGCGCGCACGCGATCGTTGCCGACCGTCCGGTGGATGAACTGGTCAAGGATCTGGTTTTCTTCGACGCCGACGCCATCATTGCGACCGGTCAGCGCACCGGGCACGCTGCGGATCTGAGCTACATCCGCATGATCAAAGAGGCTGCCGGCCTACCGACGCTGGTCGGCAGCGGCGTGACGTCCGATAATGCAAACGATATTCTTGGCGTCGTCGATGGCGTCATCATCGCCAGCGCACTGAAGCACGACGGCGTCTGGTGGAACCAGGTCGACCCGGCCCGCGTAAAGACGTTCATGGCCGGGCTGAGGCGATGATCGAGCGGCGACTGGAGCGAAGCTGCGGCATTGGGCCGCAAACGCGGAGACCCGCAGGCGACGACCCGCAGGCCGCAGTCACGTTGTCGGTGATCTCTTAGCCCATTCGGACCGGTACCAGTCGACGAATTTCTTCAGCCCATCTTCGATCGAAACGCTCGGCTTGAAGCCGAAATCGCGCTCCAGTGCCGTCATGTCGGCATAAGTCCGCTCGACGTCGCTGCTCTGCATCGGCTCGCTGTGGCGGATTGCCTTTACACCGAGCAGTTTTTCCAGAGTGTCGATGAAATCGCCCAGCCGCACCGGCCGGTTGTTGCCGACATTGTAGAGCCTGCTCGGTGGAACTTCAGCCGATGACGGCTTGTCGAGCACGGCAACGACTGCCCTCACCACATCGTCGACATAAGTGAAATCCCGCCACATCTCGCCATTGTTGAACACCCGGATCGGCTTGCCTTCGAGCATCGCCTTGGTGAATATCCAATAGGCCATGTCGGGCCGGCCCCAGGGACCGTAGACGGTGAAAAATCGCAAGCCGGTCTGCGGCACCCCGAAGAGATGGGCGTAGGTATGGCTCATCAATTCATCTGACTTCTTGGTGGCGGCGTAGAGAGAGACGGGCCGGTCGACCTGATCGGTCTCGCTGAACGGAACCTTGCGGTTGCCGCCATAGACCGAACTCGACGAGGCATAGACCAGATGCTCGAATGCGGGCTGCGCGCGACAGAATTCGAGCATCTCGAGATGGCCGACAACATTGGAACGGACATAGAGCCTCGGATTGTCGAGTGAATGGCGGACACCCGCCTGCGCGGCGAGATGGACAATCCTGGTTATGCCTTGGCCGGCCAAAGCGTTAGCGAGCGCCCCCTCTTCGGCGATCTCGATCTGATGAAATGAAAAGTCCTTGTGGGGCTGAAGGCGGGCGAGACGCCCCTTTTTAAGCGCCAGGTCGTAATAGTCGTTCATATTGTCGACACCGACGACTGCTTCCCCCCTGTTCAAGAGGTGGTGGCAAACATGGCTGCCAATGAATCCGGCGGCTCCAGTGACAAGTACAGGCAACAAGGTTCTCCATGCATATGCTGGCACACGACCGTGAAATCGAGATCGATTTCGGAAAGGATCATGCGGAATATCTAAACGCTACATGCGGATGGACGGCACCGACCTAGTCCAATTCAGTCTATAGCCGAAAGCCCCAACAGGCGCTACCAACAAGCCATACCGTCGAAGCTTCAGCTCGCCTCGCGCAGGGCCTCGGCCGCCTGCAGGTCGACCGACACGAGTTGGCTCACGCCCTGCTCGGCCATGGTGACCCCGAACAGCCGGTTCATGCGCGCCATGGTGATCGGGTTGTGCGTGATGATGACGAAGCGCGTCTCGGTGGTGGCGGCCATTTCGTCCATCAGATTGCAGAAACGCTCGACGTTGTGATCGTCGAGCGGTGCGTCGACCTCGTCAAGCACGCAGATCGGCGCGGGATTGGTCAGGAACACGGCGAAGATCAGCGACATCGCCGTCAACGCCTGCTCGCCGCCGGAAAGCAGTGTCATCGTCTGCGGCTTCTTGCCGGGCGGCCGCGCAAGGATTTCGAGACCGGCCTCGAGCGGATCGTCGGACTCGATCAGTTGCAGTTCCGCCGTGCCGCCGCCGAACAGATGCGAAAACAGCCGCTGGAAATGGCCATTGACCACGTCGAAGGCGGCCAGCAGCCGTTCGCGGCCTTCGCGGTTCAGACTCTGGATCGCCTGCCGCAGCTTGCGGATGGCTTCGATGATGTCCTCGCGTTCGGAAACGATGGTCTCCAGCCGGTCCGACAGCTCCTTCTGCTCTTCCTCGGCGCGCAAATTGACGGCGCCAAGCCGCTCGCGTTCGATCTTCAGCCGGTCGAGCTGACGCTCGATCTCGGTCATCTCCGGCATCGGGCTGTCGGCCTCCAGGCCGGTGTGGCGGATGACCAGATGCGGCGGGGTGTTCAGCGTTTCCTGGATGCGCGCCTCGACCTCGAGCCGTCTTTCGTCGGCAGCGGTCAGCCGCTCTTCGGCGCGGACGCGGGTTTCGCGCGCCTCGGCCAGCGACTGGATCGCTGATGTCGCGGCCTTATCCAGTTCGGACTGCTTGTTCTCCGCTTCCTGCAACCGGTCGCCCGCCGCCTGGCGCAGGCTTTCGGCCTCGGCAAGCTGCGACAGCAAGGCGCGCCGCTTGGCGTCGATCTCGTCGGGTGCGTCGGCCAGCCTCTCGCGTTCGGCCTCGGCCTCCGCCTTGCGTTCGCCGAGCGCTGCGATCTGCGTCGAGGCGTTTTCGGCGCGCTCCAGCCAGTTGCGGCGTTCCGCGCCGATGGCGTCGAGGCGGCGCGTTCGCGCCTCGGCTTCCCGCCTCAAGCCTTCATGGACGGCGCGGGCATCGGCAAGGGTGGCGCGGTCGCGAGCGACGTTGGCGGCCGACTGTTCGAGCTGCAACTGCAGATCACCGAGATCGGGAGCGCTTTGCAGCAGCATCTCCGCCTCGATGAAAGCCGCGGCCGTCTCTTCATGGCTGTCGACGATGCGCGCGCGGGCTTCGTCAAGTGCGGCGCGTCGGCTCGACAGCTCGCCGCCGGCCTTCTCGGCCTCCGCCAGCACGTTGCGGGCGGCGTCCAACCCATGCTGGGCATCACGCCCGGCTTGACGAGCGTTGCGCTCGGCCTCGCTCGCCTGGGCAAGCGCCTGCTCGGCATGGGCAAGGGCTTCTTCGGCCTGGCGCAGGATGCGGGTCGCGTGGACCGCCTCAGCATCGAGCTCGGCCAGTCGGTTTTTCTGCGCCAGCCGCTGCGCTGCCGCGGTCGGCGCGTCGGCGCTGGCGGTGAATCCGTCCCAGCGCCACAGCGCCCCTTCGCGGCTGACCAGCCGCTGCCCGGGTGAAAGCTGCGACTGCAGCCGTCTTCCGTCAGCAGCGTCGACGATGCCGATCTGCGCCAATCGGCGGGCCAGTTGCGCCGGCGCGCGGACCACACTGGCAAGGCTCTTGATGCCTTCGGGCAAAGCGGCGTCGCCGGGCTGAACCTCGCTTTGGCCCCAATGCACCGGCGCGCTGCGGTCGAGCGGCACGTCGAGATCCTCGCCAAGAGCCGCGCCCAGCGCCGTCTCATAGCCGCGCTCGACGCTGATCTGCTCCAGCACGGAGGGGAAGAGATCGCCACTCGCGGCATTCAGGATCTTGGCCAGCGTACGAGCCTCGGTTTCGATCCGCGCCAGCTCGGCCTTTGCATCCTGAACCGGCGGGCGGGCGGCACTTTCCGCCGTGCGCGCCTCGGCGACGGCCTGTTCGGCGGCGATCGCCGCGGCTTCGGTCTCCTCGAGCAGCGCCACGGCCTGTTCGACCAGAAGCTGCTTCTCGGCGGGATCGGGCAGGCCGGCGACCCTGGAGCCGATGTCGGACAACTCCCGGTCGACATCGGCGAGCTGGCGGGCGAAACGGTCGCGGCGCTCAGCGGTGTCGCGCAGCGTTCGTTCGATCTGGTTGCGGGAGGCGGCGGCCTCCGCCCGTTCGGCGGTCAGCCCGGCGAGTTTGGCTTCACTGGCGGCAAGCGTCGACGCCGCCTGTTCAACCGCCGCGCGGGTGCTGGCCTCGCGCTTGGCGGCGCCGGCGTTCTCGGTATTGAGCGCGGCTTCTTCGGCGGCGAGGCGTTCAAGAATATCCGCATTGTCGCGGACCATCCGCTCCTCGCGGACGATGTCGCCGTCGAGCTGCTGGAGCCGGCGGTCGAGTTCCAGTTGGCGGGCGCGGATGCGGCCCGCTTCTTCCTCGATCTGCGTCTTGGCGATCGACAGGCGCTGGAAGGCGGCAGCGGCGGCGGCTTCCGCGTCGCGCAGCTCCGGCAACCGGTGGGCGCCGATCCCTTGCTCCCTGGCGGCAGCCATCTGGGCGGCGGCGCGATCGCCGACAAGTGCCGTGGCAATCGCCAGCGCCGAGCGCGCCTCGCCTTCCTGTGTCTTGGCCAGCGTCCAGCGCAGATGCAGCAGCGTCGCTTCAGCCTTGCGGATATCGGCCGACAGGTTCTTGAAGCGCGAGGCTTGGCGGGCCTGGCGCTTCAGGCTTTCGATCTGGCTTTCCAGTTCGCCGACGACATCGTCCAGCCGTTCCAGATTTTGTTCTGCCGCCTTCAGACGCAGTTCGGCCTCGTGGCGGCGTGTGTGCAGACCCGAAATTCCGGCCGCCTCTTCCAGCAGGGCGCGGCGCGCCTGCGGCTTGGCCTGGATCAACTCGCCGATGCGGCCCTGCCCGACCATCGAGGGCGAGCGCGCGCCGGTCGATTGGTCTGCGAAAAGCAGCTGTACGTCCTTGGCGCGGGCTTCCTTGCCGTTGATGCGGTAGAGCGAACCCGCCTCGCGCTCGATGCGGCGCGAAACCTGCAGTTCGTCCGCGTCGTTGAAGGCCGAGGGCGCGCTACGGTCGCTGTTGTCGAGGAAAAGCGTGACTTCAGCGGTGTTGCGGGCCGGACGCGTTCCAGAACCCGAAAAGATGACGTCGTCCATGCCGGACGCGCGCATGTTCTTGTACGAGCTTTCGCCCATCACCCAGCGCAGCGCCTCGACAAGGTTCGACTTGCCGCAGCCGTTCGGCCCGACGATGCCGGTCAGGCCGCGTTCGATGACGAACTCACCGGGTTCGACGAAGGACTTGAAACCGAGCAGGCGGAGGCGCGAAAACTTCATTCGCGCCGCCCCATAAGCGGGTTCCGCAAAAGTGTTCCGCGGTGTTGCGAACAGAACCCGCGGCACAACAAAAAGTCGCGCACGCCGAAGCGCAGCCGCTTCGGCACTGGCGAAACGTCAGAGCAGAGGGTCGATAATGGCCGAGATTTCCTCAATCGACAGCGCCCCCTTGTAGGTCTTTCCGTTGATAAAGAAGGTCGGCGTCGAGTCGACCTTGAATTCATCGGCGCCGCGCTTTTGGACCGATCTCACATCGTCCAGAAGTTTCTGGTCCGTCAAGCAGGCCTCGAAGGACTCCTGTGTAAAACCGGCCATCTTGGAGATTTGCAGCAGGGCGTCCTTGGTATTGGCGACACCTGCCCAGTTCGCCTGCTGCCTGAAGAGAACGTCCACCATCGGGAAATAATTGTCTTTGGAGCAGCGCGCCAGCATGAAACCAGCCTCGGCGCTCGGGTCGAACGGAAATTCGCGCAGGATAAGGCGGGCCTTGCCGGTATCGATATATTTCGTCTTCAGCTCCGGGAGGGTGGTTTCGTGGAAATGCGCGCAGTGCGGGCAGGTCATCGAGGCATATTCGACGATGGTGACCTTCGCGTCGTCCTTGCCCAGTTGCTCGTCGGGCAGTGCGCCGGGTTTCAGCAAGGCCGCCATGTCCACCGTGCCCTGGGCCTCAGGCGCCTTGGCCGCGGCCGGAGTGGCCGGCTTCATCGGATCGGCGGGGGCCGCAGGTTTCACATCCTCCGCCACGGCTTTCTCACCCGAGTCGTTGCAGGCGGCGAGCAGAGCCACCGCCGGAATGGCGGCCAGCGACGACAGGAGGTTTCTGCGGGACAAAAGACGGGTCATACGAATCACCTGACAATGGTTGGATTTTGCAATGCAAAGGCTAGAAAAGGCGAGAGTTGGCGCGAATTAAGGCATCGCCGTCCCCATTCCAATCGCCAAATCTTGTGTACGCGATCACGAAAGCGCGAGATTATACCTTCTTTTGACCGAGAATGGTGGCGCCGAGCCGCTCCAGCGAAGCGCGCAGCCCGTCATCCTCGATCATTCCGACAGTGCCTGACAACTTCACCTTCTCGGCCGCGGTCAGCGGCCGAAAGCTTGGTTTAGGCCGCCCTTTGTCCGCCGTCACCGGCTTTTGCACGATTCTGATCCGGCCGATAGCGTTGAAGCCGAGGAAGGAATTGACCCTGTTGATGATCTCGCCGGTCTCGTGCTGCAGATGGAGGGCGGCCATCCCTTCGCAGGCGATGACCAGCACCGCCGGCTCGAACGGATCATCTTCATGCATGCGGCGCGGCCACTGGATCTTTTCAGGGCGCGAACGGCTGGCAAGCCGCGGCCCGGCAATCTCCTCCCATGACTGGACGAGCCCGATCGACATGCCGGCCCGCTTGCGCAACACCGGATCGAGAATCTGGGTTGCGAGATCACTCACCGGAACGGGATTGCCGAAGGGCCTTTTCCCTGCCATGTGCGTTCTCCAGTCACGACCTTCACCACGCATCGGTTAGGCCAGTCCTCGATCAATGGCACTGCACGACCAGACCCGCAAGACCGCATCCGGAGTTGGCGGCAAAGCCGCATCCGGAGACAGCGGCAGAGCCGCGTCCGGAGATAGCGGCAAAGCTGCATCCGGAGACAGCGGCAGAGCCGCGTCCGGGGACAGCGGCAGAGCCGCGTCCGGAGATAGCGGCAGAGCCGCATCTGGAGACAGCGACCACATCGCGTCCCGCCTGCTTGGCTGGTACGACGCGCATCACCGCGACTTGCCGTGGCGCATTGCGCCGCGCGAATCGGCACGCGGCATACGGCCCGATCCCTACCGCGTCTGGCTTTCCGAAGTCATGCTGCAGCAGACCACGGTCGAAGCGGTAAAATCCTATTTCCGGGCCTTTGTCGAGAAATGGCCTGATGTCGAGGCGTTGGCCGCCTCACCGACCGAAGATGTGATGAAGGCCTGGGCCGGGCTCGGCTATTATTCCCGCGCGCGCAATCTCAAGGCCTGCGCCGATCTCGTCGCACGGCAAGGTGGCAGGTTTCCGGATACGCAAGCTGGCTTGAGAGAACTGCCCGGCATCGGCGCCTACACGGCGGCAGCGATCGCGGCGATCGCCTTCGACCAGCCCGCCGCGGTCGTCGACGGCAACGTCGAGCGGGTCGTTTCCCGGCTGTTTTCGATCGTCACGCCGCTGAGCGAAGCCAAGGGGGACATACGCACCTATGTCGAGCGCATGGTTCCAGCAACCAGACCTGGCGATTTCGCCCAGGCAATGATGGATCTCGGCGCGACGATCTGCACGCCACGGCGACCGCGTTGCATGCTGTGCCCGCTGCGGGAGGATTGCAGCGCCACTGTTTCAAGCGATCCCGAGCGCTTCCCTGTCCGCCTGCCGAAGGGTGAGAAACCATTGCGGCGCGGGGCTGCCTTCGTTGCCGTGCGTGACGACGGCGCCGTTCTTTTGCGCAAACGTGCGGATAAAGGCCTGCTCGGCGGCATGACCGAAGTACCGACGACCGGCTGGACCGCACGGATCGACGGCGCCACCACGGACGCGGCGGCGCCCTTCCCCGGCAACTGGAGGCCAGCCGGCCGGATTGGCCATGTCTTCACCCATTTCGCGCTCGAACTCGACGTCTTCAAAACGATGACCGATGGCGCCGCCCCTGCGGGGCATTTCTGGTCGCTGGCCCATGAAATTTCCGGCGAAGCGCTGCCTACTGTCATGAAAAAGGTAATCGAAGCGGCGATACCGGGCGCGACGAAGAAGCAGCGCGCACATTGAATCGCCCACATCGCCTCACATTGAATTGCGTTGACGAGGACAAGAATGACCGAAATCCGCCACATCGTTTTCGACATCGGCAGAGTGCTGATTCACTACGATCCGAACTTGCCTTTCAGCCGATTGATCCCCGACGCCGAAGAGCGGAAATGGTTCTTTGACAATGTCTGCACGCATGACTGGAACATCGAGCAGGACCGGGGCCGGACCTGGGAAGAGGCCGAGGCGCTGCTGATCGCCGAACACCCGGACCACGCCGAAAACATCCGCAACTTCCGCCGCCTCTGGCACGAGATGGTGCCGCACGCCTATGACGACAGCGTCCAGATCATGGACAAGCTGATCGAGAGCGGCCACGACGTCACCATGCTGACCAATTTCGCCGCCGACACGCTTGCCGAAGCCCGGCAGCGTTTCGACTTTCTCAACCGACCGCGCGGTGTGACCATTTCGGGCGAGATCGGCATGATCAAGCCGGATCGCGGCATTTACGACCATCACGTCGCCGCGTTCGGCCTCGAGCCCGCGGCCACGCTGTTCATCGACGACAGCCAGAAGAATGTCGACGGCGCCAAGGCGGCCGGCTGGCAGTCGGTGCTGTTCACTGACGCAAAGACGCTCGAGGCGGACCTCGATCGCCTGGGGATCAGAGTGTGATCACTGCGACGGGCCTGACCGATAACCCGCTTCAACACGGCGGATTGCAAAAGGATCCGTAGTCAGGCCCAGGACAATCGGGTGAGTTAACAGGTGGCAAAGCGCGCAACGGCTGAATCTGTGTTTGTCCTCTCAAGCTGATGGACAAGACGGCATGTGATGGTGGTGCAGTCGCTGAGACGGCGCTCCACGGCGCTGCTATCGGATCGCGTCGTCGGGCGCTACTTGACGTGAGAACCGTAGATGCGGTCGAACTCACCGGTCGCCTTGGCAAGATGCAGCCACTGGTCGACATAGGCCTTGAAGACGACGGCACCCTCAGGAATCATATAACCCATTTCGCCAATTGGAGCGGCTTCTCGGGATTGATCGCGCAAAGGCCAGGGTGGAGTTTCTGCTGCAACTCGGTTTCGACCGATTCGGCGATCATAATATCGGCTTTGCCGTCAAGAATTTGCTGGAAGATCGTGACATTGTCCGGGTAGATCTCGATTTTGGCGTCACTGAGTTTTTCACGCACGAATTTCTCGTTGGTCCCGCCGGGATTAACAATCACAGTCACATCCGGCTTGTCGATGTCGGCAATCGACTGGAATTTCGCCTCGTCCTCGCAGCGCGCAATCGGCGCCTTGCCGTTGACGAGATAGGGTTCGCTGAAGAACACCTGCTTCTGGCGTTCCAGGGTCACCGAAATGCCGCCCATCGCGATGTCACACTTGCCGGTTGTAAAATCGGCCAGCAATTTTTTCCAGGTAGTCGCCACGAATTCCGCCTCGACCCCTAGTGAACTTGCCAGAGATTTTGCGAGATCGATATCGATGCCCTGGTAATTGTTCGCGGTCTTGTCATGAAAGGTGAAGGGCTTGTAGTCGCCGGTCGTACAAACGCGCAGCTTGCCGTCCTCGATAATCGCATCAAGCTGGTTTTCTGCGCCGGTGTTCTGCGCAATCGCCGGAGGGGCCAACAACGCCATGACGAGGGCGGCGGCGACAAACGGCGAGGCAAGAGCTTTCATGGAATTGGTCTCCGTTGGATAAGGGAATCAAGCATTCGAGAAACGGTGGGCAAAGGTTAATAACTCTTCCTGGGGAATCGCTCACCGTGATCCCTCCGACGGGGCGGCTTTTCGTTGTGACGGCTTGTGGGTCAGCAGCAGAATGTGTATATTTAGTCCAATCTGTACACATCGAGCATCACCATGCGAACCAACATCGAACTCGACGATGAATTGATCGCGGAGGCCATGGCCGCCTCCGGCCTCAAGACCAAGAAAGCGACGATTGAGGCGGCGCTGCGCACTCTGGTGCGCCGGCACAGGCAGGATATGGCTATCGCCGCCCTTGCTGGCGCCGGCTGGGAGGGCGATCTTGACGCCATGCGGGAAGGCCGTTCGCCCGATCGGCATCGATGATCGTCGTCGACAGTTCCGTGTGGATCGCCCATCTCCGCAATACGGACAGCGTCTCGGTCGGTAAGCTCAGGCATCTCGATGACACTCAGGAGATTCTGATCGGAGACTTGATCCTGCTGGAAGTGCTACAAGGCGCGCTCAACGAACCGCATGCCCAACTGATTGAGCGGAACCTCCGACAATTCGCCATTGTGCCGATGCTGGATCCGGCGACGGCAGTCGAAGCTGCCCGAAACTATCGCATGCTCCGGCAGCAGGGCATCACCATCCGCAAGACAATCGATATGATTATCGGCACATTCTGCATCCTGGGCGGACACGCGCTGTTGCATGATGACCGAGACTTCGACCCGATGGTTCGCTACCTCGGTCTGCGACTCGCATGATCGTGAGATTCCAACCGGCGACGCTGGTCTTCCCTCCACAGGCGTGTGCGCGGCATCAAGGTGTAACCCGGCGAAAAGACAGGCCAAGATGCCTGACAGCCCGTTCATCGATCTTTACAGCGATACGAAACCAATCCGATCGAGGCGATGCGACGAGCAGAAGGACGAAGACTCGACGGCGACATTGGCGGGGCGCGTCGCGGCACTTCTCGTCGAGAAAGCGCGACCCTGCTTCCTTCGGGAACGATGTGCAACGAGACCGCTATAGCGGTTATCGTCAGGCCCCTGCCCGCTCCATGCCGAGACGGGCGATGCGGCGAAGCTCGTCGATCGGGGTCAGGCCGCCGCTGCGCTCATAGTGCCAGAAGGTCCAGCCGTTGCAGGCATCCAGCCCCTGCACTTCCGCGCCGATCTTGTGGATCGATCCGGCGCTGTCGCCGACGGCCACGGTGCCGTCGGCGCGCACCCTGGCCGCCCAGCGCTTCTTGGCGTCGTAGAGCGTGGCGCCCGGCAGCATCAGCCCGGTGTCGATGAGGCTGACGAAAGCAACGCGCGGCTCGGCGCGCTTGCCGGTAAGCACGGTAAGAGCAGCGCCGTCCAGCGGCCGAACTGCATCGATGCGCTCGTTGGCGGCGTCGATATAGGCCTGCTCGCGCTCGATGCCGACGAAATGGCGGCCGAGGCGCTTGGCCACGGCGCCGGTGGTGCCGGAACCGAAGAAGGGATCGAGCACGATATCTCCGGGCTTCGTCGAGGCCAACATGATGCGGGCGAGCAGCGCTTCGGGCTTCTGCGTCGGATGCAGCTTGTCGCCATTTTCGTTCTTCAGGCGCTCGCCGCCGGTGCAGATCGGAAACAGCCAGTCGGAACGCATCTGGATGTCGTCATTCGACGCCTTCAGCGCTTCATAGTTGAAGGTGTAGCCCTTGCCCTTTTGGTCGCGCGAGGCCCAGATCATCGTCTCATGGGCGTTCTGAAAGCGGCGGCCGCGGAAATTCGGCATCGGATTGGTCTTGCGCCAGACGACATCGTTGAGGATCCAGAACCCCAGATCCTGCATCTTGGCGCCGACCCTGAAAATGTTGTGGTAGGAGCCGATGACCCAGATGGTGCCGTTGGGCTTCAGCACGCGGCGCGCCGCCAGCAGCCAGGCCCGGGTGAAGGCGTCGTAGACCTCAAAACTCGCGAACTGGTCCCAGTCGTCGTCGACGGCATCGACCTTGGACTGGTCGGGCCGGTGCAGATCGCCGTCGAGTTGCAGATTGTAGGGCGGATCGGCAAAGATCACGTCGATGGATTTTTCCGGCAGCCGGTCGAGCGCGGCGACACAATCGCCCTTCAGGATCGTATCCAGCCATTCAGATTGCTGGGGAGCGTGGGAAAGCTCGTCGAGAAGACGCACGGCAGACATTGTTACACCCAAAGCACGCGTTACTGTTTACTCCCTGTTATGGTTACCGATCAGCGTAAATATTCGGTGAAGGCCTGGTTCGGACCCCAGGGCAACGAGTTCAGGTTAACGACGGCGTGTAATTTGTGGCCCGCCGCAGGTTAGCGTGATTCAAAGAGGCTTCCGCAGATTCGGAGGAAGCCATGAGCGAAGTTGCTACGCCGCGCCGCAAGAGCCTTTTGGAGCATTTTTCGGCGATCAAGGACAATCGCCAGCCCTGCAAGGTGATGTATCCGCTCAGCGAGGTGCTGCTTTTGGTTGTCTGCGGCACGATGGCGGCCTGCGACGATTATGACGACATCGTTCTGTGGGGGAACAGGCATCTCGACTTCCTGCGGCGTCTGCAGCCCTACCATTTCGGCATTCCCTGCGCGGATTGGCTGCGGGTGGTGATGAACCGGATCGGACCGGACCTGTTCGCTTCGTGCTTTCTTGCCTTCGTTGCCGAGCGTCTGCCCGAAGCAGTCGGCCAGATCGCCATCGATGGCAAGACCTCACGCCGCAGCCACGATCGCGGGCGTGGACAGGCGGCGCTGCACCTGGTCTCGGCCTATGCGACAACCCACAGCCTCGTGCTGGGGCAACGGGC
>NZ_JBVVQD010000004.1:0-298088 GCF_055811755.1 Mesorhizobium sp. WSM4840
TGAAATCCATCTGCCACAGATCGTTGGGAGCTTCGTGCTCGAAGCGGATGAAGGGCTGCGCCCCGCCGCCCAGCGCGATGCCGTTGCGGCGCAGGATGCCGGTCACCGTCGAGGCCGCGGGCGTGCCGATGCCATCGCGGGCGATGACGCGCGCGATCTTGCGTCCACCCCAAGCCGGATGCGCTGCGCGCACCGAAAGCGCAGCCGTTTCCACCTCCGGCGCGCACTGCGCCGGGCTCGATCGCGGCCGCCGCGACTGCTCGGCCAGTCCTGCCTCGCCCTCGCTCCGGTAGCGCGAAAGCAGCTTGTGGCCGCACGTCCGTCCGATGCCGAAGCGCCGACACAACGCGCTCACATTCGACCCCTCCGCCGAGGCCAGCCTCACGAACTCCAACTTCTGCTTCATCGCGCTTCTGTCCTTGAACGGCATCCCGAACCCCCTCGCGCACAATGCGCAAAACTGTTCGCGATGTCCTCGCACACCTGTTCGCGATCTCCCCAGTCCAAACAAAGGGGAGAAGGGAGGTCAGCGCGTCACACCGGCCGATACACGCGCTCCGCCGTGTTCCAAAAAATGCCCGCCTCGGCGGCCGCGCCATGCTTCGCCACCGCGTCGCGGTGCGCCTTGATCAGCTCGGCGTGGCTGGTCCACAGTTTCTCGATCGGGAAGTTCGAGCCGAATATCAGACGGTCGCTGCCGAGGATGTCGATGGCGTTGTCGACGATGTAGGCGATCAGCGCCGGGTCGTTGCGGTGGGTGAAGGTGCCGAGGCCGGACAGCTTGGCATAGAGGTTGGGCGCCTCCGAAAGCGTGCGCAGGCCGGCTTTCCAGGCTTGCGTAGTTTCCTCCGACATGTCGGTCAGCATGCCGGCATGCGTGAGGATGAAATTGGTCTCAGGATTCTCGCCGACAAGCGTCAGCCCGTCCTTCATCTGAGCCGGGAAAAGCTGCAGGTCGAAAGACAGGCCGTAGTCCTTCAGCCGCGCCACATTAGCCCGCACCTTCGAGTCGATGACCTGATCGGGCGCGGCGGCGAAGCGAAACGCCGGCGTTTCGTGCCAGTGGAGCTGCATGCGCACGCCGCGCAGCAGCTTGTATTTTACCAGCCGGTCGATCTGCGGCCTGATATCGTCCACCGTCATGTCGGCATAGCCGACGATGGCATGCGGCCAGCCGGTTTCGTTAGCCGTCTTCTGCAGGAAGGCGACCTCGGTCTCGAAATCCTCCTTCGCCCAGTTGGTCTGCACATAGACCGCCTTCTCGACGCCAGAGCCTTGCTGGTCGGCGAGGAATTCCTCGATCGGATAGTCGCGGCGGATCGGCTCGTAGGGTCCGAAGATGCGCGGCACCATCGGCCCGCGCAACCAGGGTTGATCTTCTCGGCGCCAGATGTGGAAATGCGCGTCGATCGCCTTTTGGGTCATGAAACCCTCTTCCAGATTGCTGCAGCCGCGGGGGCGGGGCGGGCGAGCGACAGGATGAAATCGGTGAGGCCCGAGATCGACGAGCCATCGACGAGATCGTCGAGCACCGGCAGGATGGCGCGAAGAGCTGCCGTCGCCGGCAGAAAGCGCGGGTCGCCGGCCAGAGGCGTCGCCAGCGAAAGCCGGAAGGCGCGTGCGCTCAGCCGGCGCATCGCCATTTCCAGCTCGGCATGGTCGCCGCGCTCCAACGCATCCGACAGGATGACGACCGCAGCGCCGCGCGCGAAAGCGGAGAAGCGCGGCACTGACAGGAGGGCGAGCAGCGTCGGTCCCATGCGGGTGCCGCCGTCCCAGTCGTCGACCAGTGCTGCCACGCGGGCCAGCGCCTGGTCGCGGTCGCGAATGCGCAGCGCCGCGGTGATGCGGGTCAGCCGCGTGCCGAAGGTGAAAATTTCGGCCCGGTCCGCGCCTTGCACCGCCGCATGCGCCAGTTTGAGGTAGTCCGACGTGTGCAGCTTCATCGAGCCTGACACATCGATCAGGATCAGCAGCTTGCGCGGCACGGTCTGCCTGCGGCGCAGCAGCGGCGACGGCACATCGCCATCGGCGCTGACGATTTCGCGCAGCGAACGGCGCAGATCGAGCTTGCCGCGCGCGTGCGTTCGCACGGTGCGGAAGGAGCGGCGGATGGGCAAGGCGGCAGCGAGCTTGCGGCGGAAGGCGGCAAGCCGGTCGCCGTCGCGCTGAAAGTCGCGGGCGCTCAACCATTCGGCGCCGGACGATAGCTCGCCGCCTTCCTCCTGGCGCGTCACCTCGATTTCTTCTTGGCTGGTGCCGCCATCGTCCTTGATGCGGGTTTCCTCGTCGGCCTCGCCCTCGACGAGGGCAGCCGTGTTGCCGCAGAAATGGCTTTGGAAATGCGCCTCGAACTCGTCGCGGCGGTCGGGCGGCGGCGCCAGCGTGGCAAGCGCTGCCTCGTGGATGTCAATCATCGAGCGCGGTCCAAGTAGCGTCACCGCCTGCATGAAGCCCGATACCTGCTCGGGCGCCACCGGGAAGCCATAGCGGCGCAGCAGCCGGCCAAAGCCGAGCAAGGGCGCAGCCGCCCGGGGCAAGCTTTCTCCCCGCATCATTCCTTCGCGGGTGCCGTCCCGCCAGCGGTGAGGTCGATCCGTATTCGGCCGCCCCGCTGTGAACGGGGCGAAGGGGTCGTTGACGTCGCGTGTCACACCAATGCCTCCTCGACGATCCGACCAAGCTCGGGGGCGATATAGGACAGGTCCTCTTCGTCCTTGATCAGCACGCCGATGGCGCGGCGAAAAGCTTCCGGCCACGGGCTGCCGCCCTTTTCGAGGATCGTCGCGGCATTGGCCCATTCGACCGCCTCGGCAATGCCGGGCGGCTTCGCCAGCGGCCGGGCGCGGATGTCGCGCACGGCAGATGCCACGGCGCGTGCGGTCGCCTCGGCGACGTCACCGGCGCGCAGCATGATGATGGCGGCCTCGCGCTCGGCGTCGGGGTAGGTAATCCAGTGGTAGACGCAGCGGCGCCGCAGCGCCTCGGCCAGTTCGCGGGTGCGGTTCGAGGTCAGGATGACGATCGGCTGCGATTTGGTGCGAATAGTGCCGCGCTCGGGAATGCTGATCTGGAAATCGGACAGGAATTCTAGGAGCAGCGCTTCGAACTCATGATCCGAACGGTCGATCTCGTCGACCAGCAGCACGCGCTTTTCCGGCGCCTTCAGCACCTGCAGCAGCGGCCGCGCGATCAGGAAACGGTCGTCATAGATGTCGACCACATGCTCGCCGGCATGGCGGATGGCGAGCAACTGGCGCTGGTAGTTCCATTCGTAGAGCGCATGCGCGGCGTCGATGCCCTCATAGCATTGCAGCCGCACCAGGTCGCGCCCGAGCACTTCGGCGATTGCTTTTGCGGCCTCCGTCTTGCCGACGCCGGGCGCGCCTTCGAGCAGCAGCGGCTTGCCCAGCCGGATCGCCAGGAAGATGGCGGTGGCGAGGCTCTCATCGGCCAGATAGCGCGAAGCGGCGAGGCGGGACGCCACCGCCTCGGGCGAGATCGCGACAGTGCCGGCGCTTCTCTTGGGCATTTCCAGCACTCAGTTCGAGGCTTGCGCCTTCAGCGCGCGCAGGATGCGTTCCGGCGTGATCGGCAGCGTGTCGATGCGCACGCCGACGGCGTCGAAGACGGCATTGGCGACCGCAGGGATTTGCGGGTTGGCGCACATTTCGCCCGGCCCCTTGGCGCCATAGGGTCCGTCGGCAGAGGGCCTCTCCAGTACGATGATCTCGGTTTCGGGCAGATCGCCAGGACCCGGCATCAGATACTGGTTGAAGTCGGTGCCGCCATGGTCGCGATTGGGGTAATAGGGTTCCGTCGTCTCGTAGAGCGCATGGCTGATGCCCATCCACGAGCCGCCGACGAGCTGCTGCTCGACCATTTTCGGGTTCAGCGCGCGGCCGATCTCGAAGACGTTCTTCACCGTCAGCACGGTGACCTCGCCGGTCTCGTCGTCGACCTCGACCTCGGCCACGGTGCAGGCGTGCGCATAGCAGGTCGACGGTTTCATCGCGCCGGTTTCTTTCTCGGGATATGAGCGCGGGATCAAAAACATGCCGCGGCCGGAAATCGAGCGGCCGCGCTTGAAATGCGCCGACAGCGCGACATCGAAGATCGAGATCGATTTTTGCGGGGCGCCCTTGACCAGGATGTTGCCCTGGCCGTCGGTCTCGAGGTCCGAGGCATTCACCTCCAGCTCCTCGGCCGCCACTTCCAGCATCACCTGGCGGGCTTCCCTGGCCGCCTGGATGACCGCGTTGCCGGCGCGGTGCGTGCCGCGCGAGGCGAAGGTGCCCATGCAGTGCGGGCCAGTGTCGGTGTCGGCGGTGTCGACGACGACGCGGTCGGTCGGCACGCCGATCGTCTCGGCGCAGATCTGCGCCATGATCTGCTTCATGCCCTGGCCGAGATCGACGCTCGACAGCGTCACCATGAAATTGCCGGTCGGCGTCGAATGGACCAACGCCTGGGTCGGGTCGCCGCCGAGATTCATGCCGGTCGGATAATTGATCGCGGCGACGCCGCGTCCGCGCCTGATCGCCATCTCAAGCTCCCTTCGCGTAGGACGACATCGCCATGAACTTCTCCGCCACCGGCCAGTTGGCGGCGCGCGAAGCTTCCTGCATGCACTCGATCAGCGCGGCTCCTTCGGTCGGCTGGCGGTGCGCCTTCATGTCGCCGTCGCGGTAGGCGTTGATGAAGCGGAATTCGAGCGGGTCCATGCCGATCAGCCGGGCGAGCTTGTCCATCTGCACTTCCAGCGCGAAATCGCCGATGGTGACACCGAAGCCGCGCATGGCGGAGGAGGGGGTGCGGTTGGTGTAGACGCAGTAGGTGTCGATCCAGACATTCGGGATCGTGTAGGGGCCGGGATAGTGGCCGGCGCCCTTCTGCGCGCCGTAGGGCGAGTGGCGCGAATAGGCGCCGGCATCGGTGTAGCCGGTGACTTTTCTGGCGACGATGCGGCCGTCCTTCATGACGCCGTCCTTGATGACGACCTTTTCCGCCGCGCGCGGCGAGGAGATCTGCATCTCCTCCGCGCGGCTGTAGATGAAGGAGACAGGACGACCGGTCAGCTTGGCGCCGAGGATCGCAATCGGCTCGACAATGACGTCGACCTTGCCGCCAAAACCGCCGCCGACGGTACCGCCGACGAAATGCAGTCTGTTGCCGGGCATCTGCAGGATGATCGAGGCATTATCGAGCGTGAAGAACATCGCCTGCGTGTTGGTGTAGCAGGTGAAGCGATCGTTGCCCTCGGGGGCGACGATGCAGCCGGTCGTCTCGGTCGGCGCATGCTCGATCGGCGACGATTGGTAGGTCTGTTCGAGCACGTGATCGGCGCTGGCGAAGCCGGCCTCGACATCGCCGAAGCGCACCTTGCGGCATTCACCGCTGTCATAGAGATAGTAGTTCCGGCCGTGATATTCGTTGACTATCGGCGCGCCGGGCTTCAGCGCTTCCTCCATGTCGAAGACCGCCGGCAGCACCTCGTAATCGACCTTGACCTTGGCCGCCGCCTCCTGCGCGGCACGCTCGGTCTCGGCCAGCACCGCCACCACCGCCTCGCCCTTCCAGCGCACCTTGCCGTCGGCCAGCACCGTCTCGTCCTCCGGCCCGATCTGGATCAGGATCAGGATGGTGTAGACATTGTGCGGCACGTCCTTGGCGGTCAGGATTTTCACCACGCCCGGATGCTTCTCGGCCTCTGAAATGTCGATGCCGCGGATGCGGGCGTGATGATGCGGGCTGCGCACCATCTTCAGATGCAGCATGCCGGGGAAATTGCGGTCGGCGAAATAAGCGGTCTTGCCGGTGACGTGACCGGGTGAATCCGAACGCGGCCGCGGTTGGCCGATCTCGTGCAGATCGTCCTTGCGCTGGTCGGCGAAATAGCTCTTGCGGAGTTCCATCTTTTTGACTCCCGTCAGGCCGCATTCTGCGAATTGGACCGCGCGGCGGTCAGCACCGCCTGGATGATCGGCTCGTAGCCGGTGCAGCGGCAGATATTGCCCGACAGCGCCTCGACCACCTCGTCGCGGCTGGGGTTCGGCGTGTGGTCGAGCAGCACCTTGGCGGCCATGATCATGCCCGGCGTGCAGAAGCCGCATTGGGTGGCGAAGGCGTCGAGGAAGGCGCGCTGCAAAGGGTGCAGCACGCCGCCTTCCGAGAGACCTGACGTCGTGGTGATGGCGGCGCCGCTGCAGGTCTCGGCCAGCGTCAGGCAGGAAAGCCGCAGCTCGCCGTCGATGATGACCGAGCAGGCGCCGCATGTGCCCTGATGGCAGCCGCCCTTCGGCGAGGTGTCGCCGATCTTGTCGCGCAGCGCATGAAGCAGCGTCGTGCCGCTGTCGATGAATTCGGCCTTCTCCGCGCCGTTGAGCGTGAACTGAACCGGGACCTTTGCCATCTTTTCTACTCCTTGCGCCGCAGCCAGGCGGACTTACCCGCCATTGGCTTTCAGGCGAGCAAAAGCCGGCCGAGATGGACCGGCAGGACTTCGTTGCGATACCAGGCACTGGCGATCGGATCGGTGATCGGCGCGGTGCCGTCGCTCGCAACGGCCAGCGCCGGCGCGATGCCGTCGCTGCTGAGTATTCTGCCGAGCAGCGCCTTCTCCGCCGCCGTCGCGCGCATCGGACGGTCGGCCATGCAGCCAAGCGCGATCCGCGCCGAAGACACGGTGCCGTCCGGCGCCTGTTCCAGCACGGCGGCGATGCTCAGCACCGAGACGCCCTTCGGCTTGATCCGCGACACTTTCAGGAAGCGAAAGCCGCCTTCCACTGGCAAGCTGAAGCCGACCGAAGTGACGATGGCGTGATTGCTTTCGCGCTTTGCCAGGAAGGTTTCGATCGGCATCTCGCCGCCATCGATGCTGACTGTTGCGTCCAGCGCCAGCAGCGCCACGGTGAAATCGCCATAGGGCGCCGGGGCGAAGAGATTGCCGCCGATCGTCGCCATGTTGCGGATCGCCGGGCCGCCGACGGCGCGCGCGGCGCCGGCAAGCGGAGCGAGATCCAGGTGACGGGTGATCGCCGCCATGGTCACCGAGGCGCCGATGCGAACCTCACTGCCGGAAACAGTGATGGCCGACAGCGCCGGTTCGGTCGACCTGATAAGACTGGAGACCGAGACATCGCCTTCATTGGCGGCGCGCACGGCCAGCGTGCCGCCGCCGAGATAGCGGGTGCCGGCGGCTTTCAGCGCCGCGGTCGCGTCCTTCACCGTCGAGAAAGTCTGCAATGCAAGCGCCATGGAACGCTCCTGTTTGTCAGCCCCATTCAGTTCAACCTTGGTCGGCGAAATGACTTTTCAAAGCGTTGAAGCCGCCCTGGAAGACGTTGGCGCCCATGCCTTCGGCCAGCTTGTCGGCTTCCTCGGGAGCAGCGTCGAAGCTGGCGGTCCATTCGGCATAGGTGCGGTCGCCATCGGTCACCCGCCGCAGCTGCAGCGTCGCCTTGTGGTTGGTGAGCGGTTGCGGCGTCTCCAGGATGGAGTAGCTGACGAGGAAATTGTCGTCGGAGAAGTCGAGCAGCTTTTCGCGGATGCGGGCGCCGCTGGCGAGCTCGAAATTGCGCACGCAGCCGATCGTGCCGGCATCCTTGCCGTCCTCGATATGGCTTTCGACCATGCGCGGGTGCCAGCTCGGCAGACCGTTGAAGTCGCGTATGCGCGCCCAGACCTTTTCGATCGGTGCGTCGATGACGCTGGAGATGGTGACTTTCGCCATATGATCGTTCCCTTGCAAATATCTGTGTCGCGAGGGTAGGGCGGCGAGCCCGACGGCGCTTATCAATGCGTCTTGAATGCCTATCAATAAGTCTGAAAAAACGGGCAGTCTGAAAATGGCTTCAGGAGATGGCCCGCGCCGCCTCGCGATAGAGTGTCGGCGGAACGCCGACATGGTCGCGGAAGAAGCGCGAGAAATTGCCCTGCGTGGTGAAGCCGAGATTGCAGGCGACCGAGATCAGCGGCTCCTGTGACCATTGCAACTGCCGCACTGCTTCCTCCATGCGCAGCGTGTTCCAGTAGACGTTGGGCGTCAGATTGGTCTGCTCCTTGAACAGCGCGAAGAAATGCGGCCGCGACAGGCCGACGCTGCGCGCCACATCATCGAAGCAGATGCGTTCGCAGACATTAGCCTTCATCAGCTGGATCGCCTTGCGGACACGGAAGTCCTGCATGGTGTGGACGCGGGCGCGTGCCACTTGCGGTGCCGAGGCGTCGGCGGCGTCGAGCACGCTGTCGATGAAGCGCTCGATCTCGTAATTGGCGATGTCGTCGATGCTCTCATTGTCGCTGAGATGATCGAGAAGGTTGGCCGCCGCCTTGTGCAGCCACGGCTCCAGCACGATCGCTGGTGTCGAGAACAGTGGTGCAGCGGACGGCAGATCTCGGCGCCGTCGCGCCCAGTCCGGATCGATGTAGAAGGCGAGGAACAGGCCGGGGCGGCCGTCGCGGGACAAAGCGTGGCTGTGCGGCTGGAAGGAATTGATGCCGGCGGCGGTGCCGGGTCCAAGCCGCACCGTCTCGCGGCCGATGGTCATCTCGCCGGCCGTGCCTTCCAGCCAGATGATGATATGCGCCTCGACATGGGCATGGGTGACGAAGTCGCTGGCGACGTTCAGGACAGAAACATGTCCGAACCGGCCCCAGTAGAGCCTGATCGCTTCCGTCATGGGTATATCCTCCCGCAGGCGACTGGCCTCCCTTCGCCTGCAATGGGGATAGTGCGGCTCGTTCCGGGCCTGCGTCAAGGTACATGCGCACGCCTGGCGCCCGCTATGGACCGTGCCGACCGATTTTCAGACTGAGCGATTGCAAGGGAAACGAATAGCGCTTGTGACCTGCGGTCTATTCGTTGCGCCTGAAATTGCGGAGCCGATCGAACAGAACGGCCAGCAGAATGGCGCCGCCGATGAACACTCCCTGCCAGAAGGCGTTGATGCCGAGCAGGCCGAGGCTGTTGCGGATCACTTCGATCAGCGCCGCGCCGACGACGGCGCCAAAGGCTGTGCCCATGCCGCCGGCGAGGTTGGCGCCGCCGATGACGGTGGCGGCGATGACCTGGAGCTCCATGCCGTTGCCGAGATTGGTGGTGACGGCGCCCAGCCAGCCGGTCTGGATGATGCCGGCAAGGCCCGCCGCCAGCGCCGAGATCATGTAGACAACGACCTTGATCTGGCGCACCGGAACGCCGGTCAGCGTCGCCGCATGCTCGTTGCCGCCGATGGCGAAGATGTGCCGGCCGAATTTCGTCCAGCGCAGGACGAAGCCGGTGATCAGCGCCAGCACGATCATGTAGAGCACCGGATTGGCGATGCCGAACACAAAGGCGCCGCCACCCAGCGCCAGAAGCTTGTCGTGGTCGGGCCCGAACTGGAAGACGACGGTGTTGTTGGAGGCGACCATGGCCAGGCTGCGCGCGATCGATAGCATGCCGAGCGTCACCACGAACGGCGGAAAGCCGAGATAGGCGATCAGGATGCCGTTGAAGGCGCCGATGATCAGCGCCGTCGCGATCGCAGCGGCAATGCCGACCTCGATGCCGTAGCCGGCATGCATGGTCACGGCCAGCACCATCGAACACAGGCAAAGCACCGAGCCGACCGAAAGGTCGATGCCGCCGGTGATGATGACGAAGGTCATGCCGAGCGCGACGATCGCGACGAAGGTGACATTGCGCGTGATGTTATAGAGGTTCTTCGACGTGGCGAAGGAATCGGTTGCCACGGACAAGAACAGGCAGGCGAGGATGACGGCGATCACCACCCAGAAGGTCTGGCTGGCAAACACCCTGGTCAGCAAAGTGTGCTGTTTCTGCGCGATCGTCTGGTCAAGAGTTACTGCCATCGTCGACCTTTATCTGCTTGCGTGGTGAAACCGGCTGGCATCAAACCTGTTCGATGGCGCCAGTGATAAGCCCGGTGACTTCCTCGGGCGAACTCGACGCGATCGTCTTATCGGCGACCTTGCGGCCGCGTCGCATGACGATGACGCGGTCGGCAACGTCAAAAACGTCGGGCATGCGGTGACTGATCAGCACGACCGCTATGCCCTGGTCGCGCAGATGGCGGATCAGGTTCAGCACCTCGGCGACCTGCCGGACCGAGATCGCCGCCGTCGGCTCGTCCATCAGCACGATCTTGGCTTGCGAAAGCATGGTGCGGGCGATCGCCACCGCCTGCCGCTGGCCGCCCGACATCTGCTTGACCAGATCGCGCGGGCGGGTTTCGGATTTCAGCACGGCAAAAATCTGGCCGGCGCGCTTGTACATCGCGGCGTAGTCGAGGATGCGAAACGGCCCGACGCCGCGGCGCAGCTCGCGGCCGAGATAGACATTGGCGGCAGCCGTCAGATTGTTGCAAAGCGCCAGATCCTGATGGACGATCTCGATGCCGTGCTGGCGCGCCTCCACCGGCTTGTGCAGGATCAGCTCCTTGCCGTCCATTTGCATCGTGCCATGGCTCGGGCGGAAATTGCCGGCGATCATCTTGACCAGCGTCGACTTGCCGGCGCCGTTGTCGCCCATCAGCCCGACCACCTGTCCGGCCTCGATCGACAGCGAAACGTCGTTGACGGCCTGGATGGCGCCGAAATGTTTTGAGATGTTGGCGAGTTCGAGAACCGACACCAGACTGCTTCCTCCGTGCTTTCGGCCTGTGGTCCTGCCGCGGCCTCGCTCTTCCCAGCTCCTCCCGGGAACCGCGCTTTCGCCCATTTACGCATATGCCCCCTTGCCGTCAACAGCGGCTTCTTTCGAAAAATCCGTTTTGTAGGACAAATAGCAATTGACGTCCGTAGCAAGCCGATATTAGCTAAGCGTCGGAGGAGATTATGCCGATCTCCTGCCCCGGCGCGCCGGGGCGAAGTAGGCGGAGGTTTATCGGTCGAGGATCTGGCAGCGTCCATATCGCGCTGGTCTGTGATCGCATCTGGAAATACTTATCGGCCCGGCTTGGCGACACGAGCGCTCGCGAAACGAACCTCTGTCATCGCGCATCCGGGCTGGTCTGTGTGGCGGGCACGCCGTGTCCGTCTGTTTCAAGGGAGGACTGAAATGAGGAAATCACTATTGCTCGCTGCCGTCGCCATGCTGGCGTTGGGCGCCGGGCCGGCTATGGCCAAGAAACAGCTCGTCATCGTGGTGAAGGGGCTCGACAATCCGTTCTTCGAGGCCATTAACCAGGGTTGCCAGAAATGGAACTCGGAAAACGCCAACTCGGAATATGAATGCTTCTACACCGGTCCGGCGTCGACTTCGGACGAGGCCGGCGAAGCCCAGATCGTTCAGGACATGCTGAGCAAGCCAGACACGGTGGCGATGGCCATTTCGCCGTCCAACGCGCCGCTGATCGCGCAGACGATCAAAAGCGCCAATCCGTCGATCCCGATCATGACGCTCGACGCCGACCTCAGCAAGGAAGATGCGGCGCTGCGCAAGACCTATCTCGGCACCGACAACTATCTGATGGGCTACAAGATCGGCGAGTATATCAAGAAGGCCAAGCCGGACGGCGGCAAGATCTGCACCATCGAAGGCAATCCGGCGGCCGACAACATCCTGCGCCGCGCTCAGGGCATGCGCGACGCGCTTACAGGCCAGAAGGATCTCCCGGCGCTCGCCGGCGAGGGCGGCTGGACCGAGGTCGCCGGCTGCCCGGTGTTCACCAACGACGACGGCGCCAAGGGCGTGCAGGCGATGACCGATATCCTCGCCGCCAATCCCGATCTCGACGCCTTCGGCATCATGGGCGGCTGGCCGCTGTTCGGTGCGCCGCAGCCCTATCGCGACCTGTTCAAGCCGATGGCCGAGAAGATCGCCAGCAACGAGTTCGTCATCGGCGCGGCCGATACGATCGGTGACGAGGTGGCCATTGCCAAGGAGGGTCTGGTGACCGCACTGGTCGGCCAGCGGCCGTTCGAGATGGGCTACAAGGCACCCTCGGTGATGATCGACCTGATCGAAGGCAAGCCGGTCGCCGATCCGGTCTTCACCGGTCTCGACGAGTGCACCAAGGATACGGTCGATACCTGCATCCAGAAGTAGGTTCGCAGGTTTCGGGGCGTCCGCTGGCCGGGCGCCCCGTCACACCGGTTCACGAAACGTGCGAGGTGACAGTGCTGGGGCGAACCGCTCCTGCTTTGCCGCGCCTTGAGTTCAGCCTGTGCCGGGGAACATGGATGTCGGACGCAAGATTGAAAAAGCGACCTACAACGGTCAAGGCACGGGCCAAGGTCAAGGCACAGGCTGCCCGTCCGCCCGGCGCGCGCCGTACCGACGCGGCGCTGATCCCCGGATCGAGCGTGCATGCGTCGCTGGCCAACGAAATCGGCCTCAGGATCGTGCGCGGCGACTATCCGCCGGGAACCATCCTGCCCAACGAGGCCAAATGGTCCGAGACTTTCAACGTCAGCCGCTCGGCGGTTCGCGAAGCGATCAAAATGCTTATGGCCAAGAGCCTGCTGGCATCACGCCCCAAAATCGGCAGCTGGGTCGAGCCGAAGGAGCGCTGGAACCTGCTCGATCGCGACGTGCTCGCCTGGTACGCGACGGCGCCCGATCGCGAAATGTTCCTGCGCACCGTCCAGGAATTCCGCCACATCATCGAGCCGGAAGCCAGCGCCTTTGCCGCGATGCGGCGCACAGACGAGCAGATGGCCGAGATCAGCCAGGCCTGCCGGGAGATGGGCGAGGCGGCGACGCTGCCCGAGCGCACCCGCGCCGATACGCGATTTCATCTCGCCATCCTGCGGGCGTCGGGCAACGACCTCCTGGTGCCGCTCGGCGTGCTGATCGAATCCGCGCTCGACCACCTGTTCGTCTTCGTCACCCGCGAGACCAGCGATCAGCGGCGGGCACAGTCACTGCACGAGGCGATCGAGAAGAACATCCGGCTCCAGCGGCCGGCTGCAGCCCGCACCGCGGTGCACAGACTGCTCGCCAACACCGACGACGTTATCGGGCGGTCGCGGCGGTAAGGTCAAACCCAATCGCTCTGAACGGAAAGTTCGGCTCTAAGCGGAAACTCGTTCGCGCTCGGCCGAACTCCCGCCCATGACCCGAAGGCGACGTTCGTAGGTCGGGCCGGAATGTCTGCAAAGGGGGCAATCCACTTCGTAGCACGCGATGGCAACAACCGCTTAGGCCCGATTTTGTTGAGAACCTCGGCAAGCGCGAGCGCTTTAGCCGTCAACTAACCCGCGCAGGGATATGGCAAATCCAGGTAGAAGCCTAATCAACGACGAGACGAGTGCGCTGCAGGAACAGCCAAGATATCCACGTTCGCGGAAAGGACTGTCGGCGTTGACGAGATTGGCGTAAACTACACGCTTGGGGTGTCATCCATGCACCGTATCATCACAGTGGCTTTTGTGGCGCTCGCGGCGTTGTTCATCTGCCCCGCGCGGGCGGAGGTATTGGTCGGGGTTTCGGCCGCGATGACGGGGCGGCTCGCCTGGATTGGCGAGCAGGGGCAGCGTGGGGCAGAGATGGCTGTTGCCGACTTCAATGCGGCGGGCGGCGTTCTCGGCCAGCAGGTGGGGTTAATCGCGGTCGACGATTTCTGCGATCCCGAACAGGCGGTGGTGGCAGCCCGGAAGCTGGTCGCTGATGGCGTGGTGCTCGTCATCGGTCACTACTGCTCCGGAGCCTCGATCCCGGCATCGAAGGTGTACGAGGCGGCGGGAGTTCTGCAGATTTCGCCGGGATCGACCAATCCGCAGCTGACCGAACAGGGTCGGGCCAACGTCTTCCGCGTCATTGGTCGCGACGATACGCAAGGAATCGTGGCCGGCAACCACCTAGCCGATCACTGGAGCGACAAGAAGGTCGCGATCCTTCACGACAGCACGACATATGGGAAAGGTCTCGCCGATGAGACCAGAAAGCAGCTGAACAAGCGGGGCGTGACCGAAGCTGTCTACGACGCGTACACCCCAGGCAAGGACGACTATTCGGCCGAGGTCGCTGCACTACAGGCCGCTGGCATCGCCGTGCTGTATGTCGGTGGGTATCATGCCGAGGTTGCGCTGATTGTTCGCGCCGCACGCGACCGCGGCTACGCGGTTCAGATCATCTCCGGCGATGCCCTGGCGACCGAGGAATTTGCCCTGATCGCCGGCCCCGCGGCCGAGGGGACCCTCTTCACGTTCTCCGCGGACCCACGGCGAAACCCCGAAGCGGCTCCGGTAGTGGAGCGATTCCGTGCCGAAAACTTCGAGCCCGCAGGCTACACGCTGCTGAGCTACGCTGCCGTCCAGGTCTGGGCGCAGGCGGTCGAGAAGGCAGGTTCGCTGGAGCTGGCGACGGTCATCGCGACCCTGCGCGGGCAGGAGTTCGACACTGTCCTGGGCTCGATCGATTTCGACGACAAGGGCGATCTCTCGACCCAGAACTGGGTATGGTACGTCTGGCGAAGTGGAGAGTACGTGCCGGTCGAGTAAGGGCCAATTCGACGGTGCGCCGCTTGAGATATCTGATGCAGACCACGTTAGCGGGTTCATTCGGATCAAAGCGTTGCCGCGATGCTTGAACGCCTCGGCATACGCGGCCGCCTGCTGCTGGCTTTTTTCGGGATCAGCGCCTTCGCAGTGCTGGCAACAGCGGCTGCCCTGTATGCCTTTCTCCAGGTCGGCGACGTCGTCGACCGCATCACCAGGGATCGGGTGCCGTCGGCGCTTGCCTCCCTCCAGCTGTCGCGCCAGGCCGAGCGGGTCGCGGCCATTGCGCCGGCCGTGCTGACGTCGACTAGCAAAGCCCGGCACAACGAAGTCTCGGCCGCGATCGGGGTCGAGATGACGCGACTCGAGGAGCTGCTGGCCGCGCTCAAGGGTGCCGCGCTTGGAACGCCAGCGGTGGCTGAGATCGAGGCTGCGGTGCTCGGTCTCAGGCGCAACCTCGACGCTCTCGACGACCTTGTTGCCACGCGCCTCGCCGTGGTCGCGCGCAAGGAAGAGCTGCTGCGCCGCTTGTCGGCGACGACAATTGCAGGCCAGCGTCTCGTGGCCCCCGGCATCCTGGTGATGAATTCCAGGCTCGCGCAGTGGCGGGCGGCCGCGGCCGACGCATCGCTCGCGCCGGATCGAAGCGCGGCGGTCATGGCCGATCTCGTCCAGGCGATTGCAGCCTACGTCCCCCAACAGAGGGCGCACCAGGAGATGTCGGCGGTCAACGACGCTCTGATCAGGACGGCGGACGCGTCGACTCTGGGCGATCTGGCGTTGATCCTGTTTCCGCTGCGCCGGTCCCTTGCCGCTCTGGAAACGATCTCAGCCGAGATCGACGAGAAGCTGCAGGTCCGCTTCCGACAACGGGTGGACGAGTTTAAGGCGCTGATCGATGGCGAAAAGAGCATCCCCAAGGCCCGCCAGGACGAGCTCGCCGTCCTGGCGCAGGGCGAAAAGCTTCTCGGCGAAAACAATCGGCTGTCGCGCAGCCTCACCGCTGCCGTTGATCGGCTGGTCGTCGCGGCGGACCGCGAGATCACCGCGTCCGGTCTCGAAGCCGCGGTCGTCCAGCGCTACGGCACCGGAGTTGTCCTTGGCTCCGCCTTCCTCAGCCTTCTGAGTTCGGTTCTGGTGGTCTGGCTCTATGTTGACCGAAGCCTTCTCGCCCGGCTGGGGGCGGTGAGCCAAGGCATGTTCGCGATCGCTGGCGGCAATCTTCGAGCGCACCTACCTGCCGCCGGCCGAGACGAAATCGGCCGCATGGCCGAGGCGCTCAGGCTGTTCCGGGACACCGCGGTCGAGGTCGAGGAAAAGAACCTGCGCGAGGTCGCCGAGGCGCGCCAGCGGCTCGTCGACGCCATCGAGAGCATCTCTGAGGGTTTCGCGCTGTATGACCGGGAGGACCGGCTCGTCCTCAGCAACAGCCGCTATCGCGAACTGCTCTACGCCGGCCTGGAGGAAATGACGCCCGGCACGATATTCGAGCAGATCATCCGCCGGTCCGCTGAGCGCGGCTACATCAAGGATGCCGAGGGGCGGGTCGAGGAATGGGTCGCCGAGCGGCTCTCCCGGCACCGCAACCCTGGCGACCCCTGGGTGCAACGGCGCGGCGATGGACGATGGATCATGATAGGCGAGCGGCGGATCACCGGCGGCGGAACGGTCGCCGTCTACTCGGACATCACGGAGCTGAAGCAACGGGAGGAAAACCTCGCCGAGAAGTCCGCGGCTCTCGAGGCGCTTTCCAACAAGCTGGCCAAGTATCTCGCGCCGCAGGTGTACAAATCGATATTTTCCGGCCGTCAGGACGTCAGGATCGCCAGCCAGCGCAAGAAGCTGACCATATGCTTCTCAGACATCGCTGGCTTTACCGAGACCACTGACAAGATGGAGTCCGAGGATCTCACCCAGCTCCTCAACCACTATCTGACGGAAATGTCGAAAATTGCTTCGGATCACGGCGCGACGATCGATAAGTATGTCGGTGACGCGATTTTGATGTTTTTCGGCGATCCGGAGACTCGCGGTGTCAAGGAGGACGCGCTCGCCTGCGTCGAGATGGCCCTCGCCATGCAGAAGCGGATGACCGACCTTGCCGAAATCTGGCGTGACATCGGCATCGAAACGCCGCTGCGCTGCCGCATCGGCATCCATACCGACTACTGCACCGTCGGCAACTTCGGCAGCGAAGACCGGATGGACTACACGATCATCGGCGGCGCCGTGAATCTCGCCTCACGCCTCGAGCAGGAGGCGCCGCCGGGCGCCGTGCTCATTTCCTATGAGACATTTGCGCAAGTGAAGGACACTATCGCCTGCGTGGAACTGGGACACATCCAGGTCAGGGGCATCGCCTATCCCGTCGCCACCTATCGCGTCCTCGATCTGAAGGCCAATATGGTCGCCGCCCGCAGCGCCGTTCGAACCGTGCTGCCGCATCTCAGCCTGGAGGCTGAACCCGAGCTGATGTCTGCTGACGAGCGTGAGCAAGCCGCTAATGCGCTTCGAGACGTGCTCAATCGACTTTGTCACAAGCTTGGGTAGTGGGGCTCGCGCCCGCACCCGGTTCGTCGCCTTCCACAGCGCTCACCTTGTCGACCAACGCAGGGATGGTTCCTTCGCCAGCGCCTCCTTGGGGCCGAGACTTTACCTTCCCGGCGTCGCTGGCAAGGTCGGCAATTGGCGCCACTTGCTCGTTCTCATCGTCGAGATGAATGGCAACATTCTACCCATCTTGGCCATTTGCGCTGGCTGATCGGGTTTGCCCATAGATGATAGTCCTAAAGGTTCGGTTCGGAAGATGATGATCAAACAGGAGCATAGCGCCTGGTTCTATTGCAATGAATCAGGCTTTGGGCTCATGAAAATTCCATGTCGGCTCTGCAGCCTTCATTGCGCGTCTTATCGTCCGCGTGGCGCTGTAGGCGGCGTCAGGTCGACGCCGTTGATCTTGCCGATATGCGTGGCGAGCATCGGCACATATTGATCGGCCGGCCCGGCGGCGAATGCGCCGGCGAAGGCGTTCTTGGTGGCATTACCGAGCGGGTTGGCGATGCCTGCGGCACCCGCCATCGATTCGAGATAAGTGAGATCCTTAAAGGCGTTGGCGATGGTGAATTTGTGCGCATCGCGGTCGCCTTCCAGCGTCCAGCGCATAAAGGTCTGGTAGAAGCCGCAATCCATGCGGCCGTTGCGGATGACGCTGTCGAAGCGCGGCGGCGAGATGCCGACCTTCTGCGCCAGCGCCAGCGCCTCGGAATAGATCGCCGCATAGCCCAGCGAGATGAAATTGTTGAGCAGCTTCATACGGTGGCCGTCGCCGGTGTCGCCGATATGGACGATACGTCCGGCCCAGGTGTCGAGCACCGGCTTCAGCCGGGCAAAGACCGCGTCCGACGCGCCGACCATGGCGTCGAGCGTGCCTTCCCACGCCTCCTTCGGCGTGCGGCTCAGCGGGGCATCGACATAGTCGACGCCGAGCGCCTTGAGTTCGGCGGCAAGCGTTACCGTCGAGGTCGGATCCGAGGTCGAGCAATCGACGATCACCGAACCCTTCTTCAGGCCTTCCTTGAGGCCGCCGGGCCCGCGTATGATAGCTTCGACCTCGCGCGAGCCGGTGACGCAGATGAAGACGATATCAGATGCCACTGCCACGTCGCGCGAGGTCGCGGCTTCCTCCGCACCCCGGCCAAGCAGGTCTTCCGCCGGCGCGCGGTTCTTGCGGCCGAGAAACGTCAGGGAATAGCCCTTATCGACGATGTTCTTCGCGATCCCGTGGCCCATCAAGCCAAGTCCGATGAAGCCGATCTTTTCGCTCGCGGCAGTCGTATTCATGTCGTGTCGTCCTGTGTTGCTGATATCGATGACGGCGCTGCACTTTGGCAGGCGAATTGTTGAAGCCGGTTTTCGCCGCAGGCGGTTGGCAGGCGATTGCGGAATGCCATATTGTCTGACAATACACATGTATTCCAGGGAATGTGGAGAGCAAAATGACGAAGCGGATCATGTTCACCGGCGGCAGCGGCAAGGCTGGGCGTCATGTCGTGCAGTATCTGGTCGAGCAGGGCTGTCAGGTGCTCAACATCGACACCAAGCCGCTCGACAATCCCAAGGTGCGCACGCTGGTCACCGACATCACCGACAGCGGGCAGGTGTTCAATGCACTGTCGAGCTATATGGGCCTGCATGAATTCGACCCGTCGTTGCGGGCGCAGCCGGTCGATGCCGTGGTGCACTTCGCGGCGATCCCGCGCATCATGATCACGCCCGACAACGAGGTGTTCCGCATCAACGCGCTCGGCACCTACAATGTCATCGAGGCGGCGGTGAAGCTCGGCATCCGCAAGGTGGTGATCGCTTCCAGCGAGACGACCTATGGGCTGGTCTTCGCCAACGAGCCGCGCGACCCGACACATTTCCCGCTCGACGAGGAGTACGATGTCGATCCGATGGATAGCTACGCGCTGTCGAAGATCGTCAACGAGAAGACGGCGCGCGCCTTCGCGCTGCGCAGCGGCATCGACATCTACGCTTTGCGCATCGGCAACGTCATCGAGCCGCATGAATATTCGCTGTTTCCGAAATGGTTCGCCGATCCGGGTTTCCGCAAGCGGATCGCCTGGAGTTATGTCGACGCGCGCGACCTCGGCCAGATCACGTTGCGCGCCATCGAAAAGGACGGGCTCGGCTATCAGGTGTTCAATGCCGCCAATGACGACACCTCGTCCGACCTGCCGACGGCCGAATTGCTGAAGCGGTTTTATCCCGGTGTGCCGGTCAAGGGCGAACTTGGTGAATACGAAACGCTGCTCTCCAACCGCAAGGCGCGGGATATGCTCGGATTCCGCCCGGAACACAGCTGGCGGAAATACGTCAAGACGACATGACGAGGTCGATGCATCCGGGCTGATCTGTGCACAGAAGCAGGCATTGCAGCCCGAGGCTTTCCCCGTGCTTGACAGCTTTCGGAATCCGGACTTTGTGAACGCATGCGGGACGGCAAGCCGAATAAGAGAAAAACACCGGCCAAGGCGGCGTCCGCCGAGCGCCCGGCAGTCGTGCGTCGCGCCGACGCGGCGCGTATGCCTGGGTCGAGCGTGCATGCGTCGCTGGCCAACGAAATCGGTCTCAGGATCGTGCGCGGCGACTATCCGCCGGGAACCATCCTGCCCAACGAAGCCAAATGGTCCGAGACCTTCGACGTCAGCCGCTCGGCGGTGCGCGAAGCGATCAAGATGCTGATGGCCAAGAGCCTGCTGGCCTCGCGCCCGAAGATCGGCAGCTGGGTCGAGCCGAAAGAGCGCTGGAACCTGCTCGATCGCGATGTGCTCGCCTGGTACGCGACATCGCCCGACCGCGAGGTGTTCCTGAAAACGGTGCAGGAGTTCCGCCACATCATCGAGCCGGAAGCGACCGCCTTTGCCGCCATGCGGCGCACAGACGAGCAGATGGCCGAGATCAGCCAGGCCTGCCGGGAGATGGGGGAGGCGACGACGCTGCAGGAGCGCACGCGCGCCGATACGCGTTTTCATCTGGCCATCCTGCGTGCATCCGGCAACGATCTTCTGGTGCCGCTCGGCGTGCTGATCGAATCGGCGTTCGATCATCTGTTCGCCTATACGACGCGGGAACTGGACGATTTGCAGCACGCGCAGAAGCTGCACGAAGCGATCGAAAAGAACATCCGCCTGCAGCGGCCGGATGCGGCGCGCAACGCGGTACGCAAGCTCCTGGCCAACACCGACGGCGTCATCAAGTCGAGGTAAAGTCGATCCTCTAATCTTGTTTCGGGCGCCCGAACGCGGCGCGCAGCTCGTCCTTGGCGTCCTCCAGCACTCTCTTCTGCTCGGCCGGCAGGTTTTTGCCGGCACGGTTGATGTAGAAATTCAGCATTGACATGGCGGACTGGAACGGCTCGGCCTTGCGCCGCTCGCTGTGTTCGGCCGATCGCTTCAGCGAGGCTGCGATCTTCTTGGGATCGTGGGATTCGAAGATATGTTCCTCGAGGTCCAGCGCGTCGCTGTGCTCGGTGACCTCGGCCGACCATTTCCTTTTCGCGGTCATGACAAACTCCTTCCATTGGTGCGTTGATAAAACTCCGGGACGGCAGCCACTGTTCCACCGCAGCTCGAATCCCTGGAGCCACGGATTTGCCTGTCGTGGCGCTGCACGGCGCCGCCAATGCACCGATAGTGGTGTCGAACCGGTCGATTTTGCAGAATCGCGGACAGGAAACGCCTTGACCACAACCGTCTCCAGCCAGGCAAGCAGCCGCGGCATCGACAGCGCCTATGCCTGGATGCGGCTCGGCATTTCCGTGCTGCTGGCGACGATCGGCGGCGTCGGCATGTGGGCGGTGGTCGTGGTGCTGCCCGCCGTGCAGGCGGAATTCGGCGTCGATCGCGCCGCCGCGTCGATGCCCTATACCGCGACCATGGTCGGTTTCGCCGCCGGCAATGTGCTGGTCGGCCGCGCCATCGACCGCATGGGCTACTGGATCCCGGCGCTCATTGCCTCGGTGGCGCTCGGTACCGGTTTCCTGCTGGCGTCGCTGACCACTTCGATCCTGCAGTTCACTCTTGTCCAGGGACTTTTGATCGGCGTCGGCACCTCGGCGATTTTCGGGCCGCTGATCGCCGACATCTCGCACTGGTTCAACCGCCGCCGCGGCGTCGCGGTGACGGCTGCCGCCGCCGGCAACTATCTCGCCGGGGCGATCTGGCCGTTGGCGATGCCCTTTGTCATGCAGGCCGAAGGCTGGCGTTTCACCTATGCCGGGATCGGCGTCGTCTGCCTCGCGACCATGGTGCCGCTGATCCTGCTGCTCAGGCGCGGCGCACCACTTGCCGCCGCTCCCGGTTCTCCCGGCAGCCGGCCCGTCCAGCCGATCTCACTGTCACCGGCAGCCCTGCAGGTGCTGCTCGTCGTCGCCGGCCTTGGCTGCTGCGTGGCGATGTCGATGCCGCAGGTCCATATCGTCGCCTATTGCATGGACCTCGGCTACGGCGTGGCGCGTGGCGCCGACATGCTGTCGATCATGCTGGCGGCGGGCGTCGTCAGCCGGCTGGCGTCCGGCTTCCTTGCCGATCGCATCGGCGGCGTGAAAACCCTGTTGATCGGCTCGGTGCTGCAAGCCCTGTCGCTGTTGTTCTACATCCGCTTCGACGGGCTAGCGTCGCTTTACGTCGTCTCGCTGGTCTTCGGCCTGTCGCAGGGTGGCATCGTGCCTTGCTATGCCATCATCGTGCGCGAATACATGCCCGCCAAGGAGGCCGGCCAGCGCGTCGGCATGGTCATGATGGCAACCATCTTCGGCATGGCGATCGGTGGCTGGATGTCGGGCTGGATCTACGATCTGACCGGCTCCTACGCCGCCGCGTTCCTCAACGGCATCGCCTGGAACCTGCTGAACATAGCGGCCATGGTGCTGTTGCTGTGGAAAGCGCGGCGCAGCGCCGCGGCGATGGCCTGAGCACTGACCCTTTGAATTTCGGCTCACGACCCCGAGCGGAAATTCGCTGACTAGTCGATGACAGTCCGCAATCGGTGGTAGCAAGACATGGGCGGTGGCTCCTGAGACGCGGATTCCGGTCCACGTTCCTGCTTGACTTACACATATCTCGGTGGTTATTGGTTTATAAATAGCCAGCGAGTTATCGATCACGATGCCACAGCCCCACGAGATCCTCTTTAAAACGCTTGCCGATCCGACGCGACGGGCCATCTTCGAGCGGCTGTGTCGCGACGGAGACCAGACCGTCGCGGCCCTGACCGCTCGGGCCGGCGTCTCGCAACCGGCCGTGTCAAAGCATCTTGGGGTGCTGAAGCAGGCCGGGTTGGTGCGCGACCGTCATGAAGGCCGCAACACGCATTATAGCGCGGAGCTCGGCGCCTTGGCGCCGCTGATAGACTGGACGAACCAAATGGCTGGGTTCTGGCGAAGCCGGTTCGACAACCTCGAAGATTTGCTCAAAAGGATGGACCAATGACCAATACTGAGACCAAAACGCGCGCCGTCGTCGTCGAACGGGAGGTCGCTTTTCCGCCGGAAAAGATCTGGCGCGCGCTCACGCAATCACACCTGATCGAGGAGTGGCTGATGAAGAACGATTTCAAGCCAGACGAGGGGCACCGTTTCAATCTTAGCGCGGACTGGGGCGCGGTCGACTGTCAGGTCCAGGCAGTCGAGCCCAACAAGACGCTGTCTTACACGTGGGATACCAAGGATCTCAAAAGTGTCGTCACGTGGACGCTCACCCCTACGAGCACGGGGACCCATCTGCGCATGGAGCAGTTGGGCTTCCGGCCGGATCAGCAGCAGTACTACCAGGGTGCCCAATACGGATGGCAGCGGTTCCTAGCGAACCTGGAGCAGGTCCTGGCGCGGATAGAGTAAGGCGTGCCGGCGCCAACGGGCATGGCCAACGAGACGTCATCAAATCAAACAAGCTTGCAAAGAAGGCTGGCGCCAAGCGGGTCACCCGATCCGCTTCAGCTCGTCTTCAGAGGAGGTGCTCATGAACTGGAACACGTGGATTCGGCAATTCCACCGCTGGCTGTCGATCATTTTTACGGCGGTCGTCGCTGCCATCTTCATCACCTTGGGCGTAGGTGTCGAGCCCGCCTACTGGGTGTACCTCATGCCGCTGATCCCGCTCGGCTTGCTCATGCTCAGCGGTCTCTACTTGTTCGCGTTGCCCTATGCCACGAGGTGGCGCAGCGGACGACGCACGGCGTAGAAGCCTGAGCACGGTGGACGACAAGACGCCCGCGAACCCACCCACAGCCGAAATTCCAACTGTGGCGCTACCCGAGTTCGGGTAGCTGTCCTGGCCGGTTCGCTTGACAATGGGGTAAGGCTGCGCGACGCCAGACGGGTGCGGCAAGTCGGGTTGGCATGGCGACAGTGGCAAAGACGCTGAACAGCATTTCGCGGCCGCGCTTCGGCGAAGGCGCCGCGTTCGGGACAAGGCTATGACCAAACCGCGCTCGCGCCGCGGCGGCGGCCGTCCGACGATTGCCGATGTCGCGCGTATGGCCGGCGTCGGCGCCATCACGGTTTCCCGCGCCTTGCGCGAGCCGGGGCGTGTTTCGGAGGATCTGCGCCGCCAGATCCAGGCGGCCGTCGATGAACTCGGCTATCTGCCCGACCCGAATGCGCGAGCATTGGCTTCGGCGCGCGCCGAGGTCTTTGGCGTGCTGGTGCCGTCGCTCACCAACAGCGTCTTTGCCGAAGTGCTGCGCGGCATCTATGACAGCCTGTCCGACAGTTCCTACCGCATCCAGCTCGGCAATACCCATTATTCCGGCCTCGAGGAGGAACGGCTGCTGCAGGTGTTCGGCCCGCAGCGCCCGGCGGCGCTGATCGTGGCGGGCATCGACCAGACGCCAACGTCGCGAAGACTGCTCGAGACGGCCGGCTGTCCGGTGGTGCAGGTCATGGAGACCGGGCCCGATCCGGTCGACATGATGGTCGGCTTCTCGCATTTCGACGGCGGCAAGGCGGCGACGGAGCACATGATCGAAACGGGCTATCGCCGCATCGGCTTCATCGGCGCGCGCATGGACCCACGCTCGCAGCGTCGACTGGCCGGCTATCGCGCGGCGATGGAGGCGGCCGGTCTGTTCGACGCGCGGCTGATCACCACCACGCCGGTGCCGTCCAGCGTGACGCTCGGGCGCGAACTGTTTCGTGACGCGCTGGCCAAGGTGCCGACGCTGGACGGAGTTTTCTGCAACAATGACGACATTGCGCTCGGCGTACTGTTTGAGTGCCACCGCGCCTCGATCGCCGTGCCGAAGACGATCGGCATCACAGGCTTCAACGATCTCGACATGATGGAAGTGGCTTTTCCATCCATCACCAGCGTCCGGACGCCTCGCTACGAGATCGGCCGGCTGTCGGTCGCGATGGCGCTCGCGGCGATTGCAGGCAAGCGGCCGCAAGAGCCGGTCGTCGACCTCGGCTTCGAGCTCAGGTGCCGCGAGAGCACTGCCCGCTGAAAGCACTTCCAGGCATCGCGAAATGACGCTTTACACGGCGTCATGGGTAGCGCTACCATCTGCTTTTGGGAGGAAGCACGCGGCAAAGACCGAAGTCTGTTTATTATATATAAGCGACAGCTCATGCTTGTTTATTATGTATAATATGATAGTTTTTACTTCGGTTAGCCGAGCGACAAGGGAGGAGATCGGGTCGGCATTCGGCCGCCTGAAAGGCGCGAGGGGCAAGGCGGAGGTGCCGGGCCGGACGCGCGACATGCGTAAGAGCAATCAAAAACTGCAACTGGGAGGAATATCGATGTTCAAGTCACTTGTTGGTGGCATCGTTGCCGCCACTGCATTCGTCATGCTGAGCTCGTCGGCGCTCGCCGAAGCCGAAATCGTCAAAGGCCCGTCCGCCGAGCCGGACTGCTTCGCGCCGTGGGCGGCCGACACGCAGTTCTTCAAGTTCCCCAAGAAGGAAGGCCCGTACCGCATCGCGCTCGCCAATGGCTACATCGCCAACACCTGGCGCATCCAGATGGTGCAGACGGCGAAGGCCTATGCGGCGCAGCCGGAGGTCGCGGCGAAACTGAAGGAATTCAAGGTCGTGTCGACCGGCGAAGATGTGCCGGCGCAGATTTCGGCGATCAACAACTTCATCGATTCCGGTTATGACGCGATCGTCGTCAACGCGCAGAATCCGACAGCGTTCGGACCGGTCATCAAGCGCGCCAAGGAAGCCGGCGTCGTGCTGGTCGCCTTCGACAACATTCTCGACACCAAGGACGCCATCAACGTCAATGTCGACCAGAAAGGCCTTGGCGAGTTGTGGGCCAACTGGCTGGTCAAGCATGTGCCCAATGGTGGCAAGATCCTTGAGGTGCGCGGCGTTGCCGGCACGTCGGTCGACACCGACCGCCATAACGGCATCCACGAGGTTTTCAACGCTTCCGGCAAGAAGTGGGAGGTCACCGAAGTCATCGGCAAATGGGACGATGGCGTGGCGCAAAAGGCTACGGCCGACGCGATCGCCACCAACGGTCCCTTCGACGGCATCACCGGGCAGGGCGGCGACACCGGCATCGTTCAGGCGATGATCGATGCCAAGCATCCGTTCGTGCCGTTCGGCGGCGAAACGGAGAATGGCTTTCGCAAATTCTGCGCGAAGTTTGCCGCAGAGGGGCTGAAATGCTCGTCGGCCGGAACCGGCCCGGCCCAGGTAGCGGTCGCCATCAAGACGGCGATTGCCGCGCTCGAAGGCCAGGTCGTCCCGCAAGCGGTGAAGCTGCCGCTGGCGATCGTCGAGGATCCGAACTTCAAGGAAGGCGAGGACTATTTCCCCGACCAATCCGACAATTTCTTCGTCGGCAACTCCTTCCCGACCTGCGGCATCAACTTCACCGCGCAGGAAATCATGGGCCAGAGCAAGGAAAACCAGTAGACTGTCGCTCGGCGTCGCGGGATATCCCGCGGCGCCGGTCCTAACGAACAAGCGCCTTGGGAGGGGCCGATGGACGGTGCGGTTCCGCTCTTCCGCATGGAGGGCATATCCAAGCGCTATGGCGGTGTGCGGGCGCTGGAAAAGGCCGAGCTTTCGGTTACACCAGGCAGCATTCACGCCATTCTCGGCGAAAACGGCGCCGGCAAATCGACGCTGATCAAGGTCATGGCCGGCGTCGTCGCGCCTGACGAGGGCCGCATGATGCTGGACGGAAGCGAAGTGACCTTCGCGTCGCCGGCCGCGGCCAACCAGGCCGGCATCGTCTGCATCTTCCAGGAACTGTCGCTCGTCCCCGAACTCAGCGTCGCCGACAACATCGTCATTTCCGATCCCCCCAGGCGTTTCGGCATGATCGACCGCAAGGCGCAGCGCCGCATAGCAGAAGAGGCCCTCGCTCGCGCCGGCGCTGCCGACATCCATCCGCTGGCGCTGGTCAAGGATCTTCCTCTTTCAAGAAGGCAGATGGTCGAGATCGCCAAGGCGCTGGCACGCAAGCCGCGCATCCTGATCCTCGACGAGGCGACCTCGGCGCTCACCGCGGCCGACGTCGCGAAGATTTTCGGCGTCTTGAAGCGGCTGCGCTCGGAAGGGCTGGCGCTGCTCTACATCTCGCATCGGATGAACGAGATCGCCGAGCTAGCCGACCAGTGCACGGTGTTCCGCAACGGCCGCAACGTCGCCAGCTACGCGGCAGGCACGAAGAGCGACAATGAAGTCGTCGAGCTGATGATCGGCCGCGAATACAGCCATATTTTCCCAACGAAGCCGGTGCGCGCGCCGGCTATCACCGCTCCGGTACTGGAGGCGCGAAAACTGTCCTGGACCGACAGGCTGGACAATATCTCGCTCACGGTCGACGCAGGCGAGGTCGTCGGCCTCGGCGGCCTCGATGGCCAGGGCCAACGTGAATTGCTGCTGGCCTTCTTCGGCGTGCTGCGCGGCCTCAGCGGCCAGATATTGATCGACGGCAAGCCGATGGCGATCGCCAGCCCGGCCAAGGCGCGGGATGACCGGGTCGGCATGGCGCTGATCCCGGAGGATCGCAAGACGGAAGGTCTGATGCTGCCTATGACGGTGCGCGAAAACCTCTCCTTCGCCGCGCTCGACCGGCTGTCCAGGGCCGGCATCATCGACCGTGCCGCCGAGCAGCGGCTGATCGACGACATGGTGGGTCTGCTGGCGATCAAGACGGCAGGCCTCGACATTCCGGTCGGCGCACTGTCCGGCGGCAACCAGCAGAAGGTCGTCATCGCCAAATGGCTGATGCGGCAGCCGCGCATCATCCTGCTCAACGACCCGACGCGGGGCATCGATGTGGGCACCAAGCAGGAACTGTATCAGCTGATGCGCAAGCTTGCCGACCAAGGCGCGGCGATCCTGTTTTACTCGACCGACTATGACGAACTGATCGGCTGCTGCGACCGGGTGCTGGTGCTCTATGACGGGGCAGTCAAGCGCGAACTGGTCGGCGCCGAGATCACCGAGCGGGCGCTGATTGCCAGTGCGCTCAACATCCATGGCGAAGAGATGCCTGTTAGAGGCATGGCGAAGACGCCAGCCCGAGGAGCGGACGCGTGAAGGATTGGCGCTATTGGCTTGCCGAACAACGCGGAACGCTGCTGGCGTTCGGCATCTTCATCGTGATGTTTACGATCTACACCTCGAACCATCCGGCCGGCTTTACCGCCAATGTCGTTCAGACGGCTTCGAACAAGGGCGTGCTGCTTGCCTTCGTCGCCATGGCGCAGACGCTGGTGGTGATCACCGCCGGCATCGACCTTTCCGTCGGCATGATCTTCCTGCTGACCAACTGCCTGGCCTCATGGCTGGTCATCGGCACCGGCATCGAGACCGCGCTCGGCGTCGTCGCGGTGCTCGGCACCGGGCTGCTGTGCGGGGCGATCAACGGCGCCATCGTCATCTACGGACGGCTGCAGCCGATCGTCACAACGATCGCCACCGGCGCGGTCTATTTCGGCATTGCGCTGCTTTTGAGACCCTTCCCGGGCGGCTCGGTCAACGAGGATCTCGCCGACGCGATGACCGGGCGGCTGTTCGGCGTGGTGCCGGCGAGCCTGGTGGTGCTGCTGGCCGTCGTGCTCGTCGTCTGGGTGCCGTTCAGCCGGTCGGTGCTCGGCCGCGCGGCCTATGCTGCGGGATCGTCGGAGATGGCGGCCTACATGTCCGGCGTGCCGATCCGCCGCGGCAAGTTTGCCGCCTATGCGCTGGCCGGCCTGCTGGCCGCGATCGGCGGGCTGTTCCTGACCTTCTTCACCTATACGGGCGAGGCGGCCTATGCCAGTGGCAATGCCTATACGCTGTTCTCGATCGCCGCCGTGGTGCTTGGCGGCGTCTCACTGTTCGGCGGCAAGGGCAGCGCCATCGGCGCGATTTTCGGGGCGCTCGCCTTCCGCACCATCGGCGACCTGCTCTTCGTTTTCGATTTCGATCCGCTCTGGCAGCCGCTGTTCCAGGGCGTCATCCTGCTGATCGCGGTCAGCCTCGGCGCCTTCGCCCTGTTCAGGGTCCGCAACCGGCTGGAGTGGTTCCTGTGAGCGAAACGACCGTTGGTGGCATCGCTGGCCGCATGCCGAAATTCATCCGCCGCGCCGACCCCGCGGTGCTGACCGCCTTTGCCTGCATCGTGCTGCTGCTGTTTGTGGGCAGCCTCTATTCGCGCAGCTTCCTGTCGCCGGAATATCTGCTGCAGCAGCTCAAGGTGGCCTCGTTTCTCGGCGTCATCGCCACCGGCATGATGCTGGTCATCCTGCTCGGCCAGATCGACCTGTCGGTGCCGTGGTCGGTGGCGGCGGGCGCGATGATGGCCTGTGCGGCGGCCGCCTACGGCCCGGTTGGCGTGGCGCTGGCGATCCCGTTCGGCATTTTCTGCGGTGTCGCGATCGGCATCGTCAACGGCATCGGCGTCGCTTACCTGCGCATTCCCTCGATGATCATCACGCTCGCCACCAATGCCGTCGCGCAAGGGCTGATGGTGGTCTATACGGGCGGTTTCTCGCCGCAGGATTCGGCAACCCCGGCGATGCGCTATCTGGCGACCGGCTTTGCCATTCCGGGCGTGCCCAACGCGGTCGTCATCTGGGCGCTGATCGGTGCTGCGATGGTTTTCGTGCTGACCCGCACCGGCTTCGGCCGCACGGTCTACGGCATCGGCAACCGCGAGCGCGCCGCCTACCTCTCCGGCATCGACACGCGGCGCGTGGTGCTGATCGCCTTCGCCGTGTCCGGCGGGCTCTCCGCCTTCGGCGGCGTGCTTCTGGCCGGCTATGCCTCCAAGGCGGCGCAGTCGATGGGCGACGCCTATCTCCTGCCGTCGATCGCAGCGGTCGTGCTTGGCGGCACCTCGATCCTCGGCGGCCGCGGCTCCTATCTCGGCACGGTCGCTGGCGTCATCCTGATCACGCTTTTGCAATCCATTCTTTCGGTCATGCAGATGCCGGAGGCGGGCCGGCAGATCATCTACGGCGTCGTCATCGTCGCCATGCTCCTGCTTTACGGCCGCGCGCCGGCCAGCCGCTGACCCGCATCGTGGACGAAAAGGCACAAATGCAGAGGGATGCCGTCCGGTCCGCACCGGCCGTCGTGGTGATGGGCGTCGCCGGTTGTGGCAAGTCGGCCGTCGGCGAAGCGCTGGCCGCAGCGTTGGGTGCCATCTTCGTCGAGGGCGACCGGCTGCATCCGCCGGAAAACGTCGCGCGTATGGCAAGAGGCGAGCCGCTGACCGACGCATTGCGCGAAGGCTGGCTCGACGCGATCGGCCGGCGCATTGCGGGATCGATCGGCGAAGGGCAAGGCGTGGTCGCCGCCTGTTCGGCGCTGAAGCGCAGCTACCGCGAACGTCTGCGCGGTTTTTGCCAAGACATCGTTTTCCTCTATCTGGAAATCGATCCCGCGACCGCAAAGCAGCGTGTCGGCTCCCGCCAGGGCCATTTCATGCCGGCAAGCCTGGTCGACAGCCAGTTCGCCACGCTCGAAGCGCCGGCAGCCGACGAGAACGCATTGACGCTCGATGCGACGCGCCCGGTCGCCGACATCGTCGGCGATGTCTTGAGCCTGTTTGAGGCGAATTCATGAGCCGGCTTCGCCGGCGCGGATCCCGCTTTAGCGGCGGCTGATCAGATCTGCGACGTCAGTTCGACTGGAAAATCGTCATTGTCGGCGTCGCGCATCGCGGCGAGGCTGCGATTGTCCAGCACCTCGGCGATCGCCTGGCGCACCTCCAGCATCATGTTCCGGACCTGGCATGTCGCTTCGTCGCAATCCTCGCAGCGCTGATATTGGGTGCGGCTGGCGCAAGGGATTGGCGCCAGCGGCCCGTCGAGGACACGCACGACATGGCCGATCTTGATCTCGGAGGCCGGCCGGGCGAGGCGATAGCCGCCTTCCTTGCCCTTGCGGCTCTGGACGAAGCCGGCATTGCGCAATTCGCCCAGAATGGCATCCAGGAATTTCTTCGGGATGTTGTTGGCGACGGCAATGTCGTTGACGAATGCGAGCTGGCCGACCGGCAAGCCTGACAGATGCACGAGGGCCTTGAGGCCGTATTTGCCTTTTTTGGTAAGCATGCCCGATTCAGTTCATGAAAACCCCAACCGCCCCGCATCTGGCGGTTGTTTGTGTGTAAATCATGACGTTTTGGTCGCGCGATGCAGTTTCGCGAAAACAAGCCGTCTGATGGAACGGTAGGCACAAACACGTTGATTCTTCGTGACGTTTTGGATGGTCCGCCCCGAAAATGCGCGAAATCACCTTTCCGGACCGCGAAAACGAAGAAAGCCGACAAAAGCCGGCTTTCTTGTCGCGTTCGATGATCGCTCGCGTTAGCGGCTGCCATAGGTCTGGTCGAGCAGTCCGCCGGCTGCGAAATGCTCGACCTTGACCTTGGCCCAGCCGCCGAAGACGTCCTCCACCGTCAGCAGGCGGACATCGGGAAACTCGGCCTTGTATTTGGCGGCGACCGCCGCGTCGCGAGTCCGCAGGCCGTTGCGGGCGGCGATGTCCTGCCCCTGCGGCGTGTAGAGGAAGTCGAGATAGGTCTTGGCGAGGTCACGCGTGCCATGCTCGTCGGCGACCGTATCGACGATCGCCACCGGAAACTCCGCCAGCAGGCTGACCGAGGGTGTCACCTGCTCGAACTTGTCATCGCCATACTCCCTGCGGACGCCGCGCGTTTCCGACTCGAAGGTGATCAGCACGTCGCCGATCTCGCGCTGCACGAAGGTGGTGGTCGCGGCGCGCCCGCCGCTGTCGAAGATCGGAACGTTGTTGAACAGCTTGGTGACGAATTCCTTCACCTTGGCGTCGTCATCCTTGAAGGCCTCCTTGGCGTAGGCGGTGGCCGCCAGATAGGTGTAGCGCGCATTGCCGGATGTTTTCGGGTTGGGGAAGATCACCTGGACGTCGTCGCGCACGAGATCGTTCCAATCCTTGATGTTTTTCGGATTGCCGGCGCGCACCAAAAAGGACGGCAGCGAATAGAAAGGCGAGGCGTTGTCGGGGAAGTCCTTCTGCCAGTCGGCGGAGATAAGACCCTTCGAGACCAGGAAGTCGATGTCGATGACCTGGTTGAAGGTGACGACATCGGCGCCGAGGCCCTCGGCAATGGCGCGCGCTTGCGCCGACGTCCCGGCATGCGACTGATCGATGGCCACGCCGGGGTGCTCTGATATGAAGGCCTTGTTGACCTGCGCAAACAATTCGCGGCCTACATCATAGGACGCATTCAGCAGTCTGTCGGCCGACCAGGCTTGGGAGGATGCCAGGAACAGGCCGGCCAATGTGGCGACGCCAAGCAAAAATCGCTTCATGAAAACAGGTCTCCAATGCAACGCTTGTTGCCCAACCATAGCGGCAAGGCATGATGGGCGACGAGACACATAGAACGGCTTCGCCACGTCATCGCTAGAAAAATGTTCCCATTCCGGGCATTCGTTAGGATTTTCTTTCAAGCAGAGTCTTTCGAGATACCTGGCCAGCCGCGCTGATCTCGTCCGCATGCACGATGCTTTCCCGGCCGGCCTAAGTGTTGGCAGACGATGCGTTGGCAGGAGGATTGCGTCACGGCGCAATCTGGCATATACAAGTGGTATATACAAAGGAGCCGTCGCCATGCCGCAGCGCCGCCATTCAACAACGCCACCGAAAAAGGCAACGCCACCGAAAGAGGCGAAGCTGTTTCGCAACAATCGCAGCCAAGCGGTGCGCATTCCTGTTGAGTTCGAGCTCCCCGGCGAAAAGGTCTTGATCAGCCGTGAAGGCGACCGCTTGGTCATCGAGCCGGTCCGCAAACCTGGCCTCTCGGGGCTGCTTGCGCAATGGGCGAAAGAGCCGCCGCTCGGTCCCGAGGAAGACTTCCCCAAAATCGACGATATGCCTGTCAAATCCGAGGAATTTTTTTAATGCGGTTCATGCTAGACACGAACATTGTCAGCGACATGATCCGAAACCCGGCAGGCAGAGCCGCCAGCGCCATCCTGCGCGTGGGAGAGGACGCCGTTTGTACGAGCATAGTGGTCGCCTCGGAACTGCGATATGGCTGCGTCAGGAAGGGATCGGCCAGGCTGCTCAAGAGGGTCGACGAATTGCTGGCTGAGATTCCTGTCTTGCCGCTCGATGTGCCGGTGGATGCCGAGTACGGCGCGATTCGCGCCGAGCTTGAAAGCATGGGCCAGACCATTGGCCAAAACGACCTTTTTATTGCTGCCCACGCCTACGCACTAGGCACTACCCTGGTGACGGCCAACACGGGAGAGTTCAATCGGATCAAGCGCCTGAAGGTCGAGAACTGGTTGGCATAGGATCAAGCAGTCGGAAAAAGCTTCCAGCGCCGCGGCCTGAACGCCACCCGGCTTTTCTGCGCCGCCGGATGGTCGACGGGCAGCTCGATCTCGACCCGTTGGCGCTCGCCGCCGATTTCGAGCTCCACGCGTCTGGTGCCGGCGACGCGGCGGCTGGCGGCGACCGTGCCGGCGATGCAGCCATTGCATTCCTCCACCAGTTCGACATCGTGCGGACGGAAGAACAGCGTCGCTTCGCCTTGCCGTGCATGCGGCGCGGACAGCCCGATCGGGCGGTCGGCTATCCAGACCTGACCGTCCTCGACCTTGACGGGAAGCGCGCTCGATTCACCGATGAAGCCGTAGACGAACGGCGAGTTCGGCGTGTCGTAGATTTCATCTGCGGTGCCGACCTGCTCGATGCTGCCCTGGCTCATCACCACGACGCGGTCGGCAAGCTCGAGCGCCTCTTCCTGGTCATGGGTGACGAAGACCGTGGTGTGGCCGGTGGCGTCGTGGATTTCGCGCAGCCAGCGGCGCAACTCGCGGCGGACCTGGGCATCGAGCGCGCCGAACGGCTCGTCGAGCAAAAGCACGGCCGGTTCGATCGCCATGGCGCGGGCAAGCGCCACACGCTGGCGCTGGCCGCCCGAAAGCTGCGCCGGATAGCGCTTCTCCAAGCCGGAAAGCTGGACAAGGTCGAGAAGCTCGGAGGCACGGCGGCGGATTTCCTGCGCCGACGGCCGCGACGGCCCGTGCCGAACTTTTAAGCCGAAGCCGATATTGTCGGCCACCGTCATATGGCGAAACAGGGCATAATGCTGGAAAACGAAGCCGACATTGCGCTCCTGGATCGACTTTTGCGACGCATCCTCCTCACCGAAGAAGATCCTTCCTTTCGTCGGCCGCTCCAGCCCGGCTATCAGCCTGAGCAGCGTCGTCTTGCCGGAGCCGGAAGGCCCGAGCAGCGCGATCAGCTCGCCGGACTTGATGTCGAGCGAAACGTCGTGGAGGGCCGGAAACCGTTCAAACTCCTTGCGCACGTTGGCAACGCGAACTTCCATCAACCGTCCCTTTTTTGTCGATGCATGTCGTTGTCCCAAAAACCGGTTACCACTTTTGGGCGACATGCATTAGTGTCCGCGCGTCGCGGCGATCTCGGCGCCGTAGCGCATTTCGAGAAGTGTTTTCAAGACCAGCGTGACGAGCGCCAGGCCCGCCAGCAGCGAGGCAACGGCAAAGGCGGCGGCGGCATTATACTCGTTATAGAGGATTTCGACATGCAACGGCATGGTGTTGGTCAGCCCGCGTATGTGGCCCGACACGACGGAGACCGCGCCGAACTCGCCCATGGCGCGGGCATTGCACAACAGAACGCCGTAGAGCAGCCCCCATTTGACGTTGGGCAGCGTCACGTACCAGAACGCTTGCCAACCATTGGCCCCGAGCGACAGCGCCGCCTCCTCGTCGCCATTGCCCTGTTCCTGCATCAGGGGGATCAGTTCGCGGGCGACGAAGGGGAAGGTGACGAAGATGGTGGCCAGCACGATGCCCGGCACGGCAAAGAGGATGACGATGCCATGCGCCTTCAGCCAGGCGCCGAGCAGACCCTGTGCGCCGAACAACAGCACATAGACCAGCCCGGAAATGACCGGCGAGACCGAAAACGGCAGGTCGATGAGCGTGGTTAGGAAGGCCTTGCCCTTGAACTCGAACTTGGCGATCGCCCAGGCAGCGGAGATGCCGAAGACGATGTTGAGCGGCACCGAGATCGCCGCCACCAGCAGCGTCAGGTGGATCGCCGAGCGCGTGTCGAGATTGGTCAGCGCCTCCGTATAAGCACTGAGGCCCTTTGCGAAGGCTTCGTTGAAGACGACGATCAGCGGCAACAGCAGGAAAATGCCGAGGAAGGCAAAGCTCACGATCATCAGCACGGCTTTCGCCGGGCGGCTTTCGGTCACTGCCGCCGATAGGCTTTCGTGGTGCGGTGCGTAGGATTTGATCTCCGGATCAGCCATAGCGCTTGCGGCTCCACGTCTGCACCAGATTGATGACCAGAAGCATCACGAACGACAAAGCGAGCATGATCGCCGCGATCGCGGTCGCCGCCGCATAATTGTATTCCTCCAGCCGGATGACGATCAAAAGCGGCGCGATCTCGGATTTGTAGGGCAGATTGCCGGCGATGAAGATGACGGAGCCATACTCGCCGACGCCGCGCGCGAAAGCCAGCGCAAAACCGGTGACGATGGCCGGCGCCAGCCCCGGAAGCAGAACCCGGGCGATGGTCTGGAAGCGATTGGCGCCGAGCGTGGCAGCCACTTCCTCCACCTCCTTGTCGATCTCCTCCATAATCGGCTGGACGGTGCGCACGACGAAGGGCAGGCCGATGAAGATCAGCGCGATGACGATGCCGAGCGGCGTGTAGGCGACCTTGATGCCGAGCGGCGCCAGCAGGCTGCCGAGCCAGCCATTCGGCGCGTAGAGCGTGGTCAGTGCGATGCCGGCAACCGCCGTCGGCAGCGCGAAGGGCAGGTCGACCATGGCATCGACGATTCGGCGGCCAGGAAAGCTGTAGCGCACCAGCACCCAGGCGACGATCGTGCCGAAGACGACATTGACCGCGGCGGCAAAGAAGGCGGTGCCGAAGCTGATTTCAAGCGCATTGATGGTGCGGCGGTCGGTGGCGATCGCCCAGAAATCGGCCCAGCCAAGCGCGGCCGATCGCCAGATCAGCCCCGACAGGGGAATGAGGATGATGAGCGTGAGGTAGGCAAGCGAGAAGCCGAGCGTCAATCCGAAACCCGGAATGACGCTCGGCTGTCTGAACCGCCACCCCGCCTTGGCGGGTGCTGTGGTCATGTCGTCCTGATCTAGAATCTAGCTTACTGGGTCTACTGGGCCGGCTTGTAGATCTGGTCGAATATACCACCGTCGCCGAAATGGTAAGGCTGTGCTTTCTTCCAACCGCCAAAAAGCGGATCGTCGATGGTAATCAGCTTGATCTCAGGCAGTTTGGCGAGGTCCTCCGCCGGTACCAAATCGGGCTTCGACGGGCGATAGTGGTTCTTGGCGATCAGCGTCTGGCCTTCCTTGGAGTAGAGATAGCCTAGATAGGCTTCAGCGACTTTTCGCGTGCCCTTGGCATCGACATTAGCGTCGACCACGGCGACCGGCGGCTCGGCCAGGATCGAGGTCGGCGGGTAGACGATATCGAAATTGTCGGCACCGAATTCGTCGAGCGCCAGATAGGCCTCGTTTTCCCAGGCCAGCAACACGTCGCCCAGGCCTTTTTGCGCGAAAGTCACGGTCGCACCGCGCGCACCGGTGTCGAGCACCGGAACATGGGCGTACAGGTTGCCGACGAATTCCTTGGTCTTGGCCTCGTCACCGCCATCCTTGGCGTTGGCGTAGGCCCAGGCGGCGAGATAGTTCCAGCGCGCGCCGCCCGAGGTCTTGGGGTTCGGCGTGATCACCTGGACGTCGTCCTTGACCAGATCGCCCCAGTCCTGGATGCCCTTCGGGTTGCCTTTGCGGACGAGGAAGATGATGGTCGAGGTGTAAGGCGCCGAGTTGTTCTCGAACTTGGTCCGCCAGTCGGGATTGATCGTCTTCGATTTCTCCACGATGGCGTTGATGTCGCCTTCGAGCGCCAGTGTCACCACGTCGGCTTCGAGGCCGTCGATCACGGCGCGGGCCTGCGCGCCCGACCCGCCGTGCGACTGCTGGACGGTTACCGTCTCACCGGTCTCGGCCTTCCAGTGGGCGGCGAAGGCCTCGTCGAATTGCTTGTACAGCTCACGCGTCGGGTCATAGGACACGTTGAGGATGGTGGTATCGGCAAACGCGAAACCGAGCGTGCCGAACTGGACAGATGTGGCAACCAGTGCGCCGAGCAGTTTCCTGAAACGAGGATTGGTCATTTCCGCCTCCGTTGAGATCACCTCAATCTACTGAATTGGTAGAAATTAGATGCAATCAATGTTGCTTTTTTTGGCCTTGTGAAGCAATTTTTCGCCGACCTTTGGCCTCATGAGGAAATTCTTTCCTCGCAACGCTGCGGTGCGGATTCGGGCTCATGAAGCGATCTATCTAGAGACATGTCGCGTCTCGACAATGGCTGGATGTGGTGCGAGCGCGAATTGCCCTTCGCAGCGGCCAGCGTTTAGTCGGCGGTCACGGGAAAATCGAAGCGCTGCTTTGGAAATGGCTCGTTTTCCAGCGTGAAGTGCCACCATTCGCGCGCATAATTCCTGAAGCCGCCGGCGCGCATGGCCTCGACAAGCCTCTTGCGATTTGCGGTTGCTTCCCCGGCGAGCGGACGGTGCGCCGTTTCGCTCATCGGGTCGAAACAGTCGAAGCCGGTGCCGAAATCGAGCGTATCGGCATTGGGCGCGCCGCAGGCCTGTTTTGGAGCGGTGTTGCGGTCGGCTCGCGCGATGGCGACATCGACGGTCGAGCCGCGCGAATGCGTCGACAGTTCGCCGACATAGCCTTTGGCGATGAGGTCCTTGCGCTTGACCGTCGGATACCATTGCGGGTCGGGTGGTCCGCCTTCCCCAGTCCATTCGCCCATGTCGGAGACGGCGCGCGCCGGGCGGTAGCAGTCGAACACGACCAGCGTCAGCCCCTCGGCGGCAATCGCTTTCTGGACTCCGGAAAGCGCTTCCGCCGCTCGCCCGGTGAGGATGCATACCGGCGCGTCGTAGCCGGCTGCCTTGCGGTGCAGGAAATTATCTGTGCGGGCGTAGCGGATGTCCTGCCGGATGGTGCGATCGATGTCGGCCAGCCGAACGAAGCCGGCGGGGAGGTCTGCGGACAAGACAGGGGCGGTACCGGCAGCCGACAGCAGGGCGCAAAACGCAATGCGCTGAATCGCTTGGCGCATTCTATTCAACGAACACTTTCACGCTGGCCGCGCGCCCGGCCGCGTCGATCACGGTCAGGGTTGAATAGCCGGCGCCGTCCGGCTGCCAGGTCGCCGTGCGCCGCCGGTCGATGCCGACCAGCGGCTTGCCATTGGCCAGCCAGCGGAACGGGGCGCGGCCGCCTTGCAGCTTCAACACAAGCGGCGTGGCGTCGGCGGCAGTGGTGCCGAGATCGACGCGGGCGCCGTCGGGCGGAAAAATGATCGTCGGCGCGGGCTCGGTCGACGTCGCCTGGACCAACCCGTCGGCGCCAGAACCGAAGCGCGCCAATGTCACCGGCAGTTCGTCGCGCCTGGGTCTGACGACGCCGGCCGGCTGGCTTGGCAGCGGCACGGCAGCCAGGCCGGAGCGGACAAAGCCCTCGAACAGGATCGGTGCGGCCGAGACATAGCCGGACAGGCCAGGCACCGCGCCGGCATCAGGACGGCCGACCCAGACGCCCAGCACGTAGCGCCCGTCGAAGCCGACCGACCAGGCATCACGGTAGCCGTAGGAGGTGCCAGTCTTGTAGGCGATGCCGCGCCGGGCGGCACCCTCGGGCGGCTTGACGCCCGACAATATGTCGGTGATCTGCCAGTTCGCCTGATTGTCGAGGATGGAAGCGGTGGAGCGTTCGGCATTCGCCGGCTCGGTGCCGTCATGCAGCGTGTGCGCCTTGCCGCCATTGGCAAGCCCGGCATAGAGCTGGACGAGGTCGCGCAGCGTCACGCCGACGCCGCCAAGGCCGATGGCGAGACCCGGCGCCTTGTTGATGGGCAATATCGGCGCGACGCCGACTTGGCGGAAGCGCGCGAGCAGCCGCGCCGGCCCGACCGCGTCGAGCACACTGATCGCCGGCACGTTGAGCGACAGTTGCAGCGCCTGCCGAATGCTGACGTCGCCCTGGTAGTCCATGTCGAAATTCTTCGGCCGGTAGCCGGAAAAATCGGTCGGCCTGTCGTCGATCAGTGTTTCCTGCGCGACCAATCCCTGTTCGAAGGCGAGCCCGTAGATGAACGGTTTCAGCGTCGAACCGGGCGAGCGGACGATCCTGGTCATGTCGATCCAGCCGGAGCGGCTGGCGTCGAAATAGTTGGCAGAGCCGACTTCGCCGAGGATCTCACCGGTGCGGGCGTCGGCCAGCACCATGGCGACGGAGAGGCGGGGGCCAAGCCTGATTGCGGCATCCCTGGCCACCTGTTCCAGCCCTTCCTGGACGCTCTTGCGGATCGTCAGTCGCAGCTTCTGGCCAGGAACGGCCCTGGGCAGCATCGCATTGGAGGCATGGGCGGCGAGCGCCGGCAACGTGCGGCGGATGGCGGAAACGTCGTCGAGCGCGGCGCGTGCGGCCTCGCGCTCGCCGAGCAGGCCTGACGAAACCATCCGCATCAGCACCCGGTCGCGGGCGGCGTGGGCGATTGAAAGGTTGCGGTCGGGCCGGCGCTTTTCCGGCAATTGCGGCAATGCGACGAGCAGGGCCGCCTCCGAGACCGTCAGCCGCTTCGGCTCCTTGCCGAAATAGGCGAGCGAGGCGGCGCGCACACCTTCGAGATTGCCGCCATAGGGGGCCAGCGTCAAATAGCGTTCGAGGATCTCGCGCTTGGTGAGCCGCCGCTCGACCTGTAGGGCGCGCAGCATCTGCTTGACCTTCGAGCCAAGGCTGCGGCTGTCGCGCGGTTCGGTCAGCCTGGCGAGTTGCATCGACAGTGTCGAGCCGCCGGAGACGATACGGCCATTGGCCACGAACTGGCCGGCGGCGCGGGCCAGCGCCAGCACGTCGACGCCTTGATGGCCCCAGAAGCGCTTGTCCTCATAAGTGACCAGCATGTCGACGAACTGCCTGTCGACCTGATCGAGGCGGGTCGAGAGCCGCCAATAGCCGTCCGGCGTGGCGAAGGCCCGCAACAGCTGGCCGTCGCGGTCCTGCACTTCGGTCGACACCGTGAGTTCGGCCGGCAGCGGCGGCGGAAAGGCGCGGTCGAGCTGCCAAAGGGTGGCGGCGGACAGGACGAGGAAGCCGGCGAGGGAGGCGGCGGCGATGGCTGCTCGGCGCAGGAATTTTTTGGAGAGCACGGCGCTGCCCCTCATCCGCCTGCCGGCACCTTCTCCCCGTATAGTGACGGGGAGAAGGGGGCTGTCGCGACCCTTGGCGGCTTTTCTGCGACGTTCGAGGCTGGCGAAAACTTCGGCGCAAGCTTCTTTCTCCCCGTCTCCTTACGGGGAGAAATGCCCGGCAGGGCAATGGGGGGCAGCGCCATCGCCATGTTCCTGTTCGCCATCTTTGCCTTACGGCGCCTTGACCTCCATCATGCCGGTCGCGGTGCGTGCCGAATATTGCGGCCGGTACATGTCGTCGACAGTTGCCGCCGGATGGGCAAAGGTGCCCGGCGTCACCGCGCGCACGACATAGGCGAGCGTGATGTTGCGGTCGCCGTCGCCATCGTTCGGATTGAAGGCCGCGACGAAACGATCGTCGCGGAATTCGAGATGGGCGGCGTCGGTCTGGGCCAGCCAGGAGAAGTTCGATAACTGGGCGCTGGAAACCAGGCCCGGATTGTCGATCTCGAAGCCGGCCGGCAGCAGATCGGTGATTACCAGCCGCGACGGCCATTTGTTCTGCTCGTAGACCTTGAGCACGACGACATAGCGTTCGTTCTGGGTCGCCTCCGTGACATTGGCTTCGGTGCCGTCGAGCTTGTAGTAGGTGCGGCCGATGGTGAAGCCGTTGCCGCTGGCCGGCAGCGGCTGGATCGGCGAGGCCACCGTGGTGACGACTGCCTGCAGCGGGTTGCTGCCGGTGTTGGCGACGGTCAGTGGACTGTCGGCAAGGTCGCTGCCGGCGATCTGGTCCGAATAGGCGCCGGCATGCGGCGCGCCGTTGATGGTCAGCGCGATCGAATCGTTGCCGGCCTTCAGTGCGCGGGCCGCCAGCAGCATCCAGGACTCGTCCTGCGTGCTGGTCCATCTGACGGCGGCGCGTTCCTGCGTCACCCGCTTGATCAGCGCCGGCACGATCGTCGGTACCGGCTTCGATTCGGCGGCGAGCGCCAGCATCGCCGCGCCGTCACGCAGCGGCGAGCCATAGTCGGGCCTGTAGTAGTCGTATGCGGAGGTCGACTGGGCCAGTTGCAGGGCGGCCTGGAAGGCGGCTTCCGAGCGCTGCGTGTCGCCGTAGAGCGCCAGGCCCGCCGCCAATTGGGCGACGGCCATCGGGCTGGAAAAGGCTTCGAGCTGTGTGTCGGCATAGTAGCGCAGATCGCCGATCGAGGCCTTCTTGTTGCGGGCCAGCACATAGAGCGCATAGGCGATCTCACTACCGCGATCCTTGACGTCCTGGTCGTAGCCGATCGCGTTTTGCAGATTGCTCAGCGCCTGGTTCATTGCCTGGGCCGGCACGTCGTATTTCTGCTCGCGCGCCCGGGTCAGGAAGTCGGTGACATAGGCGTCGAGCCACAGGTCGCCGGAGCCTGGACCCCACAGGCCGAAGCTGCCGGCCGAGGCCTGGTAGCTCAGCACCTTGTAGATGGCGTCCTGGATGCGGCCATGCAGGTCGGCGTCGCTGGCCATGCCGACGCCCGAGGCCATCTCGTTGACATACAGAAGCGGCATGGCGCGGCTGGTGGTCTGCTCGGCGCAGCCGTAGGGATAGCGGTCGAGCGTCATCAGGAGCGACGGCACGTCGAAGGCCGCCGCCTGCGAAACGCCGACGCTGACCGAAGCGCCGTCGAGCAGGCTTGCCGCCAGCAGCTCCTTGTCGACGCGCAGCGACCCGCCATTGCCCTTGAGGTCGACCACCATGCGGGTGGTCACCGGCAATTGCGCCGGGCGAACCGGCACATAGAGCGTCTGCTCGACAGCGGTGCCGTCGGCATAGGCGAGCTTGATGGTGATCGAGGCGTCACCCGGCGTTTCAGCGATCAGCGGCACGGTCAGCGTCTGCCGCTTGCCCTTGGCGAGCGTCAGCTTTTCGGGCAGGGCGGCACTGCCGGTCGAAAGATTGCCGGTGGTGTTTATCGACAGTGCATAGTCGCCCTCCGGACCGTCGGTGTCGGTGACATCGAGCCGCATGACGGCCGAATCGTCGGGCGCCAGGAAGCGCGGCAAGCCGGCGGTGATCACCACCGGATCGCGCACGATCACGTCGGACTGGGCATGGCCGACCCCGTCCTCGGTCCAGGCGACGACCATGACGCGCACGGTGCCGTTGAACTGCGGGATGTCGAAGTCGATCCGCGCCTTGCCGTCGGCATCGAGCTGAACCGGACCGGAGAAGAAGGCGACCAGCTTTTCGGTCGGCGGGTTGCCTTGCGACTGTATGTTGGCGCCGTCGCCGCCGGTGCGCAGCTTGCCTGACGTGCCCAGCGAGCCGTCGATCAGGCGGCCGTAGAGGTCGCGTATTTCAAGGCCGAGCATGCGCTGGCCGAAGAACCAGGTCTCCGGATCCGGCACCTTGTAATTGGTCAGATTGAGAATGCCGACATCGACGGCCGCGACCATGACATAGGCGTTGGCGCCCGGCTGCACGCCGGCCACAGAGACCGGGATCGACAGCTGCTGGCGTGGCATGGTCTTGTCCGGCGGCGTCAAGGTGACGGCGAGCTTCTTCGAGCCCGGATCGACCTTTAGCCATTTGACGCCTATGGCGCGCGCCGGCATGCGGGTTTCCTGCGCATCTCCCGGCCTGAACAGCGTTGCCGTGACATAGGCGCCGGCGCCCCAGTCGTCGCCGACCGGGATGTCGATGGTGCTACCGCCGGCCGGCACGCTGGCTGTGACGGTCTTCAAGAGTTTGTCGGCGCCGATGCTGACGAGCAGCTCGCCGGCAAAATGCGGCGACACTTTGAGCTTGGCCACTTCGCCCGCCGCGTAGTTGTCCTTGTCGAGGGCGATTTCCAGGCCGTCAGGCGTTTCGGTTGTGGTGGAGCTGACATACCAGCCGGCGTCGAATTCGTAGCTGGTCGCCGGGCCTTCCGGGTCCGAGGTCTCGATTTCGAGCCGATAGCGGCCCCAGTCGACCGGCAGCGAGACGGTGGCCTCGCCGTTAGCGGTCAGGTCGACCTGGCCATTGGCCACCGACTTGGTGAAAGTGACCGGCTCATAGTTCCAGGAATTGCTCGAGCGGTACCATTGGTAATTGCGTTCGACCTTGACCAGCGACCATTGCGCGCCCTGCAACGCCTCGCGCTTGCCGTCGGGGTCAACGGCTATCAGGCTGAACTTTGCCGTGCCGCCTTGCGGCACCTCGTCACCGTCGAAATCCGGGCGGATGCCGATCATGTGGCCTTGCGGCCGGATGCCGATGTTGAGCGAGCGCTCGACGGCGCGGCCGCCGGTTTCGCGCATCCTGACCGTAACCTTGGCATCGACCAGTTTGGTGGTCGAGGGCAACTGGTCGACGGAAACCGGGAAGGTTGCCTTGCCGTCTTCACCGACCACCGGCAGGCCGGTGAACGGCGTGACTGACGGTTCCGCCGACTGCTCGTCGGCGAGGCCGAAGGAATAGCCCTTGAAGCGGTCCCAGTCGCGGATGGTCGACAGCGTCAGTTCGCCTTCGAGCGCCAGCCCCGCGGCCGGCGCGCCATAAAGGAAGCGGCCGTCGACGGTGACGATGGCAGTTTCGCCCTGCGCGATCTCCGGCTTGTCGGAGGACAGGTCGAACTCGATGCGATCCGGCACGAAATCCTCGACCAGGAACATCTGGCTAGCGACCGCCGCCTGCTTGGGGTCGGTGTGGATCGCCACCGTCCAGGTGCCGCGCATGGCATTGGGTTCGAGCGGCAGGTCCACGGCATGGCCGCCGGCCGACACGCCATCGCTGACGATGCGGCGGTTCTCGACGCCGTCGGGACGGGTGAAGATGAAGGTCAGCGGCAGGTTCTCGACCGCCTTGGCCGCGCCATCACGGGCAAGCGCCGCGACATGGACGTCCTCGCCGGCGCGGTAGATGCCGCGTTCGGTCCAGGCATAGACGTCGAGCGCGCCCGGCGCCGGACGCCCGGTGACGCCACGATCGGAAAGATCGAAGCCGGCGCGGCCCATGTCGAGGAAGACGAAGTCGCTGTCACCCTGCTTGGCTGTCAGCACGGCTGGGACCATGCCGCCGTCGCCGCGCGTCAGTCCAGGGTTGAAGACGGCGCGGCCTTCCGCGTCCGTGGTTGCGGTGCCAAGGATTTCATTGTTCCTTGCCAGCAGCGTCAGTTCAGCACCTGATATCGGCTTGGCGGTTCCGAGCGAACGGGCAAAGACGTTCAGCCCATCCTGCCCGGTATAGGTCGACAGGCCGATATCGGAGACGACGAACCATTGCGTGGCGCGCGAATCATAGTCGTTGTCATTCTCATCGACCGGCTGCGCGGTCAGCACATAGACGCCGGGCTTGCGCTGCGGCAGCGCTTCGTTGACCGGGAAGGAGGTGGTGACTTCCTTGTTCAGGTCGTTGGCGATGTCGAGCTGGCCTTGCCAGACCGGCTCGCCCATCTGATCGGAAATGTTGGAGATGTCGTAGCCGTCAAGCTGGCGCAGGAACTGATAGCCGGACAGAAGCTGGGTCAGCGAGCGGTCGCCGATGCGGTAGAGCTTCATTTCGGCGACGTTCATGTTGACGGTGACGACCGGGATGCCGCGGCGCGCGCCGGCAGGCAGCACGAAGCTGTCGCCGGTGAAACGGGCGGACGGAGCGCGGTCCTGCACATAGATCGACAGCACCACCGGGGTGGTGATCACCTCGCCGATGGCGGCCGGCAGGCCGGGGCGGAAGGTCACGTCGTAATGCTGGCCGTGCTCGAGCCCCTCGACGCAGATCTGCTTGTCCTTGGCCTCGACACCCTTGGGGGCGGCGTTGTCGACGGTGACGAATTGCGAATAGTCGACGCCGGTCTTGATCAGGTCCTCGGAAAACTGGGCGCAGATGCGCGGCGCGCTGGTGTCGGCGTCAACCGTGTGATCGACGACGCGGAAGCCCTTGCGGGCCTTGAGGTCCTGATAGGCGGCCGTGACCCAAGGCGAACTTACCAGCGCGAGGCTCGCTTCGTAGGCCTGCAGGGCCGGCCGGGGGAGGTCGCGGCGGTCGAGCCCGTCGCCAAGCAGTGCCAGCGCTTCGGCCCGCGTTTTTGTGGTGCGCAGCAATTTGTAGGCGTTGAAGCCGGCGGAGGTGGCGTTCGCCGGCAGGGTGGACGCCTCCGCGCTGTTGGCGGTCGGCTGCACGGCGAGCGTTTCCCGCGCCAGTTCGAGCCAAAGCTGGCCATCTTCGGGCAATACCGAAACCAAAGCCTCGTATTTTTGGATGGCCAAGCGGTGATCGCCGGTCTGCGACGCTTGTTTTGCCGCCTCCCGCAGCGCCGTCAGCCCTTCGGTGGGCTTGGTGTAGGCCGGGCCCGTGAGCCTGTTGCGGTATTGCTGGGCCTGGTCGGCCATCCAGGCGGGGAAGAAGGCGAGGTCCGGCGGCGCGCCGATATCGGGGTCGCCATCGACGTTGACGACCTTGCCGGCGACGGCGCCGTTGAAGGGCTTCAGCGTGTTATAGTCGGATTTGAAAAAGCACCATTTGACTTTGGGGTTATAGGTGAAGGCGCGGCAGGCGGGATCGCCGAGACATGTCGTCTTGCACTGGTCGAGGCTGACATTCTGGTCGGATCTGAGATCGAAACCGAAATAATCGGAATTGCCCGATGTCACCACCCGGCGCGCTTCGGCCGCTTGCGCGACACTGCTCCAGGCGAAAAAGAGAAGAAAAAAGATCGACAGACCACGAGCCGCGCGCATTGCCATAACACCCTCCAGACACTGCTTACGTTACGTCTACGTTTCGTCCAGACATGTTCAAGCTCAGTCACGCTTGTCAACACGAGGACGCGGCAGGTTCCGCCTGCCAACGGTTTCCTTTCCGGCCGATGACCGGTAGTACCTCCATAGGACAGGGATCACGCATTCTTGCGGCGACGCAGAAGGTGTGAATTCCAAGCCCTGTCCATTTCAGACAATTGGATTGTGGCTCCTTTACGAGCAATTCAGAACTTCATTCCAATTTTAGCTTTGGCAGCTAGTGTAGAGTTGTAATGTCGGCGTATGAAAGGCAGATGTCGGGAGGAACCGCGCCACGGCGTGTGCTTTCGCACGCCCTGCTTTTCGCCTTGCTGTGCTCGACTGCATTGGTTGCCGCGAGCGGAAATGCGGCCGCTTTCGAGATCTTCGGCATCAAGCTGTGGGGATCGTCAGAGGACGAAGACGCCGACATCGTCGATCCGCTGCGCTATGCGGTGACCATCGAGGCGCCCGACGCCGACGAGGACCTCGCCGAGAAGCTCGAAAACGCCTCGGCGCTGAAGGACGACGAAGAACGTCCAGTCTCTGGTTCGCTCGGCCTGCTGGCCAAGGCGCGTGGCGACCGCGATCAGCTTGTCGCCGCACTTTACGCGGACGCCCGCTATGAGGGCGTCGTCACCATCACCATCGAAGGCAAGCCGCTCGACGATTTGCCGCCCGACGCCGAATTTTCGGGTCCGCAGCCGATCCCGGTGGTGATCAACATTGCGACCGGGCCGAAATTCACGCTTGGCGACATCAGGCTGGAGGGCGATGCGGCGGGGCTGGCGGACGCCGATTTCGGCCTGATCGCCGGCGGCGATGCCGGTTCCGGTGCCGTGCTCAAGGCCGAGGCGTCGATCGTGCGGGCGCTCAAAGAGGAAGGCAGGCCGCTGGCCAAGGTGACGGACCGCGAGATTGTCGCCGACCACGCCACCTCGACGCTCGACGTAACGCTGACCGTGGCGGCCGGGCCGGTTGCCGGCTACGGCGACACCACGGTCGAGGGCACCGAAAAGGTCGACCGCGATTTCACCGAATATATGACCGGCCTGAAGCGAGGCCGCCAATATTCGCCGGAAGAGATCGACGAAGCGCGCGACCGTCTGCTCGGGCTGGAAGTCTTCAACAGCGTGACGCTGAAGGAGGCCGACGGTCTCGACGCCGACGGCAACATCCCGATCGGCGTCGAAGTGAGTGAGCGCAAGCCGCGCTATTTCGGCCTTGGCGGCACCTTCTCCAACACCGAAGGGCTCGGCCTCGAAGGCTATTGGGGCCACCGCAACCTGTTCGGCCGTGCCGAAAAGCTGCGCATCGAGGGCGCAATCAGCGGTATCGGCAGCAATGAGTTTACCGAGCTCAACTACAATGCCGGCATCATGTTCGAAAAGCCAGGAGTCGTCGGTCCGGCGTCGAAATTCTTCGCCGGCGTCAGCACCGTATTAGAGCATCCCGACGCCTACGACAATTTCTCGGTCAAGGGCAACACCGGCCTGTCTTATGAACTCGACAAGCAGCAGACGGTTTCCGCGGAAGTCGCGCTCGACTATTCGAAGATCACCGATTCTTTCGGCAAGCACACCTATCTGATTGCCAGCGTTCCGCTGCGATATGTCTATGACAACCGCGACAACCGGCTGAACCCGACGACGGGATTCAGGGCGCTGGCCTATGCCGAGCCGAGCTACGAGATTTTGAACGGTGCGGCCTTCGTCAAGCTGAGGGGCGAAGGATCGACCTATCAGTCGCTCGACACGGCTTCGAAATTCATCCTGGCCGAACGCGTCGCCATCGGCTCGATCATCGGTGCCGGCCTTCAGGAAGTTCCGGCCGACCAGCGCTTCTATTCAGGCGGCGGCGGCTCGGTGCGCGGTTATGCCTATCAGGGCATCGGTCCGAAGGACGCCGACGGACAGCCGATCGGCGGGCTTTCGTTGTTCGAGACCTCGGTCGAGATGCGCATCGCCATCACCGACACGATCGGCTTCGTGCCGTTCGTCGATGCCGGCACCGTCTCGACCAGGCAATTCCCAGATTTTTCTGGCATGAAGGTCGGCGCCGGCGTCGGCTTGCGCTATATTACGCCGTTCGGACCGCTGCGCATCGATGCGGCGGTGCCGCTCAACCGGGGTCCCGATGACCCGCATTTCGGCATCTATGCCGGCATCGGCCAGGCGTTCTGATGACAATGGTCAAGCGCATCCTCCGCATTGTCCTTTACACGCTGCTCATCGTGGTGGCGGCGGTGGTCGGTGCGCTCGTCGTGCTGACCAAGACCGAGCGCGGCCGCGACAATCTCGCCGGCATCATCTCGACCATGGCGTCGACCGATGACCAGAAGGTCAGGGTCAGCGGCATCGACGGCATCTGGTCCGGTGCGCTGACTGTCGATCATGTGGTGCTGGAGGATCGCCAGGGCGCCTGGCTGGTGGCGCGCAAGGTGGCCGTCGACTGGTCGCCGCTGGCGCTTCTGTCGAAAAACTTCAGCGCCGGCCGCATCGCCGCCGATCGCATCGAAATGGCGCGGCTGCCGGTGGCCGGCACCCAGCCGAGCCAAGGTGGCGCCACCACGCTGCCGGTGTCGCTCGACATCAAGCAGGTCGACCTGCCGGAAATCGCGGTCGGGCAGGCGCTGGCCGGCAGCGATATCGCAGAGCTCGCGGCCAAGGGTTCGTTCAAGGCCGACGCGGCGCCATTGGCGCTAGAAACCAGCCTCAACATCACCCGCCACGACGGCAAGCAAGGCAAGGTCGACGCCAACATCCATTTCGCGCCCGCCGACAATAAGCTCGACCTCGATCTGAAGGCATCCGAGCCGGCCGGCGGCATCATCGCCAATCTGCTCAATTTGCCGGATGCGCCGCCGGTCAACATCGTCGTCACCGGCACGGGGCCGGTCGCCAACTGGAGCGGCATCGGTACCTTCGTCGTCGACGGCCAGATCGTCACCCAGCTGACCGGTCGCCACCAGCTCACCGACAAGGGCAACTATGTCGAGGCCAAGGGCGACGGCGACTTCCAGCGCTTCATGCCCGACAATCTGAAGTCCTTGTTTGCCGGCAAGACCAGCTTCGACCTTGCCGGAACCGCGATCATGACGGGCGGCGTCGAGGTCGAGCGCGCCAGCATCGACAGCGATGCCGTGCATGGCACGGCGGCGGGCATCATCGACCCCAACGGCGCCAGCGACCTTTCGGTGGAGCTCGCCGCCAAGGGTCCACCAATCGTGCTCAGTCTCGGCACCACGGCGCAGCCGGTGACCGTCGCGATCACCGGCGCCACGGCGCGCGCGTTCGGCGGCGGCAAGGCGCCGATAGTCGACATCGGCGCGTCGCTGGTCTCGGTGGTTGCGGGCGGCACGCGGGTGGACGATCTGGCGGCTGAAATCCATTCCGACGGCTTCGACATCGAGGACCGCAGCGGACCGCTCACTATCAAGCTTGCGGCCGGTGGCCTCAACACCGACGTGGCGACGCTGGCGCCGCTGGTGACCGGCAGGGTGACCGCCGACCTCGCCGGGTCGGTCAGCAAGGACGAGATCGTCGTCGATCAAGGCACGCTGCGCAGCGATGCGCTCAATGCCTCGGTGACGTCCAAGGTGACGCTGGCCGATTTGGCGATGACGCTCAAGATGAATGCCGATGCCGTCTCGACAGCGCTGCCGCCGCAGATCCGCCCGGTTCTCGGCGAGCGTGTGACATTCTCGGCGACCGCGACCCGCGACCCGCAAGGCTTGTTTGCCGCCAATGCACTGCAATTCACTTCGGGCTCGCTCAGCGCCAGCGGCACCGCCAGCGCGACGGGCACCGACATCCAGGCCGACATCAGGGGTACGCTCGGTGACGTTTCGGTGCTGTCGCCGATGGTTGGCGTACCGGTCGGCGGGGCCGTCGATTTCGCGCTGACGGCGAGCGGCGCGCGCACGGCGCCGGATTTCTCAGTCTCGGCCGACAGCGACAGCCTGACCGCGTCGGGCCGCACGGTCAAGACGATCAAGCTGACTGCGACGGGGAAGGCCGACATCGCCAATCCCGCTGCCGATGTCGCACTGACAGGGTCCGTCGACGACCAGCCGCTCGATCTTAGGGCATCGTTGGTGACGAGCGACGGCAAGCGTTCCATCAACGGGCTTAGCCTGTCGCTGGCCGACAACAAGGTCTCGGGCGATCTCGCTCTCGACGACAGCTTGCTGCCACTCGGCACGCTGACACTCGAAGCGCCCGATATTGGGCCGCTGGCCGCACTTGCCGGGCAGACGGCGGCAGGCGACGTGCAGGGCAGCATCCGCCTCTCGAGTGATGGTGGCGCGCCGACGGTCGCGATCGATCTGACGAGCGGGTCTATTTCGCGCGGCGATCTGGCGGCAAAGACCATCGCCGTCAAGGCGCTGGTTGCCAACTATCTCAAGGCACCGGCGATCTCCGGCACGATCAAGGCTGAAACGGTCACTTCGGGGGCCACCGTGATCAGCGACATCGGTGTCGATCTCAAGCGTGACGGCGACTGGACCGGGTTTTCCGGCGGCGCCACCGTCAAGGACATTCCGGCCACGGCCGAGGGCAGGGTGAAGATCGCCGACGGCACGACAAGCGTCGAGATCGCTTCCGGCGAAGCGACCATTCGCGGCATCAAGGCGGCGATCGCGCGGCCGTCGACCCTGAGCATCGCCAATGGCACGGCCAGCATCGAAAAGCTGCTGCTCGATGTCGGCGGCGGATCGGTGACCATGTCCGGCACCGCCGGCCCGACGCTCGACCTCGCGGCGGAGTTTTCCGCACTGCCGGCCGCCCTTGCCAATGATTTTTCACCCGGCCTCATCGCTGCGGGTACGCTCGGTGGAACGGCGCAAGTGACGGGACCGTCGGCAGCCCCCGACATTCGTTTCAATGCGCAGCTCAGCGGCGCCGAGACCAGCCAGACCCGCCAGGCGGGGCTCGGGCCGCTCACCTTCGATGCGGCAGGCAGTTTCTCGTCCGCCGGCGGCATTGCCATCGACCACGCGACGCTTGCCGGTGACAAAATTTCCGGCAAGGCCGCCGGCACCATCAACCCGAACGGCGCCAGCGATTTTGCGCTCGACCTGGCCTCGACCGGCCCGAGCCTGCCGCTGGCGCTTGGCAGCACCGAGAGCCCGATCAATCTCGAGTTGCAGGCGCTGTCGGTGGAGGTCGCGGGGCAGGGCATGCAATCGACGCTGAATATCTCCGCGACACTGCCGTCGGTCGCCACCAACCTCGCCAAGGCCGAAGGCATCGCGCTTGCGCTCCATTCCGACGCCTTCGATCTGAAGGGCCGGACAGGGCCGATTTCCGGCACGGTGACGGCGGACAAGATCGGCCTGAACAATCCAACCATCGCGCCGCTGCTCGCCGGAAAGATCACTGCCAAGGTCGCCGGCGATCTCGCTACCGATACCATCGTCATCGACAGCGGCTCGGTGACGAGCGAGGCACTGGACAGCGGCTTTAACGGAAGGGTCTCGCTGGCCGACGGCGCCATCGATCTCAACCTCAGGGCGGATGCGGCTTCCGCAGCACTGCCGGCGGCAGCGCGCGGCGTGCTCGCCGAGCGGACGCAGCTCAGCGCGGTACTGAAGCGCGACGCCAACGGCAATGTCACCGCCAACGCCATCAGGCTGGTATCAGGTGCATTCAGCGCCGACGGGCAGGCCAGCCTCGCCGACAACAAGGTCAGCGCCGACGTCAAGGGCGCGCTGTCCGACATCTCGCTTCTGTCCGGGGATGCCAAGGGCGCCATAACGTTCGCGCTGAAGGCGCAGGGCGCCGGTACAGCGCCGGACCTGTCGCTGACGGTCGATAGCGACCGGCTTTCGGTGGCGGCGCGAGAAATCACCGGGTTGAGGCTCACCGCGACGGGGAAGGGCGACATCGCCAGCCCTGCGGCCGATATCTCGCTCACCGGATCCGTCAATGACGAGCCACTCGATTTCAAGGCGTCGCTGGTAACGCGCCAGGGAAAGCGGTCCATAGACGGACTAAGCCTGTCGCTGGGCGACAACAAAGTTTCGGGCGACCTTGCTCTCGACGATAGATTCCTGCCGCTCGGCACGGTGGCGCTGGATCTACCCGATATCAGTCCGCTCGCAGCCCTGGCGCTGGAAAAAGCTAACGGCGACGTGCGTGGCACGATCGCCTTCTCGAAGACCGGCAATGCGCCTGAGGTCACCATCAAGGCTTCGACGGCTTCGATTTCACGCGGCGATGTTTCGGCAAAGACGGTCACCATCGATGCACTGATTGCTAACTATCTCGCCGCACCGGTGATCTCCGGAAAAATCCGTGCCGACAGCGTCACCTCCGGCGGCACCGTCATTCGCGGCATCGATGTCGATCTCAAGCGTGACGGCGACTGGACAGGCTTTTCCGGCGGCGCCACCGTCAAGGACATCCCGGCCAGGGCCGAAGGCAGGGTGAAGATCGCCGACGGCACGACAAGCGTCGAGATCGCCTCGGGCGAAGCGACAATTCGCGGCATCAAGGCGGCGATCGCGCAGTCATCGAGCTTAAACATCGCCAATGGCACGGCCAGCATTGAGAAGCTGATGCTCGATGTCGGCGGCGGATCGGTGACCGTGTCCGGCACCGCCGGCCAGACACTCGACATCGCGGCAGAGTTTTCCGCGCTGCCGGCCGCGCTTGCCAATGATTTTTCACCGGGCCTCGACGCTGCGGGCACGCTCGGCGGAACGGCGCAAGTGATGGGACCGTCGGCAGCCCCCGACATTCGTTTCAGTGCGCAGCTCAGCGGCGCCGAGACCAGCCAGACCCGCCAGGCGGGGCTCGGCCCGCTCAACCTCGATGCGGCAGGCAGCTTCTCCTCCGCCGGCGGCGTCGCCATCGACCACGCGACGCTTGCCGGTGACAAAATTTCCGGCAAGGCCGCCGGCACCATCAACCCGAACGGCGCCAGCGATTTTGCGCTCGACCTGGCTTCGACCGGCCCGAGCCTGCCGCTGGCGCTTGGCAGTACCGAGAGCCCGATCAATCTCGAGTTGCAGGCGCTTTCGGTAAAGGCTGCAGGGCAGGGCACCCAGCCGAAGCTCGATATCTCCGCTGTTCTGCCTTCGGCCGCCACCAATCTAGCTAAGGTCGAGGTGCTCACCCTGGCATTGCACTCGGACGCCTTCGATGTGAAAAGTCGGACAGGGCCGATTTCCGGCACGGTGACGGCGGACAAGGTCGGCCTGAACAATCCAACCATCGCGCCGCTGCTCGCCGGCAAGATCACTGCCAAGGTCGCCGGCGATCTCGCTACCGATACCATCGTCATCGACAGCGGCTCGGTGACGAGCGAGGCACTGGACAGCGGCTTTAACGGAAGGGTCTCGCTGGCCGACGGCGCCATCGATCTCAACCTCAGGGCGGATGCGGCTTCCGCAGCACTGCCGGCGGCAGCGCGCGGCGTGCTCGCCGAGCGGACGCAGCTCAGCGCGGTACTGAAGCGCGACGCCAACGGCAATGTCACCGCCAACGCCATCAGGCTGGTATCAGGTGCATTCAGCGCCGACGGGCAGGCCAGCCTCGCCGACAACAAGGTCAGCGCCGACGTCAAGGGCGCGCTGTCCGACATCTCGCTTCTGTCCGGGGATGCCAAGGGCGCCATCGCTTTCGCGCTGAACGTGCAAGGCGCCGGCACCGCGCCCGACCTGTCGCTGACGGTCAACAGCGACCGGCTCTCGGTGGCCGAACGCGAGATCACCGGGCTGAGGCTCACCGCCACCGGCAAGGCCGATGCCGCCAACCCGGCGGCCAATGTCCAACTGACCGGAAATGTCGCGGGCCAGCCCCTGCAAGGCAGTGCCGTGCTGGCGACCTCCGACGGCAAGCGCGCCATCAACGGGCTTTTGCTGTCACTCGGCAAGAACCGGATATCGGGCGACCTGGCACTTGATGAGGCCTTCGTGCCCGAAGGCACCGTGGCGCTCGACCTGCCTGACATCGGACCGCTCGCAGCCCTTGCGCTGGAAAAGGCGGAAGGCGACGTGCGCGGCACGATCGATTTCTCGAAGACCGGCAATGTGCCTGAGGTCACCATCAAGGCTTCGACGGCTTCGATTTCACGCGACGATGTTTCGGCAAAGACGGTCACCATCGATGCATCGATCGCCAACTATCTCGCGGCACCGGTGATCTCCGGAAAGATCCGTGCCGACAGCGTCACCTCCGGTGGCACCGTCATTCGCGGCATCGATGTCGATCTCAAGCGTGACGGCGACTGGACAGGCTTTTCCGGCGGCGCCACCGTCAAGGACATTCCGGCCAGGGCCGCCGGCCGCGTCAGGATCGCCGACGGCACGACGACGGTCGAGCTCACCTCCGGCCAGGCGACCATGCGCGGCATCAAAGCAGCGATCGCGCAGGCCTCGACCATCACCATCGCCAACGGCACCACCAGCCTGGATCGGCTCGCGCTCAACCTCGGCGGCGGCACGGCGACGGTTTCGGGTAAGGTCGGGGAGGCGCTCAATCTCAACGCGACGCTGGCGCGGGTGCCGATGTCGCTCGCCAACAGTTTCTCGCCGGGCCTCGATGCCGCCGGCTCGATCTCGGGCACGGTGAAGGTGACGGGCGCGCCGACCAATCCGGCCGTCGCCTTCAAGATCGACGCCGCAGGCGTCCAGACGTCGCAGACCCGCGGTGCCGGTTTCGGCGGCATGGGCGTTTCGTCCTCCGGCACGTATTCGGGCAACAGACTGACCTTCGACGCCAACATGAGCGATGCCGCCGGTCTCGGCCTCAAGGGCGGCGGCACGATGACGACATCAGGCACGCCCACCCTTGATCTCGACTTTTCCGGCAAGGTGCCGTTCGCCTTCCTCACCCGGACACTCGCCGCGCAAGGCCTGTCGTTGAGCGGCACGGCCGACGTCGATTTGAAGGTGCGCGGCCCGGCGACGTCGCCGGTGATCACAGGCACGGTCCGCACGTCGGGTGCCCGCCTGATCGATGCACGCTCGGGACTTGCGATCAACGATATCACCGCCGATGTGGCGATCGGCGGTGGCGTCGCCAGGATCAACCGCCTGACCGGCAATTTGTCGACGCGCGGCAGCCTGTCGGCCAGCGGCACGGTCGGCATCAATCCGGCGCAAGGCTTTCCGGCCGACCTGTCGGTCAAGCTCGTCGACGGCCGCTATACCGACGGCAGGGTGGTCACCGCCAATCTCGGCGGCGACCTCACCATCAAGGGACCGCTCGCGTCGGCGCCGGTGATTTCGGGCACGATCAACCTGGCCAAGACCGTGATCACCGTTCCCGAAAAGCTGCCGGGTTCGCTAGCGGCGCTCGACGTCAAGCACAGGAACGCACCGGCCGCCGTGCGCGCGCAGGACAAGGCGTTGCGCCCGGCGACTGCGAGCGGTAGCGGCGGTGGCGGCGGCCTCAATCTCGATGTCACGGTCAACGCGCCGAGCCAGATTTTCATCCAGGGCAGGGGTGTCGATGCCGAGCTTGGCGGTTCGCTGCGGCTGACCGGCCCGGCATCGTCGCCGCAAGCGGTCGGCACCTTTGACTTGCAGCGCGGGCGGCTGACGATCCTCGCCAAGCGGCTGACCTTCACCGAAGGCACGGTCGGCTTTTCAGGCTCGCTGGTACCTTATCTCAACCTCACGGCGACATCGACGACGAGCAGCGCCACCGTCACGATCGTGGTATCGGGCGAGGCGACCAATCCGAAATTCAACTTCTCGTCGGTGCCGGCGCTGCCGGAAGACGAGGTTCTGGCGCAACTGATTTTCGGCCGCTCGATGTCGAACCTGTCGCCGCTGCAGATCGCCCAGCTTGCCGAAGCCGCCGCGCAGCTGGCCGGTGTCGGCGGCTCGACCTCGCTGCTCCAGAACCTGCGCAGTGCGATCGGCGTCGACGATCTCGACGTCATCACCGACGAGGAGGGCGGCACCGCGGTCTCGGCGGGCAAATATCTCAACGACCGCACCTATGTGACGATCCAGAAGGGCGACAAGCCGGGTTCGGGCAAGGCGGCGATCGATCTCGACGTCGGGCGCGGCGTCAAATTGCGCGGCGAGGCCACCGATGCCGGCGAAGCCAAGGGCGGCGTTTTCTACGAACGCGAATACTGAAGCCGGCCGACCCCGAAAGGTTCTGGCGACCGAGAGTCGTTGACGTTTGGCACCCTGTCCGGGATCGCTGGCGCTGTGCAAGCTTGGCGCATGACGCCGAAAATCCGAATCGATTTTCGGTCAGGGATCATGCGCAAAATCAAAGTGATACAGCGTCCATTGCGCGCCCCGCAGGACGCGCGGCGCTGTCGTGAATGTCTCAGTTTAATCGATGCCGGAGATTCGAACGAAATCTGCCGGGCAATAGCAATTTTGCGCCAAGACTGTCGTTATCACGCGAACTGCTTCCCTTCCAAAGTTGCACATTCCTTGGCATGTTCCCAATCCGTGCCGTTTTTGACATCATGGCCCGGATGCGGAATGGTAAAAGGCAGAAAGCCAACAATGGGAGTTCGTGATGACAATCTACAAGAGTAATGGCGATCGCGTTCCGGATCACATCCATGCAATGGCCGAAGAAGCCAGGGCCGGACGTGTCGATCGCCGCGAGTTTCTCGCTTTGGCCAGCGTCTTCGGCGCGTCCACGGCGATGGCCTATGGTATGCTTGGCCTCGCCGACCCGACCCCAGCGAGAGCGCAGGACGTACAGGGCAAGAAGGGCGGCATATTGAAGGTCGCTATGTGGATCAAGGATGCGAAGGATCCGCGCAAGGCCGACTGGTCGGAAATCGCCAATGCCGAGCGCCAGGCTCTCGAGCCGTTGGTCAAGTACACAACCGAATACACGTTCCGCCCCTACCTGCTTGAGAGCTGGGACGTCAACGATGATGCCACCGAGTACACACTACATGTGCGCAAGGGCGTCACCTGGAACAACGGCGATCCGTTCACCGCGGACGACGTCATCTTCAACTTCAAGCGTTGGGCCGACAAGAAGGCCGAAGGCAATTCCATGCCCGGCCGTCTCGGCTCGCTGGTCAAGGACGACAAGCTGGATGAGAGCGCAGTCACCAAGGTCGACGATTTGACGGTCAAGCTGAAGCTCAGCACGCCGGATATCGCGCTCATCCCCAATGTGTGCGACTATCCCGGTCTCATCGTCCACAAGACCTTCGACGAAAAGGGTGGTGATTTCAAAGCCTGCCCGATCGGCACCGGCCCGTTCGAACTCGTCTCCTACGATGTCGGCCAAAAAGTCGTCTACAAGCGCCGCGAAGACAACAAGTGGTGGGACGGCGAGGTCTTTCTCGACGGCATCGAGTTCATCGACTACGGCACTGATCCCGCAGCCACGGTCAGCGCCTTCGAATCGGGAGAGGTCCATACCAATTTCGAGACGTCGGCCGATTATGTGTCGATCCTCGACGGTGTCGACCTGGTCAAGTACGAGGTGGTCACCGCAGCGACCATCGTCTGCCGCACCAACGTGACCAACAAGCCTTATGACGACCAGAAGGTTCGCAATGCGCTGCAGCTCGCGGTCGACAACGCTGTCGTGCTCCAGCTCGGCAACGGCAATGCCGGCACTGTCGCCGAAAACCACCATGTCAGCCCGGTCCATCCGGAATATTACGAGCTGCCAAAGATTGCCCGCGATCCGGCCAAGGCGAAGGCGCTGATGGAGGAAGCCGGTCAGGCCGATTTCGAGCACGAGCTGATCACGGTCGACGAAGACTGGCACAAGAATACCGGCGATGCGATCGCCGCGCAGATGCGCGACGCCGGCATCAAGGTGAAGCGCACGGTGCTGCCGGGTTCGACGTTCTGGAACGACTGGACGAAGTATCCGCTGTCGATGACCAACTGGAACATGCGGCCGCTCGGCGTCCAGGTTCTGGCGATCGGCTACCGCACCGGAGAAGCCTGGAACGAAACCGCCTGGTCGAATCCCGAATGGGATGCCAAGCTCAACGCCGCGCTTTCGGTCGCCGACGCCGCCAAGCGCAAGGAGATGATGAAGGACATCGAGCAGATCCTGCAGGATTCCGGCATCATCATCCAGCCCTACTGGCGCAAGCTCTACAGTCACTCGGTGGCTGGTGTTAAGAACTACGCCATGCACCCGACCTTCGAGCGCGACTACGGCAAGGTCTGGCTCGACGAGGAGGCCTGATCGGATCGATCGTGGAAGGGGCGGTTCGCCCCTTCCACCCACGCCATGCATGATTCCAGACCGAAAGTAGGCGCAGCAAGAAAAGCGCGGACTCTTCGGATGGGGGCGTGCAATAAGACAGGGTTGATCGCATTCTGAGGGTCCGTTTGACAGCCAGCTCTGCCGATAGCGGCTGATTTGGCTCCAAGCCGGCCTCAACCCCAACCAGACCGGCAGGGGGACCGCCATGCTCTCTTTCATCCTTCGACGCCTCGGCACCATGGCATTGACGATGCTGTGCCTGACGATGGTCGTGTTCTTCCTGATCAATCTCGACCCCAATCTGAAAAAGCTGGCGATCAGCCAGACTGAAATGCACACCTCGGCCGAGCAGCTCGAAAGCTGGCTGGTCAATCATGGCTACCGCCAGAATTTCTTCTCCCGTTATGGCCAATGGCTGGGTATCGTGCCCAAACAGCCGGTCACAGACCCGGCAACGGGCAAACCCGCGCGACGTTTTTCCTTCTGCAACGATCCTGTCGAGCCGACGTTCTCCGGCGTGCTGCAGGGTGATTTCGGCTGCTCGACCAAGTTCAAGACGACGGTGGCGTCGAAGCTTTTCCCGGCGCTCGGCGCCACCGGCATCCTGATGTTCTGGGTGCTTGTGGTGATGGTGCCGATCTCGCTTCTGATCGGCATCCTCGCCGGCATGCGCGAGGGCTCGCGAACCGACCGGACATTGTCCGTCGCCTCGATCGCCTCGACGGCGACGCCCGAATATGTGTCGGGCGTCATTTTTACCGTCATCTTCGCCTCATGGCTCGGCCTGCTGAACGGTTCGGCGGCTTCGGCCAGCCGGGGTATCACCTTCTACAACTTCACCTTGCCGGTGATGACGCTGGCGATCTACGGCATCGGCTACATCGCAAGAATGACCCGCGCCTCGATGGTCGAGGTGATGACGCAGCAATATATCCGCACCGCGCGGCTGAAGGGCCTCTCCTTCGGCAGCGTCGTGGTCAAGCACGCGCTGCGCAACGCGCTGATCGCGCCGTTCACGGTCATCATGCTGCAATTTCCCTGGCTGCTCACCGGCGTCGTCATCGTCGAGGTGATGTTCCGCTATCAGGGCTTCGGCTACACGCTGGTCGAGGCGGCCGGCAACAACGACATCGATCTTCTGCTCGGCTGCTCGCTGGTCTCGGTGCTCATCGTCCTGATCACACAGCTCATTTCCGATGTCGGCTACGCGTTTCTCAATCCGCGTATCAGAGTTCAATAGGGGATCGGGCGGATGCTGCTTGAATATATCGGCGCCTTCAATGTGGTGCTTGGCGTGCTTGCGCGTTTCTGGCCGGTCTGGATCGCCCTCGTCCTGGTGATGGGGGCGAGCTTCGCCTACAAGAAGCGGCTTGGCCTCTACGGTCAGCTCTTCGACAGCAGCGTCGGCATCGTCGGCGTCGGCATCTGCCTGTTCTGGCTGTTCACGGCGATCTTCGCGTCGACCATCTCGCCCTTCAATCCGCTTGCCCAGGTGGCGATCATGAAGGATGCGCTGCCGGGCGCGATCGAGCCGCAATCGGGACTTGTCTACCTCTTCGGCGGCGACAAGCTCGCCCGCGACGTGTTCAGCCGCATGGTCTATGGCAGCCAGATCGTGCTGATCATCGCGCCGGCGGCGACCGGTTTCGCGCTGATGGTCGGCATCACGCTTGGCCTGCCGGCCGGCTACTATGGCGGCAAGATCGATACGGTGCTGTCCTTCCTCGCCAACCTGGTGCTCGCCTTCCCGGTGATCCTCCTGTTCTACCTGCTGGTGACGCCGGGCATCATGGACACGCCGATTCCCTATGCGATGGCCGGCCTGTTCTTCCTGTTCCCGATCATCTTCTTCAGCGTGCTGTTCTGGACGCGCTACAAGAAACGGTCCGACCGCCTCTACATCCTCTTGGGACTGACGCTGATCATTGGCGGCTGGGTCTATGCCGGCCTGGTCTTCGACGCCGACCCGTTCAGGATCATCCACATCGATCCCAACCAGCTCAACATCTTCGTGGCGGTGGTGTTCGCCTCCAGCCCGGGCGTGTTCCGTATCGTGCGCGGCCTCACCATGGACATCAAGACGCGCGACTATGTTGCGGCGGCGCAGACGCGCGGTGAATCGCCCTGGTACATCATGCTTTGGGAGATCCTGCCCAATGCGCGCGGGCCGCTGATCGTCGACGCCTGCCTGCGCATCGGCTACACCACGATCCTGCTCGGCACGCTCGGCTATTTCGGCTTGGGGCTGGCGCCCGAGAGCCCGGACTGGGGCACCGCGATCAAGGATGCCAGCCGGCTGCTGCGCTCCTTCATCCATCCGGCGCTGCCGCCGACGATCGCGCTGATGTCGTTCGTGCTGGGGCTGAACCTTTTGGCCGACTCGCTGCGTGAACAATCGATGAAAGATTGATGGACGGGTCTTCGACCCTATTTAGAAGAACAAGGATTGGAGCGACCCATGAATGAGGCAGTTCGAAATCCCGCCGAGCCGATCATCGAGATCGAGAACCTGTCGATCTCCTTCTTCACCCGCAAGGGTGAGATACCGGCCGTTATGGACTTCTCCTGCACGGTCATGCCTGGCGAAGCCATGGGCATCGTCGGTGAATCCGGCTGCGGCAAGTCGACCGTGTCGCTCGGCATCATGCGCGATCTCTCCAACATCGGAAAGATCGTCGGCGGCCGGATAAAGTTCCAGGGCAAGGACATGGGCGAGCTGTCCGACGAGGAACTGCGCGCCATCCGCGGCAACAAGATCGCGATGATCTACCAGGAGCCGATGGCCAGCCTGAACCCGGCGATGAAGGTCGGCCAGCAACTGATGGAAGTGCCGCTGATCCACGACAAGGTGTCGAAGGAAGAGGCTTATCGACGCGCGCTGGAAATGGTGCGCTCGGTCAGGCTGCCCGATCCCGAGCGCATGATGCGCTCGTTTCCGCACCAGCTTTCCGGTGGCCAGCAACAGCGTATCGTCATCGCCATGGCGCTGCTGTCGAAGCCGGCGCTGCTCCTGCTCGACGAGCCGACGACAGCGCTCGACGTGACGGTGGAAGCCGGCATCGTCGACCTGGTCAAAGGGCTCGGCGAGAAGTTCGGCACCTCGATGATCTTCGTGTCGCACAATCTCGGCCTGATCCTGGAAACCTGCGACCGCATCACGGTGATGTATTCGGGCGAAGCGGTGGAGACCGGCAAGATCAAGGACGTCTTCGACCGGATGCGCCATCCCTACACGCAGGGTTTGTTCCGCTCGATCCCGCTGCCCGGCGCCGACAAGAATTCGCGGCCTCTGATCTCCATCCCGGGGCAATTGCCGCTGCCGCACGAGCGGCCGAAGGGCTGTAATTTCGGCCCCCGCTGCCACCATTTCGTCGAGGGCGTCTGCAACGCCGCCGAAATCCCGATGATCGCGGTCGAAGGCCATGAAGGCCATTTTTCGCGCTGCGTGCGCTTCAACGAGATCGACTGGGAGGCGCTGCCGCCCGGCGCCAAGAAGGTCAACGAGCGCGTCGAGCCCGGCGCGCCGGTGCTCAAGATCGAGGATCTCAAAAAGTACTACAAGGTCGGCGGCAGCGAGGTGTTCGGCTCGAGCGAAGGCCGCGTCGTCAAGGCCAACGAGACGATCTCCTTCATGGCACGCGAATCCGAGACCGTCGCCATCGTCGGCGAGTCCGGTTGCGGAAAGTCAACGCTGGCCAAGGTGCTGCTCGGCCTGGAGACGGCAAGCTCCGGCAGCGTGACGCTCGGCAACCAGCAAATTCAGTCGACCGGCGTCGAGAACCGCAGCGTCGAGACGGTGTCGTCGATCCAGATGGTGTTCCAGAATCCGTTCGACACGCTCAACCCCAGCCACACGGTCGGCTCGCAGATCATCCGCACGCTGGAAAAGTTCAATGTCGGCAACACTGTCGCCGACCGCCGCAAGCGCATGCTGGAGTTGCTCGACCTGGTGAAGCTGCCGCGGGCGTTCGAGACCCGCAAGCCGCGCCAGCTTTCCGGCGGCCAGAAGCAGCGCATCGGCGTGGCGCGGGCCTTTGCCGGCGACGCCAAGGTGGTGGTGGCCGACGAGCCGGTCTCGGCGCTCGACGTGTCGGTGCAGGCGGCGGTGACTGAGCTCCTGATGGACATCCAGCGCAAGAACAAGACGACGATGCTGTTCATCAGCCACGACCTGTCGGTGGTGCGCTACATCGCCGACCGCGTCGTCGTCATGTATCTCGGTTATATCGTCGAGCAGGGCACGACCGACCAGATCTTTTCGCCGCCCTATCATCCCTATACCGAGGCGCTGCTGTCGGCGATCCCGATCGCCGACACCAGCGTGATCAAGAAGCACATCGTGCTGGAGGGCGACATTCCGTCGGCGATGAACCCGCCAACCGGCTGTCCGTTCCAGACGCGCTGCGGCTACAAGAAGCTGGTGCCGGACAATCTTTGCGAGACGCAGGTGCCGCCGGTGAAGAATCTCGGCGATGGCCATATGAGCCTGTGCTGGCTTGCCGACGACGTGCTGGCGAAAATGGAGCCGGTGATCAAGTTCGACAAGGAGCATGCCGCCAATGAAGGCGTGTCGGAAGACGCGCCGCAGGGCGTCGGTCCGGGCTTTGCCGGCGCTCCGCCCAAGCGTCCACGCGGCAAAAGGCCGAAGCTGACGGATGGTTAGATCCGTGGCGCCATCAAGGCGCGCATTGGCGTAGCTGCGCGGCGTAATCCCGAGCCATCTGCTCGGTGGCCCGCGCATAGCGCTGCACGCCGGCATCGCCGCGGTTCCCGCGGCCATAGGCCGTCCAGCCGAGATAATAGGCCAGATAGAGGTTGTAAGTGTCGTTGCGAGCGACGCCGAGCGTGTCTGCGGTCTTGGAATGATACCAGCCGACGAAATCGACGGCATCGGCGAAGCTGGTGCGGCGCGCCGCCCAGCTGCCGGTCTCGCTTTGATACTGCGCCCAGGTGCCGTCGAGCGCCTGCGAGAAGCCGGTGGCGCTGGAGACACGTTTCCAGGGAATGAAGCCGAGAAGCTTGGTGCGCGGCGGCCTGGCGTTGCTCTTGAAGCCGGATTCCTTGCGCACAGTCGCCATCAGCACGCGAACCGGCACCCCGTGCTTCTGTTCGGCGCGTTCGGCCGCCGCCTGCCAGTTGTCGAACCAGCCGTCATTCTGGTCGAACACGGCGCAGACATCGTTGATATGGTTCGGCGGCGTCGCGCAGGCCGACAGCGCCAGCAGCACGGTAACTGCTACAATTTTACTAAAACTCGACCTGCCCATTGGAACAGGATTAGGCCGAAAACATAAAAGGAATCTTGCTGCGTTCCTTAACGGCCCATCGGCCGCTTTGGGGGGGTCAGAACTAGGATAGATATTCCGACGTTTTCCGTCGCTTTTGTCGGCATGAAGCTACCAAAGTGCCGCCTTGGCTAAAATCACGCCCGTGGGTGGCGGATTTCTGACAGCCCGATCGTCGTGCCGGCGCTTTGATGCGCAGCATGGCCGAACCGAGACGCAAGCGCGGCGCTGAGCGAACCAGCAACAGAGGGCCGGCCGCCATCCCGCAACTGCCGCTGCGGCGCGTGACAAATCCCTATCCGCCAATGGCGATGCTCTCGGCCGACCAGATCGAGGCGATCCATCAGGCGTCGATGCACATTCTGGAGAATTTCGGCATTGAGGTGATGAGCCCGCGGGCGCTTTCGCTGTTCGAAAAGGCCGGGGCCAAGGTCGATCATGCGTCGATGACTGTCCGCATCGACCGCGGCATGGTCGATCAGGCACTGGGGACGACGCGGTCGAGCTACGCGCTGACGCCGCGCAACCCGGTCCGTGCCGTTCATCTCGGCGGCAACACCATCAATTTTACGCTCGTCGCCGGACCTCCCAATGTGCACGACATGGAACGCGGCCGCCGCGCCGGAAACCTGCGCGACTATTGTGATCTCACCCGGCTGGCGCAGCATTTCAACTGCGTACACATGCTGGGCAACCAGGTCTGCGCCCCGGTGGAACTGCCGGCCAATTCCCGCCACCTCGACACCTATTTCGCCAATCTGACGCTGACCGACAAAAGTTTTCACGTCTCGGCGATCGGCCGCGGCAGGGCGCTGGACGGCATCGAAATGATGGCAATCGCGCGCGGACTGACGCTCGATCAGATGCGCGACGATCCCGGCGTCACCACCATCATCTCGGTCAACTCGCCGCGCCGCTTCGACGAGATGATGGCTGAAGGGCTGATGACCATGGCCGAGTTCGGCCAATCGGTCGCGGTGACGCCGTTCACGCTGATGGGGGCGATGAGCCCGGTTACGCTTGCCGGCGCGCTGGCACAACAGAACGCCGAGGCACTGTTCGGCGTGGTCTTGACGCAGCTTGTCCGCCCCGGCGCCCCGGTCATGTATGGCGCCTTCACCTCCAATGTCGACATGAAGTCGGGCGCGCCGGCCTTCGGCACGCCGGAGAACACCAAGGCCAACATCGCCTCCGGGCAGTTGGCACGGCGCTATGGACTGCCGTACCGGACGACGCCGGGCTCGGCCTCCAACGCCGCCGACGCGCAAGGCGCCTATGAGACGCTGATGGCGCTGTGGGGCGCGGTGCTCGGCCACGGCAACCTCGTCTACCACGCAGCCGGCTGGCAGGAGGGCGGACTGACCGCGTCGTTCGAAAAGTTCATCATCGACGTCGAGATGATCCAGCACATGATGGAGTTTTTGCGCCCAATCGAAGTCAACGAGGCGGAACTCGCCGTCGAGGCGCTGGGTGCGGTGCCGACCGGCGGCCATTTCTTCGGCGAGCCGCACACGCTGGAGCGCTACGCCACCGCCTTCTACCAGCCGATGCTCTCCAACTGGCAGAACTACGAGGCGTGGCAGGAGACCGGCGGGCTCGACGCCACGGCGCGGGCGACGCGGCTGTGGAAGAAAGCGCTGGAAGATCATGTCGAACCGGCGATGGATATTTCCGTGCGCGAGGCGCTGGAGGTGTATGTGGCCAGGCGCAAGGAAGCGATCGGGCAAGGCGAGCCATGATGGTCGAAGGCTTGCGCTCGTGTGGCTTGGCTCCTCCCGCCCCGATTCATCGTTCCCCTCCAACTCCCTGAAATAACGAGAAAACCCATGAAATCGCATGCAAAGGTCGTGGTCATTGGCGGAGGCGTCGTCGGCTGTTCCGTGCTGTTCCATCTCGCCCGTCACGGCTGGACCGACATCGTGCTTCTGGAGCGTGACGAGCTGACCTCCGGTTCGACCTGGCATGCGGCCGGCGGCATGCACACGATCAATGGCGACCCCAATGTCGCCAAGCTACAGAAATACACGATCTCGCTCTACAAGGAGATCGAGGAGCTGTCGGGCCAGGCGACCGGCGTCCACCTGACCGGCGGCGTGCTTCTGGCGGCGACCGAGGCGCGGCTCGACTGGCTGCGCGGCGTCGTCGCCAAGGGCCGCTATCTCGGCATCGACCTCGAGGAGATTTCGCCTGATGAGGCGGCCGAGCTGATGCCGCTGCTCGACCCGAAGCAGTTCGTCGGCGCCGTCCGCAACAAGGAGGATGGCCATCTCGATCCATCGGGAGTCACCCACGCCTATGCCAAGGCCGCGAGGAAGCTCGGCGCCGAGGTTGAGCGCTTCACCAAGGTCGAGGACATCGTGCGCCGCGCCGACGGGCTGTGGCGCGTCATCACCAACAAGGGCGAGGTGGTGGCCGAGCATGTCGTCAACGCTGGCGGCCTGTGGGCGCGCGAGGTCGGCCGCATGGTCGGGCTGGAACTGCCGGTGCTGGCCATGGAGCACATGTACCTGATCACCGAGGACATGCCGGAGGTTGCCGCCTGGAACCAGAAGACCGGCACGGAGATCATCCATGCGGTCGATTTCGACGGCGAGCTCTATCTGCGCCAGGAGCGCGGCGGCATGCTGATGGGCACCTATGAGAAGGCCAACAAGCCATGGTCCGAATTTTCCACGCCGTGGACTTTCGGCCACGAACTGCTGGAGCCTGACATCGACCGCATCGCGCCATCGCTGGAAGTCGGCTTCCGCCATTTTCCGGCCTTCCAGAACACCGGCATCAAGCAGATCATCAACGGCCCCTTCACCTTCGCGCCCGACGGCAACCCGCTGGTCGGGCCGGTGCGCGGCCTGCCGGGCTTCTGGGTCGCCTGCGGCGTCATGGCCGGCTTTTCGCAGGGCGGCGGTGTTGGCCTGGCGCTGTCGAACTGGATGATCGAAGGCGATCCCGGCGCCGACATCTGGGCGATGGATGTCTCGCGCTACGGCGACTGGGCAACGATGGCCTACACCAACGCCAAGGTGCGCGAGAATTATTCGCGGCGTTTTTCCATCCGCTTCCCCAATGAGGAGCTGCCTGCCGGGCGGCCGCTCAAGACCACGCCGGTCTACGACCTATTGTCGGCTAAGGGCGCGCAATGGGGCGTGGCCTACGGGCTGGAAGTGCCGCTGTGGTATGCGCCCGAGGGCGTCAGGGACGAGTTCTCGTGGCGGCGCTCAAGCGATTTCGAGCATGTCGCAAAAGAGGTGAAGACGGTGCGGACAAGTGTCGGCCTGTCGGAAATTTCGTCCTTCGCCAAATACAGGGTGACAGGCGAGGGTGCGGCGGCCTGGCTCGACCGCCTGCTTGCCTGCAAGCTGCCAAAGCCCGGCCGCATGACGCTGGCGCCGATGCTGAAAGAAGACGGCAGGCTGATCGGCGATTTCTCGCTGGCCAATCTCGGCAGCCCCAATTCCAACGGGGAGGGCTGGTTCCTCGCCGGTTCCGGCATTGCCGAGGAGTATCACATGCGCTGGTTCGAGGCGCATCTGCCGCAAGATGGCTCGGTCCATATCGAGGCGCTGGGGGCGAGACTGACTGGCCTGTCGATTGCCGGGCCGAGGGCACGGGACGTGCTGGCAAAAGTCACGCGGGCGGATGTGTCGAATGCGGCGTTTCCATTCATGGCCATCCGCAAGGTGGATATCGGCATGGCGCCGTGCCTGGTCGGCCGAGTCAGCTACACCGGCGATCTCGGCTACGAGATCTGGGTGGCGCCGGAATATCAGCGTGCCGCGTACCAGACCCTGATGGCGGCTGGCGAAGAATTCGGCATCGGTCTGTTCGGCTCGCGCGCGCTCAATGCGCTGCGGCTGGAGAAGAACTACGGCTCGTGGGCGCGCGAATACCGGCCGACCTATGGTCCGCTTGAGGCCGGGCTCGACCGTTTCGTCGCCTACGGGAAAGAAACCGATTTCATCGGCAAGCAGGCTGCACTGGCTGAGCGCCAGCAAGGCGGCAAGCTGCGGCTGCGCGCCTTTGTCGTTGATACGGCAGACGCCGACGTCATCGGCGACGAACCGATCTGGTTCGACGGCGCCGTGCGCGGCTGGGTGACGTCAGGCGGCTACGCACATCATTCGAAGACGTCCGTGGCTATGGGCTACGTGCCGAAGGAAATCGCCGACGAGGCCGACGGTTTCGAGATCGAGCTCTTGGGTAAGCGCTATCCCGCGCGCGTGCAGCCGACACCGCTGTTCGACGCGAATCTCGAGCGGATGCGGGGGTAAAGGCGCCGCTGGTGGCGGCTCAGGCGCTGCGGCGGTTGTCCAGCGCCAAGGCGCCGGGACCGGCAAACACCAGATAGAGAAAGATGAAACAGAAGGAGATTGCCGCGTCGCCGCCATTGTTGACCGGGAAGAAATCGCGCGGCATGTGCGCCATGAAATAGGCGATCGCCATTTCGCCGCTGAGAAGAAATGCGACCGGCCTGGTGAAAAGGCCCAATACCAGCAGGATGCCGCCGACGAATTCGAGGATGCCCGCGGTCAGCGATAGGCCGCTCAGGGTGCCGGCGTGTTCGCTGACCGGGAAATTGAACAATTTCTGTGTGCCGTGCTCGATGAACTGCAACGCGGTCATGATGCGCAGAACGCCCAGCGCCTGCGGCTGATATCTGGCAAGGCCGTCGAAAAGCTTCATCCAAACGCCATTTTACCCCGAACCGGCCATAGATTATCGCCCGGCAAGGGACCATTCACTTCGCATGGCCTGCCATCAACAATCGGTGATTAGAATGCTCCTCGTATCTATTCTCGCTAGGGTTGCATTCAGATCGCTATAGTTGTATTGATAGCCAGACACTCCAAACCATGTGGGTTCCGTTTGCCATGAGAAAAGTCCTCGTCAGCCTGTTCGCCACCCTTGCAGGCACCAGCGTCGCCATGGCCGACGACGCCGGCTGTGCTGCTTTCAAATGGCCGGTGACGCGCGAGGAGGCCCTGTTTGCGGCAGCGCCCGCCGCGCAGCCCGGGGCTGACCTTTCGGTCGGCGAGGCTGCAGATGTGGCGTTGGCGCCGGTCGACACGATCAGCTTCACCGTTCCGCCGGAACGCGCGCCGGCAGCCGGTACATTCGGCGCGACGGCAAGCGTGGCCGTGCCCCCTGAGGGAGAGCTCCAGATCAGCCTGTCTGATGAGGCTTGGATCGATGTCGTTCAGGACGGCAAAGCCGTGAAGTTGGCGGCTTTCAGCGGTATGAAGACCTGTCCGGGGATCCGCAAGAGCGTGCGCTTCAAGCTGGCCGCCGGCCCGGCGACCATCCAGCTGAGCGGCGCCAAGAAAGAGACCGTTAAGATTGCGGTGCTGGCGCCGGAATGACTTTGCGCGCCCTGAGGCAATTCAGGCCATGCCGTTCGCTCGGTCGATTTCAGCGGCGTGAAAACCTGTCCTGGCATTTGCAAAAGCGTGCGTTTCAAGCTTGCGGCGGGTGCCGCGACCGTCCAACTCAGCGGCGCCCGGTCTCAAAGTTGCGGTGCTGACGCTGGAATGATCCAGCGGCAGCACTCGGTCGGTCAGGACGCCTACCGCACCGGCGCCATCAGCGCGAAATGAGCGCCTTGCGGATCCGTGCACTGCACGATCCAGCCGCCGCCGGGGACCTCCATCGGGCCCATCAGGATCTTGCCGCCATTATCGGTCACGCGCTTGGCCGCTGCGTCGATGGCCGGAACGTTGAAATAGAACTGCCAGACCGGCACGGGAATCTGCTCGGGCTTGTTCATCATGCCGCCGATAGGTTCGCCGTCGAAGGCAAAGAGCTGGTATGTGCCCATCGGACCCATGTCCATGGCGTCGCCCTTGGTCCAGCCGAACTGGCTGGAATAGAAATCGAGCGCCGCCTTCCAGTCGGACGTGTAGAGCTCATGCCAGCCAATGTTGCCGGGTGTCGTCGATGGTAGCGGCGGCTGGTCGGGGCCAATCGGCTGCAGGAAGTTGAAGGCCGCGCTTTGCGGATCAGCGACGACGGCAAAGCGGCCGACGCCCGGAATGTCATCGGGTTCGCGGTGAACCGTACCGCCAGCTTCCTTCAACGATTTTGTCGAGGCATCGACATCCCTGGTGTGGATGTAACCGACCCAGGCCGGCGGCATACCCATCTTGCGCACTTCGTCCGGCTGCGCCATCAGCCCGCCAACGCCGCGCTCGCCGACATTCATGACGATATAACGCGGCATGCCTGGCGCGCCATCGAAGGGCTGCGCCGTCCAGCCGACCACAATTGTATAGAAGGCCTCGGCGGCGTCGAGGTCGGTGGTCATCAGTTCGTACCAGAAGAAGGGCATCGGGGACTTTGGCATTGTCGTGCTCCTTGCGTTTCCAGTTGTGGATTGTGGTTTGATCCATCCTAGGACGATCTTGGCGACGGAAATCCGACATCTGGGCCAGAAATCGATGACGGCAAGGTGCGCCTCATTCGCAATCTTGCGCGTGTCTCGGTTTTCGACTTTGCTGCGTAAGGGGGTGTCGATTCATGCGCCTAATGTCGCTTACGCCGGAGCTTGTCGCGCTATGCCATCGGGAGGAGGCCGATCCCGGTCCCGATGGCAGTTGGACGCAACTGAACGATGAGGATTTCCAAACCCTCGCGTCGCGGCTTTCTGATGAAGCAGACGCGGGCCCCTTGTGGGTGTACGCCTATGGCTCGCTGATCTGGAAGCCGGCTTTCGAGTCCGTCGAACGACAGCGCGCCACCGCTTTCGGCTGGCATCGGTCCTTCTGCCTCGACATCGCTCGCTGGCGCGGCAGCGCTGCGCAACCGGGACTAATGATGGCGCTCGAACGAGGTGGGCGATGCGATGGTGTGATCTACCGCTTGCCGGAGGGAGAAAAGCCGCTGCAGATCGAAAGACTGTTGCGGCGCGAGATCGACGATCACGAGAGCGTCGGCTCGGTCAGATGGCTTCCGGTGCGTACGGCTCAAGGTTCACTGCGGGCGCTGGGCTTCTGGGTCGGTGTGACCGGCAGGGGGACGTCGCTCAAACAGCCGCTGGAGAGGGTAGCGCAAGTGCTGGCGCGGGCGTGCGGGCATGTCGGGTCGGGCGCCGAATATCTCTACAACACCGTCTATCATCTGGAAGAATTCGGCATTCGCGACCGCAACCTGTGGCGGCTGCAGGAACTTGTCGCGAACGAGATCAGGTCTATCCATGGCCGTGCCTCCGGAATGGGCCTCCTGTCTGCGTCGTGATCGCTCGCACACCTCGAAAACATGACTACAATTATCATATTTTTATTAAGCGTTTTCAGCAACTTGGCTGAAAATTGACCAATTGATAAAAAAACAAAACGTGTTAGCCTTCGGCAAAACCACAAGAATGGGGAAGCGGAATGGCGACTGGTCATTTCAAGCAGGGCATTGCCGGCGGCCGGCTTTCGCCTGAACAATATGCGGATAATTTTTCCGACCTGCATCCGCCGCTCGATCATCACGAGGCGCTGGTCGAGTCCGATCGCTGCTATTTCTGTTATGACGCGCCGTGCATGAACGCATGCCCGACCTCGATCGACATCCCGCTGTTCATCCGCCAGATCTCGACAGGCAATCCGATCGGCTCGGCAAAGACGATTTTCGACCAGAACATTTTGGGCGGCATGTGTGCCCGCGTCTGCCCGACCGAGACGCTGTGCGAGGAAGTCTGCGTGCGCGAAGTGGCGGAAGGCAAGCCGGTGCAGATCGGCCGACTGCAGCGCTACGCCACCGATGTCGCCATGGCTGAGAATAAGCAGTTTTACCCGCGCGCCGCCCCGACCGGCAAGACGGTCGCCGTCGTCGGCGCCGGACCGGCCGGGCTTGCCGCCGCTCATCGGCTCGCCCGCCACGGTCACGACGTGACCATCCTGGAAGCCCGTCCGAAAGCCGGCGGCCTCAATGAATACGGCATCGCCGCCTACAAGAGCATCGACAATTTCGCCCAGGCCGAGGTCGACTATATCCAGTCGATCGGCGGCATCGACATCCAGAACGGCAAGGCGCTCGGCCGTGACTACCAACTCTCGGACCTGACCAGGAACTACGACGCGGTGTTTCTCGGCATGGGGCTTGGCGGCGTCAACGCGCTACGCGCCGACGGCGAGGAGGCGCAGGGCGTCACCAATGCGGTGGAGTTCATTGCGGAGCTTCGCCAGGCGAGCGATCTTGCCAGCCTGCCGGTCGGCCGGCGCGTCGTCGTCATCGGCGGCGGCATGACGGCGATCGACGCGGCGGTGCAATCGAAGCTGCTCGGCGCCGAAGAGGTGACGATCTGCTACCGGCGCGGCCAGGAGCACATGAACGCCTCGGAATTCGAGCAGGATCTGGCTGCCGCCAACGGCGTCATCATCCGTCACTGGCTGCAGCCGAAGCGGGTCATTACCGAAGGCGGCAAGGTGTCGGGCATCGAGCTCGAATATACGGCGATGGATGGCGACAAGCTCGTCGGCACCGGCGAGCGGCTGACGCTTACCGCCGACCAGGTGTTCAAGGCGATCGGCCAGAGTTTTGTCCCGGCTGCGCTCAACGGCAGCGGTGCCTTGCTTGCTTTGGAAGCTGGCCGCATCAAGGTCGATGCCGAAGGCCGCACCTCGCTGGCCAATGTCTGGGCCGGCGGCGACTGCATCTTTGGCGGCGACGACCTGACAGTCTCCGCCGTCGCACAGGGCCGCGACGCGGCCGAATCGATCCACCGGGCACTGACCTCGAACGGGAGGGCATGAGCATGGCAGACATTCGCAACAATTTCGTCGGCATCAAATCGCCGAATCCGTTCTGGCTTGCTTCGGCGCCGCCGACCGACAAGGCCTACAACGTCATCCGCGCCTTTAAGGCGGGCTGGGGCGGCGTGGTGTGGAAGACGCTCGGCGAAGAAGGTCCGCCGGTGGTCAACGTCAACGGTCCGCGTTACGGCGCGATCTGGGGCGCCGATCGCCGCCTGCTCGGTTTGAACAATATCGAGCTGATCACCGACCGCGACCTGCAGGTCAATCTGCGCGAGATAAAGCAGGTCAAGATGGACTGGCCCGACCGCGCCATCGTCGTCTCGCTGATGGTGCCTTGCGAGGAGCATGCGTGGAAGGCGATTCTGCCGGGGGTCGAGGAGACGGGGGCCGACGGCATCGAGCTCAATTTCGGCTGCCCGCACGGCATGTCGGAACGCGGCATGGGTGCTGCCGTCGGCCAGGTGCCGGAATACATCGAAATGGTGGTGCGCTGGTGCAAGGCCAACACCCGCATGCCTGTTATCACCAAGCTGACGCCCAACATCACCGACATACGCAAGCCGGCGCGGGCCGCCCTTGCCGGCGGCACAGACGCGGTGTCGCTGATCAACACCATCAATTCGATCACCGGCGTCAATCTCGATAGTTTCGCGCCGGAGCCGACGATTGACGGCAAGGGTTCGCATGGCGGCTATTGCGGCCCGGCGGTGAAGCCGATCGCCATGAACATGGTGGCCGAGATCGCCCGCGATCCGGAAACGCATGGCTTGCCGATCTCCGGTATCGGCGGCATCACCACGTGGCGCGACGCTGCCGAATTCATGGCGCTCGGCGCCGGCAATGTGCAGGTGTGCACGGCGGCGATGACCTATGGCTTCAAGATCGTGCAGGAGATGATCGCCGGCCTGGAAAACTGGATGGACGAGAAGGGCCATACCTCGCTCGACGACATCGTCGGCCGCGCCACGCCCAACGTCACCGACTGGCAGTATCTCAACCTCAATTACATCGCCAAGGCGCATATCGACCAGGAGGCCTGCATCAAATGCGGCCGCTGCCACATCGCCTGCGAGGACACTGCGCACCAGGCAATCACCGCAATCGTCGATGGCGTCAGGCATTTCGAAGTGATCGAAGCTGAATGCGTCGGCTGCAATCTCTGCGTCAATGTCTGCCCGGTGGAGAACTGCATCACCATGGAGCCGCTGGCGGCCGGCGTGATCGACCAGCGCACCGGCAGACCGGTGTCGCCGGTCTACGCCAACTGGACGACGCATCCGAACAACCCGATGGCGAAGGTAGCGGCGGAATAGGGGCGGACGGGGCGACCTTTCTTATCTCTCACACCGTGTGGGAGCACTGTCGGTGGCGCTTTAGCAGTGCAGCCGTTGAGGTCGGCGCTGCTCCTCATCCGCCTGCCGGCACCTTCTCCCTGTAAACGGGGAGAAGCCCGCTGGCCGCGGCCTTGGCTCTCTATTCTGCAACGCTGGAGATTGGCGAAAACTTCGATGCCGGCGTCTTTCTCCCCGTTCTACGGGGAGAAATGCCCGGCAGGGCAATGAGGGGCGGCTCCATCGATCGGATAAAATCGCGGGCAGGGCAGCCATCCCATTCACAGTCGAGAGACTCTCGATTTCGTATTGCGGATAAAATTTATCCACGATAAGATATATCCATGAATTGGAGATCAGCACAATGAAGCTGGGCGAGGGCGTCGAAGCGGCCATCCACTGCGCCACCATGCTCGCCGGCGTCGAAGGCGCAGCGACCATGCCGGGTGCTGCCATGGCTGAAGCGTTCGGCCTGTCGCCGAGCTATCTCCTCAAGCATCTCAACGCGCTGACGGCGTCGGGCATCCTGGAATCGGTGCCCGGCCCATCGGGGGGTTACCGGCTGGCGCGGCCGGCTGAGCGCATAACGCTGCTCGACATCGTGCTCGCCGTGGAAGGACGCGAGCCGGCCTTCCGCTGCGGCGAAATCCGTCAGCGCGGGCCGGCCAGGCTCGATGCCTCGGTCTATGTCAAACCCTGCGGCATCAGCGTCGCGATGCTGAAGGCGGAGCGCGCCTATCGCGCCGCCCTCGCCGAGGCCCGGCTGTCCGACATCGTGGCGGGATATAGGAGCGATGCCGACCCCCGTTCAGTCGCCGCGAACTGCGCCTTTGTCGAGCGCCATCAGCGACCGCAGAAATCCAGTTCAACCAAGCAAGCGTGAAAGGTAATGACGATGAAGCAGAGGCTGCAATTCTTCGGCGCGGCGCCGGAAATCATGAAAGCTGTGTCGGCGCTCAACAAGGCGGTCGACGAATGCGGGTTGGAGGCAAGCCTGCTGCACCTGATCAAGCTGCTGGCGTCGCAGATCAATGGCTGTTCGTATTGCGTCGAGATGCACAGCCGCGAGGCGCGCCACGACGGCGAGACCGAACAGCGGCTCTATCTCGTCTCTGCCTGGAAGGAATCGCCGCTGTTTTCCGAGCGCGAACGCGCTGCCTTCGCTTGGACCGACGCGGTGACGAAGATCGCCGACAGCGGCGTGTCGGACGATCTCTACGCAAAAACGCTCGAGCACTTCTCAGAAGAGGAACTGGTCAAGCTGTCCGTCGCGATCGGCATGATCAACACCTGGAATCGGCTCTGCGTTCCCTTCCACGCCATTCATCCGGTAGCGGCGGCCAAGGCCGCTTGAGCGGACGGACCTGACGCGCGGCCTTTACGCCGCGCGTCTCTTTTTGCTTTGGGATCAAGAGCATGTTGTCGAATTTTGAGAATGAGATTCTTCTTGCCGCCCGCCTGCTGCTTGGTGGGGCGTTCGTCTTTGCCGGCCTGCGCAATATCCAGAATGCAGGCTTCCTGACCCAGATGATGACGACACGCGGCGTGCCGCAGGCGCGGCTGATGCTGTGGCTGGGGATCGTCCTGCAGATCGTTTCCGGAGCGCTGGTGATATCAGGTGTCTGGACCGCTGCCGCCGCTCTGTGCCTGGTGCTGTTCCTTGTCGTCGCCACCCCGATGTTCCATAATTTCTGGGATCATCAGGGACCCGAGCGCGCGTCCCGCATCAACGGCTTTGTCGGCAATGTCGCGCTGACCGGAGGATTCCTAGCGCTGATGGGCCAGGCGCTTTAAGGAGAATCGCGCAGCCGATATGGTATGAATTGTCATCTGCGCATTAATCGCTCCGTTGCGATTGCCTCGTATGATTGGCTCAGTTTCGCTTGTCGGAGCCTTTATGGAGCAAAGCTGGAATAGCTTCTGGGGAAGCGTTTCGCAGGCCTTTCACCTCGCGCTCTCGCCGCTTCGGGCGCTTGCCGAAACATTCGGCTATTTTCCGAGCGATATCCAACTCTGGTGCTTCGTCTGCGGTCTCTTTTTCCTGGTGCTTGTCGTTCCCCACACCTATGGCGATCTCGTGCTTCGGCACCGTCGCGTCTATGTGACAGGCAAGGTGGTGGAGATAAAGATGTCGGACGACTCGCCCAGGACGCCGACCATCGAATTCGCCGATCGCCTCGGCAAGATCTGGCGCTTTGAATCGCATTTGCCGGTCAATAACATGACTGGTTCGGTCGGAGCGGCGGTAAAGGTCATGTATGACCCCCTGCATCCGAACCGGGCACGGGAAGTGGGGCGGCCGATCATGAAGGCAACCCATACGGCGGTCTGGTATGCCATTATCGCCGGGCTAATGGCGCTGGCCTTCTGGCCCGGCCTGACGTCCGATTGAGCCTTCGTCTGCAACCGTGCGCACTTACGCTGCAAATCGCAGACCGCCGTCGCAGGTCAGCACCTGGCGCTTGCCGCCGAGCGGCGCAGCGCCTGAACTATCGAGGTCAGCTTTTCGGCTTCAGCCCGTCGATGAACAATTGCTCGAGAAACCTTGCGGCGTCCTCGAAGCGGCCGTCGCCGCCTCGGTTGGGGCCGAGCACGGCGCGGACCTGAACGTCGAAATCGGCATAGTGCTGCGTCGTCGCCCAGATCGAGAAGATCAGGTGCCAGGGGTCGGTGCGGGCGATCTTGCCGGCGCGCATCCAGCCTTTGATGACGGCGGCCTTCTCGTCGACCAGCGTCTTCAACTCGCCTTCCAGCATCGGCATGATGCGCGGCGCGCCCTGCAGGATCTCGTTGGCGAACAGCCGGCTTTCCCTAGGGAAATCGCGCGCCATTTCGAGCTTGCGCCTGATGTAGCTGCGCAATTCGGTCAAGGGATCGCCGATGTCGTCGAGTTCGCGCAGCGGCGCCAGCCAGGTGTCCAGAAGCCGCTGCATCAGCGTCTCGTGGATGTCCTCCTTGCGGCGGAAATAGTAGAGCAGGTTCGGCTTCGACATGCCGGCGGCTTCGGCGATCTGGTCGATGGTCGAGCCGCGAAAGCCGTTGGTTGAGAAGACCTCGAGCGCCGCCTCCAGGATCAGCTCGCGTTTTTCCTGCTGAATGCGGGTGCGGCGAGGGGCGGGGGTGTCCATGCCAATCGTCATCCCCGCAGGACATTGCCGCGAGGGTCGTCTGGACCAATTCTCTGGACCAGTTTTTCTCCTGCCTGTGGAGCGCGCTTCAGCTGCCGCATTTCCGCTAGTAATCCCTTGACCGCCGACAGGGCGGTGCTAACGTTTGTCCAACCGGTCAAAAATTTGCGTAGCACGAAAACGCAGCAGAGACCAAGTGTCGGGAAGACCAAGCGTTAGCCGCACCGAAACAGGTTACAAGGGGAAGCCTTGGTCATGTCCAACCGGCTGAAAGTCACGCCGAACGATCTCAGCGCATTCTGGATGCCGTTCACGGCAAACCGGCAGTTCAAGCAGGCGCCTCGCATGATGGTGTCAGCCAAGGACATGCATTACACGACGAGCGACGGGCGCAAGGTTCTCGACGGCACCGCCGGCCTGTGGTGCGTCAATGCCGGCCACTGCCGGCCGAAGATCACCGAGGCGATCCAGAGCCAGGCCGCCGAACTCGACTATGCGCCGGCGTTCCAGATGGGCCACCCGATCGTCTTCGAACTGGCGAACCGTTTGGTCGACCTGGCGCCGAAGGGCATGGACCATGTGTTCTTCACCAATTCCGGTTCGGAATCGGTCGAGACCGCGCTGAAGATGGCGATCGCCTATCACCGCGCCAAAGGCGAGGGCTCACGCACCCGCCTGATCGGCCGCGAGCGCGGCTATCACGGTGTCAATTTCGGCGGCATCTCGGTCGGCGGCATCGTCACCAATCGCAAGATGTTCGGCACGCTGCTTGGCGGCGTCGACCACATGCCGCACACGCATCTGCCGGAGAAGAACTCGTTCACCAAGGGTGTGCCCGAGCATGGCGCGGAATTGGCCAACGAGCTGGAGCGCATCGTCGCGCTGCATGATGCGTCGACCATCGCGGCCGTCATCGTCGAGCCGGTAGCCGGTTCCACTGGCGTTATCCTGCCGCCGAAGGGCTATCTCGAGAGGCTGCGCGAGATTTGCACCAAGCACGGCATCCTTCTGATCTTCGACGAGGTCATCACCGGCTTCGGCCGCCTCGGCACGCCGTTCGCCGCCGACTATTTCGGCGTCACGCCCGATATTATGACGACCGCCAAGGGCGTCTCCAACGGCGTCATCCCGATGGGCGCGGTGTTCGTCAAGAAGGAAATCCACGACGCTTTCATGACCGGCCCCGAGCATATGATCGAATTCTTCCACGGCTACACCTATTCGGGCAATCCGATCGCCTGTGCGGCAGCCCTCGGCACGCTCGACACCTACAAGGAAGAGGGGCTGCTGACCCGCGGCGAGGAACTGGCGCCGTATTGGGAAGACGCGCTGCATTCGCTGAAGGGCGAGCCGAACGTCATCGATATCAGAAACATCGGCCTGATCGGCGCGATCGAGCTGGCGCCCATTCCCGGCAGTCCGACCAAGCGTGCCTTCTCGGCCTTCGTCAAGGCGTTCGAGCGCGGCGCCCTGATCCGCACCACCGGCGACATCATCGCGCTGTCGCCGCCGCTGATCATCACCAAGGGCCAGATCAACGAATTGATCGACCATGTGCGTGAAGTGCTGAGGGCGGTGGACTAGATACTCCACAACCTATAGGGCGGCGACGGGAACCGTCGCCCTGTATGCGAAGAGATGAGAGGAACTTGAATGGCCGCTCCCGGCGAGAATCTGCGAATCAATTCAGACCGTTTGTGGGATTCGATAATGGAGATGGCGAAGATCGGCCCCGGCATTGCCGGCGGCAACAATCGCCAGACGCTGACCGACGCGGACGGCGAGGGGCGGCATCTGTTCAAGCGCTGGTGCGAGGCGGCGGGGCTCGAAATGGGCGTCGACGAGATGGGCACGATGTTTGCCCGCCGCGAAGGCACCGAGCCCGATCTGCCGCCGGTCTATGTCGGCAGCCATCTCGACACCCAGCCGACCGGCGGCAAGTATGACGGCGTGCTCGGCGTGCTCGGCGGGTTGGAGATCGTGCGGTCGCTGAACGAGCTCGACATCAAGACCAAACATCCGATCGTCGTCACCAACTGGACGAACGAGGAAGGCGCGCGCTTTGCGCCGGCGATGATGGCATCCGGCGTCTTCGCCGGCGTCCTCGACCAGGTCGATGTCTATTCGCATGTCGACAAGGACGGCAAGAAGTTCGGCGAGGAGCTCGAACGCATCGGCTGGAAAGGCACCGAGAAAGTCGGTGACCGCAAGATCCACGCCTTCTTCGAGCTGCATATCGAGCAAGGCCCGATCCTCGAGGACGAGGGCATCGACATCGGCGTCGTCACCCATGGCCAGGGGCTGAAATGGCTGCAGGTGACGCTGACCGGCAAGGAGGCGCATACCGGCTCGACGCCGATGCCGAAGCGCCGCAATGCCGGGCTCGGCATGGCGCGGGTAATCGAGCTGGTGCACGAGATTGCCATGGACTATCAGCCCGACGCCGTCGGCGCGGTCGGCCACATGGAGGTCTATCCGAACTCGCGCAACATCATCGCCGGCCACACCGTGTTCACCATCGACATCCGCTCTCCGGAAAAGGAGGTGCTCGACGCCATGGACGGGCGCATCCGCGAAGGCATCGACACAATCTGCGAAGCGCTCGACATCCAATATCAAATCGACCAGGTCGGCCATTTCGATCCTGTCACCTTCGACGCGGGCTGCGTCAAGGCTGTGCGGGATGCGGCAGAGCGCCTGGGCTATACGCATCGCAACATCGTCTCCGGCGCCGGCCATGACGCCTGCTGGATCAACCGCGTCGCGCCGACGGCGATGGTGATGTGCCCCTGCGTCGACGGGCTGTCGCACAACGAAGCCGAAGAGATCTCCAAGGACTGGGCGGCGGCCGGCGCCGACGTGCTGTTCCACGCGGTGGTGGAGACAGCGGTGATTGTGGAGTGAGCTAGAAACCAAGATTCCGAAAGCCGCTCACCAAGAAGCGCGAAGAGAACAAGGGAACAAAAAAATGTCCAAAGTCATCAAGAACGGCACCATCGTCACCGCCGATCGCACCTGGAAGGCCGACGTGTTGTTCAAGCACGGCAAGATCATCGCCATCGGCCCGGACCTGCATGGCGACCACGAGTTCGACGCCACCGGCTGCTATGTGATGCCGGGGGGCATCGATCCGCACACCCATCTCGAAATGCCGTTCATGGGCACCTATTCGGCCGACGATTTCGAGAGCGGCACGCGCGCCGCCCTCGCCGGCGGCACCACCATGGTTGTCGATTTCTGCCTGCCGTCGCCGCAGCAGTCGCTGCTCGAGGCCTTGCAGATGTGGGACAACAAGACCTCGAAAGCTTCCTGCGACTATTCCTTCCATATGGCGATCACCTGGTGGGGCAAGCAGGTGTTCGACGAGATGGCCACCGTCGTCGACAAGGGTATCACCTCGTTCAAGCACTTCATGGCCTACAAGGGCGCGCTGATGGTCGACGACGACGAGATGTATTCGTCGTTCCAGCGCTGCGCCGATCTTGGCGCGCTGCCGCTGGTTCATGCCGAGAATGGCGACGTGGTTGCCGCCCTGTCGCAGAAGCTGCTGGCCGCCGGCAATAACGGCCCCGAAGGGCACGCCTACTCGCGGCCGCCGGAAGTGGAAGGCGAGGCGACCAACCGCGCCATCATGATCGCCGACATGGCCGGCGTGCCGCTCTATGTCGTGCATGTCTCCTGCGAGCAGGCCCATGAAGCCATTCGCCGGGCGCGCCAGAAAGGCATGCGGGTGTTCGGCGAGCCGCTGATCCAGCATTTGACGCTCGACGAGAGCGAATATTTCAATAAGGACTGGGACCATGCGGCGCGCCGGGTGATGAGCCCGCCCTTCCGCAACAAGTTGCATCAGGATTCGCTGTGGGCCGGCCTGCAGGCTGGATCGCTGCAAGTGGTGGCGACCGACCATTGTGCGTTCACCACTAGCCAAAAGCGTAACGGCATCGGCGATTTCACCAAGATCCCGAACGGCACCGGCGGGCTTGAGGACCGCTTGCCCGTGCTGTGGACCACCGGCGTCAACACCGGCCGGCTGACGATGAACGAATTCGTCGCGGTGACCTCGACCAACATCGCGAAGATCCTCAACATGTATCCGAAGAAGGGCGCCATCGTCGAAGGCGCCGACGCCGATATCGTCGTCTGGGACCCGAAGCGCAAGAAGACGATCACCTCCAAGAAGCAGCAGTCGGTGATCGACTACAACGTCTTCGAAGGTTTCGAGGTCACCGGCCTGCCACGCTTCGTCTTTTCGCGCGGCGAACTGTCGATCCAGGAACACGAGGTCAAGGCGAAGCCCGGCCATGGCGAGTTCGTCGCTCGCGAGCCGAATGCAGCGATCAACCGGGCGCTGTCGACCTGGAAGGAAATTTCCGCGCCGCGCAAGGTGGAACGATCAGGCATTCCGGCGACCGGGGTGTGAGCTTGCGCGCTGTTTATCTCGCGGTCGTTGCGTCCGTGATGCTGGCGGCTGGCCAGGCTTCGGCGGCCGCCATCGACCTTTCCAAGCCCTATGGCAACAAGTCCGGCTGCATCAACAAGAACGGTCAGGAAGTCTATGCCGAGGACATGCTGCTGTTGACCGATAAGGAATTCATCACGGTGGCCAGCGCCTGCACCTTCACCGAAACCCAGGTGCAGGCCGACGGTTCGCTGGTGGTGAAGGCGCAATGCCAGGCGGAAGGCGAGGAGGGTGAGTCACCCGGCCAGTTCACCATTAGGCGGAGCACCAGGAATGCCAAGAGGCTGGTGATCGCCGACGAGGCCGGTACCGTTTACGGGGAAGTGTCCCGGTGCCGGTGATTGCCGCTGCCTCAAAGCCGCCCTCAGGGGACCAGCCCATCCAGTTCCGGCAGCAGGACGACGCTTTCCTGTTCGTTGGGATCGGTGCGGGCGATGACCGCCGAGGCCGGGCTGTCGCTCGGATTGGCCGGCAGATGCGGCACGCCGGCGGGTATGTAGAAGAGGTCACCGGCCTTGACCACGATCTGCTGTTCAAGCCGGTCGCCATACCAGGTATGGACTTCGCAGGAGAGCACATAGATCGCCGTTTCATGGCTTTCGTGCATATGCGCCTTGGCGCGGGCACCGGGCGGCATGGTGAGCAGGTGCATGCAGATGCCGGTAGAGCCGACCGTCTCGGCGGCGATGCCGGTGAAATAACTCAGTCCCTGCTTGCCTTCATAAGAGTTTTCGGGGCGGATAAGATGGCAGGTGGGTTTGGGCGGCATCGGGCAAACTCCGGGCGTCGATCGAGTGAGACAAGGTAAGTGGAAAGCAGCATTGTGGCAAAAGCAACGGGATTCCGGCCGGCGCGGCAGCGGCGCGAAAAGGCAGGCTGCGGCCTATGACGGGACAGTCGCCAGCCGTCGTTTCGGCAAGCAAGCTCGGCCTGACCTTCCAGACCAGTGACGGTCCGGTGCAGGCGCTGTCGAATGTCGACCTGACCATCGGCAAGGGCGAATTCGTCTCCTTCATCGGGCCGTCCGGCTGCGGCAAGACGACCTTGCTGCGGGTCATCGCCGATCTGGAGAAGCCGACATCGGGAACCATCTCCGTCAACGGCATGACGCCCGAGCAGGCGCGCCAGAGCCGCGCCTATGGCTATGTCTTCCAGGCGGCCGCGCTTTATCCATGGCGCACGATCGACCGCAACGTGGCGCTGCCGTTGGAGATCATGGGCCTCTCCAAGGCAGAGCAGGCGGCGCGCATCAAGCGCACGCTCGACCTCGTCAACCTGGGCGGCTTCGAACAGAAATATCCGTGGCAGCTTTCCGGCGGGATGCAGCAGCGTGCCTCAATCGCAAGAGCGCTGGCCTTCGACGCCGATCTTCTGTTGATGGACGAGCCGTTCGGCGCGCTGGACGAGATCGTGCGCGACCATCTCAACGAACAGCTGCTGGAACTTTGGGAGCGGACCAACAAGACCATCTGCTTCGTCACCCACTCCATTCCCGAGGCGGTCTACCTCTCGACGCGGATCATTGTCATGTCGCCGCGTCCGGGCCGTGTCAGCGACGTCATCGAATCGACGCTGCCGAAAAAGCGGCCGCTCGACATCCGCGAGACGCCGGAGTTCCTGGCGATAGCGGCGCGGGTGCGCGACGGGCTCAGGGCAGGGCACAGCTATGAGGATTGAGCGGGATGGGCTCCCTCCTCTCCCCGACGGGGAGAGGGTGGCCGGAGCGAAGCGGAGGTCGGGTGAGGGGGCGGCGCCGAAAGATCCGACCAAAAGAAAGGCGGGCGCAACCAATCGCGCTCGAAAACTGCGGGTTGACGAGACCGAGGCTGAATACAGGCTTTGGGGGGAACTGCGAGGACGTCATCTCAACGGCTACAAATTTGTGAGGCAAGTGCCGCTTGGGCCTTTCTTGGCAGATTTTGTCTGTCGCGAGAGAGCGCTGATTGTGGAAATCGACGGCAGCCAGCACGTCGATTCTCCAACCGATGCCGCGAGAACTGCTTGGCTGAATGACCACGGCTATTCCGTTCTTCGGTTCTGGAACCATGAAGTTTTGGCCGAACGCCGAGCGGTCCTTGATACGGTCTTAGCTTGCCTCGACGGAAAGATTTCTACCCCCTCACCCGGCCTCCGCTTCGCTCCGGCCACCCTCTCCCCGTTGGGGAGAGGAGGGGAACGCTGCTGATGGACTCCTTTCGCGACAAGATCGTTCCGGTGACCTCGATCCTCGCTGGCGTGGTCGTCGTCTGGTATGTTTTCGCTGTCATCCTCAACGCGCCGTTCCAGCGCGATCTCGACCGCCGTGCCGGCGAGACGCCGGGGGTTGTGGAATTCATCGGCAAGACGATGTCGCAGCCGAAGCCGACGCTACCGGCGCCGCATCAGGTGGCGGTGAATTTCTTCGAGAACACTTTTCTGCGCAAGGTCACCAGCAACCGCAGCCTTGTCTACAATGCCTGGGTGACGCTGTCCTCGACGCTGCTCGGCTTCGCCTTCGGCACGGCGCTCGGCATCGTGATTGCCGTCGGCATCGTCCATGTCGCGACGCTCGACCGCAGCCTGATGCCGTGGATCATCGCCTCGCAGACGATTCCGATCCTGGCGGTGGCGCCGATGATCATCGTCGTGCTGGCGGCGATCGGCGTCACCGGCCTGATCCCGAAGGCGCTGATCTCGACCTATCTGTCGTTCTTCCCGGTGGCCGTCGGCATGGTCAAAGGGCTGCGTTCGCCCGAGATCACCCATCTCGACCTGATGCACACCTACAATGCCAGCCCGTCGCAGACCTTCTGGAAACTGCGCGTGCCGGCGTCGGTGCCGTTCCTGTTCACCTCGATGAAGGTGGCAGTCGCCGCCAGCCTGGTCGGCGCCATCGTCGGCGAACTGCCGACCGGTGCCGTCGCCGGCATCGGCGCCAAGCTGCTCGCCGGCGCCTATTACAGCCAAACGATCGACATCTGGTCGGCGCTGGTTGCCGGCTCGATCGTGGCGGCCTTGCTGGTGATGGTGGTCGGCATTGCCGGGCGCATCGTCGACCGCGCCATGGGCGGGAGGCCGGCATGAGCTCTCTCCTCAGCCTTTCGTCGATCACGCCTCGTTCCTGGCAAGGGTATGCAGCGCTTGCGCTGCTTGCCGGGGCGATCCTTCTTTGGCCGCTTGTCGATGCGGCGCCCGGTTATGGTATCGCCACCGCTGCTTTGATTTTCTTGTTGCTGCTTCTGGCAATCGAGGCCGATAATTTCCCCCCGGCAATTGGGGTGGTGTTGCTTTTCCTTGGCGCGCACGGCGCGGCGTGGGTGCTGCTCGCCGGCATAACCGGCAACGAAGGGACCGCTCGCGCATCCTTCTATCTGCTGCTTGCCGCGGCATGGCTTCTGGCCTGGCGCTGCGTGACGGTCCTGTCCGCGCTTCGCCCGACCTCGCGCTGGGCGGCAACCGCTTTGAGGCTGATCATCCCAACGATCTTCGGCGCCTGGATCCTGATTATCTGGGAAGCGGTGACGCGCGGCGCGGGCATTCCTTTCATCCTGCTGCCGCCGCCAAGCGCCATCGGCGTGCGCATCGCCAATTCGCTGCCGGTGCTCGCCGCCGACGTGCGGCAGACCATCTTCAAGGCGGTGATCTTCGGCTACGTCGTTGGCAGTGGTGCCGGCTTCCTTGCCGCCATCGCGGCCGACCGCGTGCCGTTCCTGCGCCGCGGGCTTTTGCCGATCGGCAATATGGTCTCGGCGCTGCCGATCATCGGCGTGGCGCCGATCATGGTCATGTGGTTCGGCTTCGACTGGCAGTCGAAGGCCGCCGTCGTCATCATCATGACCTTCTTCCCGATGCTGGTGAATACGGTCGCCGGGCTTGCCGCCTCCGGCCATATGGAGCGCGACCTGATGCGCACCTATGCGTCTAGCTACTGGCAGACGCTGTTCAAGCTGCGGTTGCCGGCGGCGGCGCCCTTCATCTTCAACGCGCTGAAGATCAATTCGACGCTGGCGCTGATCGGCGCCATCGTTGCGGAGTTCTTCGGCACGCCGGTCGTCGGCATGGGATTCCGGATTTCGACCGAAGTCGGACGGATGAATATCGACATGGTCTGGGCCGAAATCGCAGTTGCAGCACTTGCGGGTTCGGTCTTTTATGGCGTGGTCGCTCTTTTCGAGAGAGCAGTCACGTTTTGGCATCCCTCCGTCCGTGGTGGATAGGGCGGTGGCGGGTTTGGAATCAGGGCGCATTGAAGGTCCTGATCCTAAAAGGGTGAACACTTAACTTCAGAGGGTAAAAACATGAAAAGACTTGTTATCTCGATGCTGGCCGGCGCGATGTCGCTTGCCGCGTTCCAAGCGATGGCCGCCGACAAGGTGACGCTGCAGCTGAAATGGGTCACACAGGCCCAGTTCGCCGGCTACTACGTCGCCAAGGACAAGGGTTTCTATGAGGCCGAGGGCCTCGACGTCGAGATCAAGCCGGGCGGCCCCGATATCGCGCCCGAGCAGGTGATTGCCGGCGGCGGCGCCGACGTCATCGTCGACTGGATGGGCGGCGCGCTGGCCGCGCGCGAAAAGGGTGTGCCGCTGGTCAATATCGCCCAGCCGTTCAAGAAGGCCGGCATGGAACTGGTCTGCCCGAAGGACGGCCCGATCAAGACCGAAGCCGACTTCAAGGGCCGCACACTCGGCGTCTGGTTCTTCGGCAATGAATATCCGTTCTATGCCTGGATGAACAAGCTCGGCCTGAAGACCGACGGCGGTCCGGACGGCGTCACCGTGCTGAAGCAGAGTTTCGACGTGCAGCCGCTGATCCAGAAGCAGGCGGATTGCATCTCGGTCATGACCTACAACGAATACTGGCAGCTCATCGACGCCGGCTACAAGCCGGAGGAGCTGATCGTGTTCAACTACTCGGCCATGGGCAACGACCTGCTCGAGGACGGGCTCTATGCCTTGGAGGACAAGCTCAAGGATCCGGCCTTCGAGGACAAGATGGTGCGTTTCGTGCGCGCTTCGATGAAGGGTTGGAAATATGCCGTCGACAATTCCGACGAGGCGGCCGGCATCGTCATGGACAATGGCGGCCAGGACGAGAACCATCAGAAGCGCATGATGGGCGAAGTCGCCAAGCTGATCGACAATGCCGACGGCAAGCTTGACCCGGCGACTTACGCGCGCACCGCCAAGGCGTTGCTTGACCAGAAGATCATCACCAAGGAGCCGACCGGCGCCTACACGACCGCCATCACCGACAAGGCCATCAAGTAGGGAGCCATCAATAGAGGCGATCAACTGGGCTTCTTCAGTTGAAAAAGGGGGCGGGCGACCGCCCCCTTTTTTGTGGGATGTAAAATAGCCGTTACCGGTGGAAACATCCACTCGCCGCAACCGTTGTTGCGGTGCATCCAGCTTCAGCGGATGTACATCGCCACAACGGAGATTTCCATGCGCATGCAATCCTTCTCGCCGATGCTTTCGGCGCTGGCCGTTTCGGCTTCCTTCCTGTGCGCTTCACCGGCCTTGGCCGACATGATGAAGATGAAGGCGACGCTCGATGGCGCTCAGCAGAATCCGCCCATCACCACAGAGGGCAAAGGCGAGGCCGATCTCGGCTTCAACACCGCCACGAAACAGCTGACCTGGAACGTGACGTATTCAGGTCTCAGTGGACCGGCGACGGCGGGACATATTCACGGTCCGGCAGCAAAGGGTGAAAATGCCGGCGTCGTCATCCCGTTCAAGGGCGCTCCGAAAAGCCCGTTCAAGGGGGCGGCGATCCTGACCGACGCGCAGGCTGCCGACCTGATGGCCGGGAAATATTACATCAACCTCCATACGGCGGTCCACAAGGACGGCGAGATCCGCGGGCAGATCGAGAAGGCAGCGGCGATGTAGCGCAACGTCGCCCGAGGGAGCGCTGCATTACCTGTCGAAGTTTGCGCGAAGGAACTCGGCCTATGCCTCTGGCGCTTACGACCTGTCGCGGATCTGGGTCATTGTCCGGGTCGGCGTGATGGCCTCGGGATCGAGCCTGATCTCGACAATCGACGGCTTGCCGCTGGCACGCGCGCGTTCGAAGGCCGGCGCGAAGTCGGCCGTCTTCTCGACCGTCTCGCCATGGCCGCCATAGGCGCGGGCGAGCGCCGCGAAGTCGGGATTCTTTAGGTCGGTGGCGACGACACGGCCGGGATACTCGCGCTCCTGATGCATGCGGATGGTGCCGTAGATGCCGTTGTTGACGACGACGACGATGATCGGCAGATCGTACTGCACGGCGGTGGCGAACTCTTGGCCGTTCATCAGGAAGCAGCCGTCGCCGGCAAAGGCGATCACGTCGCGCTCGGGAAACAATTCCTTGGCGGCGACCGCCGCCGGCGTGCCGTAGCCCATCGAACCGGAGGTCGGCGCTGCCTGCGTGGCAAAGCGGCGGGAGCGGTGGAAGCGATGCACCCAGGTGGCGTAGTTGCCGGCGCCGTTGGTGAGGATCGCGTCGTCGGGCAGCATTTTTTCGAGATAGTTCATGATCGGCCCCATCTGGACGGCGCCGGGGCCGCTTTCGGGCGGTGTCGACCAGTCGAGATAGGCGGCGTGCAGCTTCGGTGTTTCATCAGCCCATGCCGGCGTGGCGGCCGGCTTGCGCCCGGCAAAGGCTTCGACGAAAGCGGACGGCGAGGCGTTGATCGCCAGCGTCGGCCGATAAACACGGCCGAGCTCGCCGGCGTCGGCATGGACATGGACCAGCGTCTGGTCGGGGTAGGGGCTCTTGAGCAGCGTGTAGTCGGAGGATGGCATCTCGCCCATGCGGCCGCCGACGAGCAGCACGAGGTCGGCCTGCTTGATGGCGGTGGCCAGCTTCGGGTTGATGCCAATGCCGACATCGCCGGCGTAGTTCGGATGGAGATGATCGAACAGCATCTGGCGGCGAAAGGAGCAGCCGACCGGCAGCGACCAGGCTTCGGCGATGGTCCGCATTCGCGCGACGGCCGCCGCATCCCAGCGCGTGCCGCCGAGGATGACGAAAGGGCGCTTTGCCTTGCCGAGCAGCTTTTCCAGCGCATCGATCTCGGCCTCGCCCGGCCGCGTTTCGACCGGCGTGTGGGGCAGGGCTTCCGGCGCTTCGGCCAAGCTGGTCAGCATGTCTTCCGGCAGCGAGATGACGACCGGGCCGGGACGGCCGGACGTCGCCACCGCGAAGGCGCGGGTGACGAATTCGGGGATGCGCGCGGCGTCGTCGATCTCGACCACCCATTTGGCGATATCACCGAAGAACCTGACGTAGTCGACCTCCTGGAAGGCCTCGCGCTGCTTGGCGTGGCTGGCGACCTGGCCGATGAACAGGATGACGGGAACCGAATCCTGCATGGCAATGTGGATGCCGGCCGAGGCGTTGGTGGCGCCGGGACCGCGGGTGACGAAACAGATGCCGGGCCTACCGGTCAGGCGACCATGGCAGTCGGCCATCATCGCAGCACCGCCCTCCTGGCGGCAGACGATGGTGCGGATCGGCGAGTCGTGCAGCGCGTCGAGCACCGCAAGGTAGGATTCGCCGGGCACGCAATAGATACGGTCCGTTCCGTTGGCTTCGAGCGCATCGACGATCAGTTGTCCGCCGGTTTTCATTTTCCTGACCTCTCCAGTTCGGCAAGGATTTCTTTGGTGTGTTCGCCGAGGCGCGGCGAGGGCCGCTCATAGACCAGCGGCGTGCCCGACATGACCATCGGCGCGCGCACCGAGGGCAACAGGTTGCCATGGCCGTCGTCGAGGTCGAGCCGCATGCCGCGCGCGATGGTCTGCGGGTCGGCGAACATCTCGCCGATCGTGTTGATCGGGCTGGCAGGCACGCTTGCCGCCTCCAGCTTGGCCAGCAGCGGATCGCGATCGAAGGTCTTTAGCGCTTCGATTATATGCTCGCGCAGCGTCGCCCGGTTGGCGACCCGGGCGGGGTTGGTGGCGAAATCGGGGTTCGATGGCAGGTCGTCCAATCCGACGGCGGCGCAGAATTTGGCGAACTGGCCGTCATTGCCGATCGCCAGGATGATGTGGCCGTCCTTCACCGGCACCACTTCGTAGGGCGCGATGTTCATATGCGCATTGCCCATCTGCACCGGCGATTTTCCCGAGACCAGATAGTTGAGGTTCTGGTTGCCGAGCGCCGAGATCTGGCTGTCGTAGAGCGCCATGTCGATATGCTGGCCTTCGCCGGTCTTCTCGGCGTGGCGAAGTGCGGCCTGGATGGCGATCACCGAATAGAGGCCGGTGAAAATGTCCGATATGGCGACACCGGCCTTTTGCGGCTCGCGGCCGGCTTCGCCGGTGATCGACATCATGCCGGCCATGCCCTGGATGATGAAGTCATAGCCGGCGCGCGGCGCATAGGGCCCGTCTTGGCCGAAGCCGGTGATCGAGCAATAGATCAACCGCGGGTTGATTTTGCGCAAGCTGTCACAGTCGAGGCCATATTTCTTCAGGCCGCCGAGCTTGAAGTTCTCGATCAGCACATCTGATGTCGCGACCAGCCGGCGCACGGTCTCGGCACCTCCGGGCGTCGAGAAATCGATGGCGATGGAGCGCTTGCCGCGATTGCAGGAATGGTAGTAGGCGGCCGAAAGGTTTTCGCCGTCATGGCTCATGACGAAGGGCGGACCCCAATTGCGGGTGTCGTCGCCGCCATCAGGGCTCTCGACCTTGATCACGTCGGCGCCGAGATCGGCGAGCAGCTGCCCGGCCCACGGCCCGGCCAGGATGCGGGCGAGTTCGATTACGCGGATGCCTTTCAGCGGAGGCTCGGTCATGGATCACCGTGATTGATCGGGAACGCAGGCTCTAGTTTTCTTTTTATGCATGTCGTTATCCCAAAACCGCTGCGCACTTTTGGGCAACATGCACTATCAATCCCGCGTGCTGCTGTCACGGTTCTTGCAATGGGCCAACCCGACCATGCCAATGTCGATCACGCTTGTTTCAGCACCCTATCGGCCCATGCGGCGAAATCGTTCATGATGATATCTCGATTCACCTCGTTCAGGCTTTCATGGCGGGTCTCGGCGTAAACCTTTGAAACGAGATTCGAAAAGCCCATCCTGTGCAGGCGGCCAGCGAGCTGGGCGACCGCCTTGCCGCCGTCGGTGGCGGGGTCCTTTTCGCCGCCGACCAGGCAGATCGGAAGGGTCTTGCGGACGCCGGAAAAGTTAGTGTCGTGGGCACCGTCGAAGACAAAGCCGAACAGGTCGCGCCACATCGACACCGAGGCATCCCAGCCGCACAGCGGATCGGCGATGTACTTGTCGACTTCGGCTGCGTCGCGCGACAGCCAGTCGAACGGCGTCCGGTGATCGGGGACGGCATTGCCCCAGGCTTGGAAGGTCAGTCTAGGCAGCATGCGCGACGGCATGTCGGAGCCGAGCCGGAACTTTTCCCAGGCCAGGATGATTCGCGCGGCACGGCCGGCCAGCCCGGCGGAAAAATTGGCGTTCCAGATGGCGGCGGCGTGCAGCCGGTTCGAATGGTGAAGCATGAAATTCAGCGCGACGAGGCCGCCCATGGAATGGCCGAAGACGATGACGGGCAGGCCGGGATGTTCGGCGGCGATCAGATCGTGCACGGCGGCGACATCGGCGATGACCTTGGCGCCGCCATCCGATTGAGCGAACTGGCCGAGTGGCGCATCTGGCGCCTTGGTGGCGCCATGGCCGCGATGGTCATGGGCGTAGACGTGGTAGCCGCGCTCGCCCAGAAAGGTAGCGAAGCGGACATAGCGCGCCGCGTGTTCGGCCAGTCCGTGATTAATCTGGACGACTGCGCGCGGGCGGCCCTCGGCGCGTTTCACATAAAGGTTGAGCTCGGCGCCGGTCGGTGATCGCATCACGCGCTGCTGGCTGAATGACATTCTCGCTTCGTCTCCAACGCGTCTTTTGCGCCTGCGGACGTTTGTGTGCGCCGACGCCGGTTTTGCGTCAATCCGTGTTTTCCGCAGCGCCGTTCTTGTGTCGCGACGCGGGGTATCGCAATTCTGACATCGAGAATTTGCTACCGAGAGAGGGCGGCGGTTTGTTGCCGCGGCATTTTGCAACCGGAGAGTACCCATGCGTACGCTGACAGGCCTTGTTTTTGGATTGGCACTTGTCGCCGCGTTGCTAACGGGTGCTGCGCGGGCCGAGGTGAAGTTGAGCGGCTCCTTCGTGGCCGATGTCACCTGTCCAGCGACGCAGGCCATCAAGAGCGGCAAGAATCCCGGCAATATCGCGACCGATGCGGGGCAGAGCTACGAGCTTCTGGCCGGCAACAAGGATGCTCCCACGCATTATCTGATCCGCGTGCCAGGGGCCGATCCGGAGCGCCGCTGGGTGAAGGTCGATTGCGGCCATGTTTCGGGCGCGTCAACGATGCCGGCAGCACCGGCGCCGGCCGACCGGGAGAAGTCTGCTGCGCCCGCTTCGGGAAAACCCGAATATGTCCTCGCGCTGAGCTGGCAGCCAGCCTTTTGCGAAACCAAGCCCAGCAAGACCGAATGCAAGGCACAGACCGCGGCCGGTTTTGACGCGACGCATTTCACCTTGCATGGGCTGTGGCCGCAGCCGAACGAAAATTTCTATTGCCAGGTGGCAGCGGCCGATAAGGCGAACGACAATCCGGCGCACTGGCAGGATTTGCCGCCGGTCGAGCTCGAGCCGAACACGCGGTCGGAGCTCGATCAGGTGATGCCAGGCACCGCATCCGCTCTCGACAGGCATGAGTGGATCAAGCATGGCACCTGTTACGGCAAGAGCCAGCAAGAGTATTTTTCCGATGCGCTGAACCTGACGCGCGCGGTGAATGCTTCACCGGTGCGCGATCTTTTCACGCAAAAAATTGGCCGGGATCTGACCTCCGACCAGATCCGCGCCGCCTTCGACAGTGCTTTCGGTCCCGGCGCGGGCGAGCGGGTTCGCGTCTCCTGTTTGAACGACCATTCGAGCGGCAGGCGGCTGATCGGCGAACTGACGCTCGGCCTGACCGGCCCGATCGGTCCGAACTCTTCGCTCAGTGAGCTGTTGCTGGCATCAGTGCCGACGAACAATGCGGGTTGTCCGAAAGGCACCGTCGATCCGATCGAGTTCCAGTGACACGTTCGAAATGCCAAAACAGTTTGCCGTTCGGCGCGGCATCGCCTACATAGCGCGCAACTTCCATTCAATCCGACATTCCAGTCGACTTTTCAGGGAAAGCGCGCGTGGCACGCCAGTTCATCTATCACATGGCCGGCCTCAATAAGGCCTATGGCACCAAGAAGGTGCTCGAGAACATCCATCTCTCCTTCTACCCCGACGCCAAGATCGGCATCCTCGGCCCGAACGGCGCCGGCAAGTCGACCATCCTCAAGATCATGGCCGGTATCGACAAGGAGTGGAGCGGGGAGGCATGGCTGGCCGAAGGTGCCACCGTCGGTTACCTGGCGCAAGAGCCGGCACTCGATGCGAACAAGACCGTGTTCGAGAACGTCATGGAAGGCGTCGCCGCCAAGACCGCGATCATCGAGCGCTACAACGAATTGATGATGAACTATTCCGACGAGACGGCCGACGAGTCGGCCAAGCTCCAGGACGAGATGGACCGGCTGAACCTGTGGGATCTCGAACAGCAGGTCGAGATGGCGATGGAAGCGCTCGGCTGCCCGCCCAAGGAAGCCGACGTCACCAAGCTGTCGGGCGGCGAGCGCCGCCGCGTAGCACTCTGCCAGTTGCTGCTGCGGCAGCCCGACCTTCTGCTGCTCGACGAACCGACCAACCATCTCGACGCCGAGACGACGGCTTGGCTGGAAAAGCATCTGCGCGCCTATCCGGGCGCGGTGATGATCATCACCCACGATCGCTACTTCCTCGACAACGTCACCGGCTGGATCCTCGAGCTCGACCGTGGCCGCGGCATTCCCTATGAGGGCAACTACACCAAATATCTCGAAGCCAAGGCCAAGCGGCTCAAGCAGGAGGGCCGCGAGGACGACGCGCGCCAGCGGGCGATCGGCCGCGAGCGCGAGTGGATACAGTCCAGCCCGAAAGCCCGGCAGACCAAGTCGAAAGCGCGCATTCAGGCGTTCCAGGATCTGCTGGATGCGGCCGACAAGCGGCGTCCGAGCGACAGCCAGATCGTCATTCCGCATGGCGAGCGGCTCGGCAATGTGGTGATCGAGGTCGAGGGCCTGTCGAAGGGCTTTGGCGACACGCTGCTGATCGACGATCTCGACTTCAAGCTGCCGCCCGGCGGCATCGTCGGCGTCATCGGCCCGAACGGCGCCGGCAAGACGACGCTGTTTCGCATGATCACCGGCCAGGAAAAGCCGGACGCCGGCACGATCCGCGTCGGCGAGACGGTCAAGCTCGGTTACGTCGACCAGAGCCGCGACGCACTCGACCCGACCAAGACCGTGTGGGAAGAAATCTCGGGCGGCGCCGAAGTGGTCAAGCTCGGCAAGTTCGAGGCCAACACCCGTGCCTACTGCGCGTCGTTCAATTTCCGTGGCGGCGATCAGCAGCAGAAGGTCGGCAATCTGTCCGGCGGCCAGCGCAACCGCGTGCACCTGGCCAAGATGCTGAAGACCGGCGGCAATGTGCTGCTGCTCGACGAACCGACCAACGATCTCGATACGGAAACCCTGGCGGCACTCGAAGACGCGCTGGAAAACTTCGCCGGCTGCGCCGTCATCATCTCGCACGATCGCATGTTCCTCGACCGGCTGGCGACGCACATCCTGGCATTCGAGGGCGACAGCCATGTCGAATGGTTCGAGGGCAATTTCGAGGATTACGAGCAGGACAAGATCCGCCGGCTCGGCCCCGATGCCGTCAATCCGCACCGCATGACGTACAAGCGGCTGACGCGGTAGGTTTTTTTGGGGCGGCGAATTCTCAAATGATCTGAGGAGCTGAAATGGCCGACTGGTCCGCCGCCCAATATCTCAAATTCGAGGACGAGCGCACGCGGCCGTCGCGCGATCTTGTCGCGCAGGTGCCGGTGGAGGCACCGCGCCGGGTGGTCGACATCGGTTGCGGGCCGGGGAATTCTACCGAATTGCTGGTCGCGCGCTGGCCGAGCGCGCAGGTCAGCGGTTTCGACACCTCGCCTGACATGATCGAGAAGGCGAGGGCGCGTCTGCCTGAAGTAACCTTCGAGCTGGCGGATGCGGCGGCGTGGCTGCCCGAACAGCCGGTCGATGTGATCTTCGCCAATGCGGTATTCCAGTGGCTGCCGGAGCATCCGGCGATCTTCCAGCGGCTGATGGGATTTCTGGCGCCCGGCGGCGCGCTTGCCGTGCAGATGCCCGACAATATGAGCGAACCCTCGCACCGGCTGATGCGGGAGACGGCGGCCGAAATGCCGTTTGCCGAAAAGCTTAGGGGTGCTGCGGGCGGGCCGCTGCCGCCGGTGTCGTTCTACTACGATCTTTTGTCGCCGTTCTCCGACCGGCTCGACATCTGGCACACCGCCTACAATCATCCGCTTGCCGGTGCCGAAGCCATTGTCGAATGGCTGAAGTCGACCGGGCTGAAGCCGTTCCTCGATCCGCTCGACGAGGACGAGCGCCGGCTTTTCCTCAATCGCTACACTGCCAGAATAACCCAAGCCTATTCGAAGACGGCAAACGGCAAGGTGCTGCTGCGTTTTCCGCGCCTGTTCATAGTCGCGCGGCGATCCGCTTAGAAACGGTAGCCACACCGAGAGAGGCAGTGCCTGGCGGCGCTTGATCCGCACCATGCGCATTTCGGCAACGCAAGGTTGTGGTCTTTTGCCTCAGGCATTTGATTTAAGCCGGCGTAAACACCCACCAGGTACGAAAAACAGTTGCGCCCAACCTTCGCGGCGCCCAAATGAGAGCCGCAACGCCTGCGCATGGGGTGGAAATGCATCGCGTCATCATCAGCGGTATCGGCGTTGAAATCCCCGAGCCTTCGATCACCAATGAAGAACTGGTCGACAGCTTCAATGCCTGGGTCGACACGGAGAATGTCCGCCGCGAGGCTTCGGGCGAGACGCTGCTGCAGAAGTCGGACAGTGCCTTCATCGTCCATGCTTCGGGCGTACAGACCCGCCATGTGATCGAGCGGGAAGGCATTCTCGACCCGACCCGCATGGCGCCGCGGATTCCGGTGCGGCCCGACGATGCGCTGTCGCTCGAAGCCGAGTTCGGCATCGCGTCGGCCAGGAAAGCGCTCGACCATGCCGGCCTGGAGCCTGGGGATATCGACCTGGTGATCTGCTCGGCCTCGCATCACCAGCGGCCCTATCCGGCGATCGCTATCGAGATGCAGCAGGCGATGGGCACGAAGGGCGCTGGTTTCGACATGGGCCTTGGCTGCTCATCGGCGGCGGCGGCATTGCATATTGCGGTCAATCTGGTGCGGGCGGGCGCACACAGGCGCGTGCTGGTGACGACGCCCGAGATCATTACCGGCCATCTCAACTTCCGCGACCGGCAGACGCATTTCATCTTCGGCGATGCTTCGGTCTCGATGGTCGTCGAGGGGCTTGCCCAGGGCGATAAGCGACCGGGACGCTTCGAGGTGCTCGACACGCGCACCTGGACGCAGATGTCCAACAACATCCGCACCAATCTTGGCTACTACACACGCACCGCCCAGGACGATCCGTATATGATCAATCTGGAAGGCAACCTGATCAAGCAGGTCGGCAACAAGGTGTTCAAGGAAGTCACCGTCGCCGGGCACAAGTTCATCGTCGAGTTCCTGGCCGAGCACGGGCTGACGCCGCAGGCGATCCGGCGCTTCTGGCTGCATCAGGCCAATGCCCGGATGAACGCCATGATCCTGAAGCTGTCGTTCGGCCACGAGGTCGGCCATGACCGCGCGCCGATGGTGCTGGAGCGCCTTGGCAACACCGCCGGCGCCGGCGCGATCGTCGCCCTGTCGGAGAACCACGCCGACATGAAGGCGGGCGACTACGGCCTGCTCTGCGCCTTCGGCGCCGGCTATTCGATTGGCGGGGCGCTATTGCGCATGCTCTGATCGGTCTTGGCGCGAACGGCACCAGCATTAGCGGGCGCCGGTGTGTAATCGCATCAGTCTGCTTGATTGGGGCATCAGCGCTTTAGACTGGACCTGATGAGCTCACTGCGGCTAATTGCTTGGCATCACGCAAGGAGCGAAGCCTATGCCGGATCTCTTCCCCGAGACCGACAACCCGGTCGAAATCATCCCGGCGCGGAAGCTTGCCGCGCAGGTGGTCGCGGTTTACGTCGCGCCATCAGATCATTTCGAGACACGCGCGGTGGATGAACTACGGCTCGGCTTCGACGGCATTGACGGCGATTTCCACGCCGGCGCGACGCGGCGCTCCGGCGGGCGCGAGCCCTGGTATCCACGCGGCACCGAGATGCGCAACGAGCGGCAGCTGTCTGTTGTGGCGGCGGACGAGCTGGCGATCGTTGCCCGGCGGATGGGCATCGCCGAGATCAAGCCGGAGTGGATCGGCGCCAATCTGTTGATCGAAGGCCTGCCGCATCTCTCCATGCTGCCGTCCGGCACGCTGCTGTTCTTCAGGGGAGGCGTCACCATCAAGGTCGACGCGCAGAACGGACCTTTCCGCATCGCCGGGCGATCGGTCGCCGAAAATGCCGGAATGGCCGACCACGAGGCCGGCGCGCTGCTGTTCCCGAAGGCGGCAAAGCGGTTGCGCGGCCTCGTCGCCTGGGTCGAAAAACCAGGCCGCATCACGACCGGCGAGGAGATTTCGGTGCGTGTGCCCGAGCAGTGGATTTACCGGGCTTAGGGCGGGTGAGGCTGGGGCTACGCCGCCATGGCGGCGTAGCGATTTCCGGATCGGTCTTAGGCGGCCTTGCGGTTCTTGTTCGCGCCCTGCGCCATGATGGACAGGTGATCCCACTTTTCCCACAGCGCGATGCGATTGGCATATTCCTGGTTGGCCATCGGCAGGCCGCCATCGCCGAAGAACACCCTAAGCGGCGGTTCGGCCGCATCGACGATTTCAAGCATTGCCGGTCCGGTGGCGGCGGGATCACCGGCCACCGAGCGCTTGCGGCGCTCCGCCATCGCGGCACGAGCCGGCTCATAGGCAGCGATCGGCTTCGAAACCTTGGCGGACGGTCCGGCCCAGTCGGTGGAGAAACCGCCCGGCTCGACAAGCGTCACGTGGATGCCGAACTCCGCGACCTCCAGGCTAAGCGACTGGCTAAAGGCTTCCAGCGCCCATTTCGAGGCGTGGTAGAGACCGATCATGGCGAAGGCGTTGACGCCGCCGATCGACGAGATCTGGATGATGTGGCCGGACCTCTGCGCCCGCAGGATCGGCAGGGCGGCCTGGGTCACCCAGAGAGCGCCGAACACGTTGGTCTCGATCTGATCGCGGGCCTCCTGTTCGCTGACTTCCTCGATGGCCCCGAAATGGCCATAGCCGGCATTGTTAATGACGACGTCGAGCCGGCCGAAGCGGTTATGCGCTTCGGCAATGGCGGCATCGACGGCCGTCTTGTCGGTGACGTCTAGCTTAATCGCGGCGATATGGTCGCCATATTTGTCGACCAAGTCGGCAAGCGTGCCGGCATCGCGGGCCGTTGCCGCGACGCGGTCGCCGCGGGCGAGTGCTGCTTCTGCCCAGACGCGGCCGAAACCCTTCGACGATCCGGTAATAAACCAAACCTTGTGTGTCATGATCCACCAATTCTTGCCCTTGCGGGCTTTGATTTTGAGTTCTTGCTTGACCATGATCTCCAGCGAAAACCGGATTCCACTTTCGGGGATCATGGTCTAAACGGAGGCTACTCCGTTCCAGCATATACGGAGCATTCCGGACCTATCAAGGTCGAGCACGTTTTGTTGATGAGAGCCTGCGCCATAACAGTCGGCCAGGGATGGGTCAGGGATAGCGTACCGGGCTCGACCAGGCCGGGTCTTCGTGCATTTGCCAATAGATCGCCATAAGGCGCCTGGTAATCGCGCCGACCTTGCCGTCCGCGACCGGAACACCGTCGATCATCGTTACCGGCATGATGCCGCCGGCGGTCGAGGTGATGAAGACCTCGTCGGACCGACGCAGCGCAGCGACGCTGACATCGGCCGCTGCAACGGCAAGCCCTGCCTCCGCGCAGAGATCGAAGACGGTGCGACGGGTGATGCCGGGCAGCACGCCGGCAGCCGGCGTCGACAGTTTACCGTCATCCACGCAAAAGACGTTGAAGCCGGGGCCTTCCGCGACATTGCCGTTGAAATCGAGGAGCAGCGCGGTCTCGGCGCCGCGGTCATAGGCGTCGTAGAGGCCTCGCACCAGGTCGAGCCAATGATAGTTCTTGATCGCCGGGTCGATCGAAGCCGGTGGGATGCGCACCTTGTCGCTGATCGCCACATGCAGGCCGCGCTGCAATTGCTCGGCATTGGCGACCGAGCCGAAGGGAACAGCGAACGCCATGAAACGGTTGACCGCGTCGCGCGGGTCGCGGCTGAAGGTCGGCGAGGTGCCGCGCGTGCACAGCATCTCGACATAAGCGGCGCGATGACCCGACAGCGCCACGCAATTTTCGAGGATCTCGGCCACGCCATCGCGGTCGAACGGGATCGTCATGCGCAGCTTTTCCAGTCCGCCGAAGAAGCGATCGAGATGCAGGTCGAGGCGGAAGAAGCGACCGCCCCAGACATGCACCGTGTCGTAGGTGGCGTCGGAATGCAGGAAGCCCCAATCCAGCACCGAGATCTTGGCCTGCGACATCGGCAGATATTGCCCGTCCAGGAAGGCAACGCCGTCCGGATAGGAGTGCGGGTCTATGTGATGGGCGGAGAGCGAGGGCAGTGGTTTGGCATGTGGATCGATCGAGTTGCTCATCACGTCCTCCGTCAGGTCGTTTTTCGCCGACCAGATAGCGGGATAGAGCGGCACGGCGGGTGGTACAAGACACAGGCTGGTCCTGCCGCTGGGCCATCGAGGAACTTGTTATTCTTCCTCCTCGTCGTCGAGCAGACGCGTGGCGCGCCAGCGGGTCAGCACGATGTTGGTCTGTTCCATGACGAAGAAGCGCGCCGAGTCTCGGTCGTAGCCTTCGGCCAGCAGTTTTTCGTAGTCGGTGTGCACATGTCGGATATGGGCGATGGTCGCCAGCCACACCGCGATCGTCGGCGGCAAGCTCTTCATATGCACCGCGCCGGCGTCGGCGCGGATCTTTTCCATGTCGGCATAGGGCGCCAGCGGCAAAAGCGCTGTCAGCGCCTTGGCGATGGCGCGGCGGCGGCCGGTCGGCGCGCTCATTGCCCATCCCGTCCCGGCCCGTCCCGTCCGGGCTCGTCCCGTCCGGCAATGGTCGCCTCGGCAAAGGCATCGGTCGATGCGAAATAAGGCTTGATGTCGATGACCGGCGTGCCGTCGAGCACGTCGATGGCATCGATATCGATACGGCCCGTATCGATGTCGAGGGCGACGAGCCTGGCGATATGCAACCCGATCGGGTTCGGCCGGGCCGGGGAGCGCAGCGAAAAAACGCCTTTCGGTTCAGTCGCATGGCGGGGTTTCTGAACAATCAGGGTCCGCGGCGCGTGGTGCAGCCAGGACAGGATGATGACGTGGCTGGCCCGCTCCAGCCCAAGCAGGCCGCTACGATAGCGCTGGTCGATCGTGAGAACCGCCTGCTGTCCGGTTTCCCGCGCGGCTTTCATGTTCTTGGGGCAAGTTTCCCGCGCGGTCCAAGGCGAGGCAATGCGGCCTATGAAGACGACATGGCCGTCCGGCGGCATATCGGCCGGATCGGTTTCCAGAAGCTTTTCGCCGCTGCGCGTCTCGAACATGGATTTTCGCCCCGATCCTGCTTCCGGCTTTGCGCGATCCGTCACGCATGCGCCATTTTCTTGTCCGGAAGCGACATAGCGCTTGCAAGGCTATCAAAATCGACATAAACATATGTTTATATCTTTTTCAAAGAGAATGCTCGCATGCATGTCGCTCTCGACACCATGGTAGATACATTGAAGGCGGCGGCCGAATCCAGCCGGTTGCGCATCCTGGCGTTGCTGTCGCGCGGCGACCTGACCGTCTCCGATCTCACCGAAATCCTCGGCCAGTCACAGCCGCGCGTCTCGCGCCACCTGAAGCTGCTGCTGGAGGCGGGGTTGATCGGCCGCTATCAGGAGGGCTCATGGGCCTTCTTCCGGCTGTCGGATTCGGATGCGGCGCGGGATTTCGTGCTCAGGCTGGTCTCCGGCATCCGGGATGCCGATCCGCAGGTCGAGCGTGACCTCGAGCGGTTGGCGGCGGTCAAGCGCAAGCGGCAGGATCGCGCCGCCGAATATTTCTCCGTAAATGCCGCAAGCTGGGACCACATCCGCTCACTGCATGTGCCGGACCGCGCCGTGGAGGCGGCGCTGCTCAAGCTCGTCGGCAAGCGGCCGTTCCAGTCGATGCTCGATCTCGGCACCGGCACCGGGCGGCTGCTTGAGATCTTTTCGCCGCTCTACCGGCGCGGCATCGGCATCGACATGTCGCGCGAGATGCTGACGGTGGCGCGCGCCAATCTCGACAAAGCCGGCATTTCGAATGCGCAGGTGCGCCAGGGCGATATTTTTGCGCCACCGGTCGAGCGCGACGCCTTCGATCTCGTCACCATCCACCAGGTGCTGCACTATCTCGACGATCCCGCCCGCGCCATCCGCGAGGCAGCAAGGCTGCTGCGCCCGGCAGGCCGGCTGGTGATCGTCGATTTCGCTCCGCACGCACTGGAATTCCTGCGCGACGTGCACGCGCATGTGCGGCTCGGCTTTTCCGACCGGCAGATCACCGAGTGGTTTTCCGAGGCCGGGCTCGATCTCGAGGACAGCCAGGAATTCGAGCCGCGCGGCGGCAACGAGGCCAGGCTCACCGTCAAACTATGGCTCGGCCGTGACCAGCGCATGCTGATCGCCGATCCTTCCAACCACGCACAACCGGCCAATGCCTATCCGATAGGGGAAACCGCCTGATGAACCAGTTCCGCTTTTCCCGTCGCCCTGACATTGGCGACAAGGTCAGAGTTTCGTTCGAGTTCTTCCCGCCGAAGAGCGACGAGATGGAAGCAAGGCTGTGGGACACCGTCACCCGGCTGCAGCCGCTCAAGCCGAAATTCGTCTCCGTCACCTATGGCGCCGGCGGCTCGACGCGCGAGCGCACGGCGCGCACGGTCAAGCGCATCCTCAACGAAACGGCGCTGACGCCGGCGGCGCACATGACCTGCGTCGATGCGGCGCGTCACGAGGTCGATGAAGTCATTCAGGAATTCGCCGACATGGGTGTCACCCGCTTCGTCGCCTTGCGCGGCGATCCGGCCGAGGGCGTCGGCGCCGCCTACCGTCCGCATCCGGGCGGCTATGCCAATGGCGCCGAACTGGTGGGGGCGCTGAAAGGTGTCGGCGATTTCGACATCTCGGTCTCCGCCTATCCGGAAAAGCATCCGGAGAGCCCGGATTTCGCCACCGACATCGACATGCTGAAGCGCAAGGTCGACAATGGCGCGACACGGGCGATCACCCAGTTCTTCTTCGACAATGATCTCTACGAGCGCTATGTCGAGCGGGCACGGCGGGCCGGAATCTACATACCGATCGTGCCGGGCATATTGCCGGTCCACAATTTCACCCAGGTCGCCAATTTCTCGGCGCGCTGCGGCGCGCTGGTGCCGGCGTGGATGGCCGAGCGCTTCGACGGGCTGCAGACGGACCCGCAGACGCATGCGCTGGTGGCATCCGCGGTGGCGGCCGAGCAGGTGCTGGACCTTGTCGAGCGCGGCGTCGGCGATTTCCATTTCTACACGATGAACCGGGCCGATCTGGTCTTCGCCGTCTGCCACATGATCGGCATCCGCTCGCATGAGGCTGAAGCTGCGGGGTCTGCTGCGGCGTAAGTCTCGGCCAAGTCTCTGGAAATGCAAAAAGGCCGGGTAAAAACCCGGCCTTTTCGATGACTTGGACTATTCGGTGCTGATCTTCCGTTGCTTTGGCGGGTCTACGGAAGAAAGCCCATAATCAGGGCTCCGATGAATGCAAACGCAGCACAGATCATCAATGCGTTGATTGGCCTCGTGAGTCCCATGTCATAGCCTCCTCTTAAAGAGCTATGGCCAGAGTCTAGGGTCATTTGTGCCACAGGCAAGCGGAAAATATGCTGCAATGCGACGACATTGTGGAATTTATGACCGGCCATTTGCCGTTAGGTATTGAAACTCTTCGGCAAAATCCCGCTTCGGACCTGTGTATAAAATGTGACGAAGCTGGGGCAAGAATGGATATGGCAGCGCCACCGCCGCCGAGAATCGGAATCGTTTTTCGAGTCGATGCGAAGATTCAACGAGTTAGAGCGTCGTTTGCGCGTTATCGCAAAGGCGCTGCGCACCCTCGGTTCAAGCCCGAGGGCGTGCTTTTGGGCGACATGCATTAACGTCGGCCGAACAGGCGCCCGTCGATGGTGACGAGGCCGAGCGCGATCAGCGCCATGCCGCCGAGTTCGAACAATTCGAGCCGCTCGCCCAGGAACAGACAACCGAGCAGGATGGCGCTGGCCGGCACGATCAGCGTGACCAGCGAGGCGTTGGTGGCACCGGCCGAGGCGACGAGGTTGAAATAGAGAATGTAGGCGAAGGCGGTGGACAGCAGGGCCAGCGCCAACACCGCTGCCCAGACCGGCAGCGAGGCCGAAAACAGGTTGGCAGTGCCGTGGCCAAGCAGCACGACCGGGATCATGATGATGGTCGAGGCGGTTAATTGTCCGGTGGCGATGACCGGTGACGGCACGCCCTTCAAGTGGCGGGCAATCATCAGGGCCACCGCATAGGACAGCGACGCGCCGACCAGCGCGAATTTCGCCCAGACCGGCCCGCCCAGCCCGGCAAGCAGGCCGGGACCGATCATCACCGCCGTGCCGACGATGCCGAGCGCGATCCCGGCAAGCTTGTTCCAGGAGAGCTTTTCGTCTGATGTCAGCGCGTTGGCGAGGACCAGCGTCCAGAACGGCGTCGTCGAATTGAGCACCGAGGCGACACCGGCACCAAGCTCAGTCTGGCCGGCGAAGATCAGCGAGAAGGGAATGACGTTGTTGACGAGCGCCAGCAGAAAGAACAGGCCGGCATGCGGCAAGGCGAGGCGGAAGGACGGACCGCGCAGGCCGAGATAGAGATGCAGTGCCAGCGCCGCAATGGCGACGCGAAACAGCACCAGCACCAACGGCGGAATCTCGGCAACCGCAATGCGGGCAAAGAAGAACGAGCCACCCCAGATCGCACCGAGCAGCAGAAGCTGTGCCCAGTCTTTCAGGGCCATGGGTCCGCGCATTGCAGTCGTGGTTGTGATCGCCATGGATCGTCCTCCCAGATGGCTCTGAATGCCAAGCCAATCAGGCGTCTGTTCAGGCCATATCCTGTTCGACGGCAAGGGCCACCCGAAACCAGATCGGTAGGCTAGCTTTTTCCTGTTGTCTGGCCTGTCATCTGGCGTAGCGCCGCAGCGTCTGGGCCGCGAGACATAGAATTGTTTTCATTCACGCATAGGTTGGATTAATTGTGCGCAGTCTAGGTCAAGGGATTCGTCCATGCAGCGATTCGAAAATGCGCGCGAAGCGGCGCTGGCGCTTCGCCCGGACGATCCGATCTATTGCTTCCGCCCGCAGGTGCTGAAGGCGGACGCCAGGCAGTTCATGGGTATGTTTCCCGGCAAGACCGCCTATGCGGTCAAGACCAACGGCGAGCAGATCGTGCTGAACGCGCTGGCCGAGGCTGGCGTCAATGCCTTTGACGTGGCCTCGCCCGGCGAATTCGCCGCCGTGCGCGCCGTCTCGCCCGACGCCGAGATGCTCTACATGCATCCGGTCAAGGCACAGTCGGACATCAAGCTGGCGCTGGAGAAATACGGCATCCGCGTCATCTCGCTCGATCATGAGGACGAGATCACCAAGCTGACCCGCGTGGTGCGGGCGCTCGATATCGATCCGGGTGCGATCACCGTGTTCGTGCGCATCCAGACCAAAGGATCGGCCGCCTACGAACTGTCGAAGAAATTCGGCGCCGGGCCGGCCAATGCCGTCGATCTGGCCGAACGGCTGAACCGGACGGGCTACAAGGTCGGCCTGTGCTTCCATGTCGGCAGCCAGATCGAGGATCCCGACACCTATGAGCGGGCGCTGGCCTCGGCCGACTGGGTGCGCAACCGCGTCAGCTTCGACATTGCCGGGCTCGACGTCGGTGGCGGCTTTCCCGCCGAATACGGCCATGATCCCAACCGCAAGCAGATCGAGATGCCATCGCTCGGCCAGATCATGTCGCGGCTGTCCGGCGATTTGAAGGAATACCAGTTCGACCAGATGCCGCTGGTGGCGGAGCCGGGCAGGGTGATCGTGGCGCGTTGCCTGTCGCTGATCGTTCGCGTGCTGCTGCGCAAGGGCAAGCGGCTCTACATCAATGACGGCATCTGGGCGTCGCTGTCGGATTCGTGGACCGGCAAGATCACGCTGCCGGCGCGCTTCATTCCAGACCCGGCGATTCGCTCGCGCAATGGCGAGGAGAAGACCATCGTGCCGTTCAAGGTCTGCGGCGCAACCTGCGATTCCGTCGACATCCTGTCGCGGCCGTTTTGGCTGCCGGAAACGGTCGATACCGGCGATTGGATCGAGATCGGCCATATCGGCGCCTATTCGCTGTCGCTGAGGACACGGTTCAACGGCTTCTATCCCGACACGTTCGTCGAGGTGACGACGCCGTTCGACGAAGGCGACGCGCCGCAGGGGTTTGCCAGCCTGGAGACGATGGCGGATTAGTTAGTTCGTGAACTCATAAACCGGCACGGCCCAGCCGCGTACGGAAGTCTGCTTTCGATTTGAAGATGCTTCTTCTTCACGACTGCCTCCATGTCGCGGAAGTGCTAAATGCAGACACGTTGTCGAACCTAAGCCCATGTGCAACATAGCCCAGAATGTCCACATGCCACCATGACTGGATCGCCCATCATGCCGCCCGTCGGCCGGAGGCGCTCGCGGCGGTAAATCTGGAAGACGGCCGCCGCCTCACCTACCGCATGTTTGATCGGCGCATCGCGACCCTGGCGCGGCACCTGCAGGAGGCCTGCGCCGTCTCGCCCAGCGTGCGCGTAGCGCTGCTGGCGCACAATTCGACCGACACGTTTGAGCTACAATTCGCCTGCTTCCGTCTCGGCGCCATTTTTGTCCCGCTGAACTGGCGGCTGGCGCTTCCCGAACTGGACGCCATCATAGCCGATTGCACGCCCGCTGTGCTCATCTACGACCCCGAGTTTGCCGGTGTTGCCGATGAGCTGACGCGCCGCCACAGCATCGTGCATCGCCTGCTGCGCGGTCCTGAGGAGAGCCCCTACGAGCGCGCCATCGCCGCGGCGCAGCCGCTCGCAGCGCCGCACCGGCTCATGCATGACGACGTCTGCACGATACTCTACACCTCCGGCACGACAGGCGTGGCCAAGGGCTCCATCGCGACCCACGGCATGAACTTCTGGAATGCAGTGAACTGCATTGGCGTGGCCGTGCTGTCGCCGCAGACCGTGCTGCTCTGCGTCCTGCCATTATTTCACGCGGCTGGCCTCAACATCTACGCAAATCCCACCTTCTATGCCGGCGGCACTGTCGCGGTGACACGGCGCTTCGATGCCGGAGAGGCGCTGCGGCAGCTGGCCGATCCGATGCTTGGCGTGACGCATCTGCACGGCGTGCCGGCGCATTACCAGGCCATGGCGGCGCACGCGGATTTCGCTGCGGCTGACCTCTCCAACGTCGTGGGTGCCTTCGTCGGCGCGGCACCCGTTCCCGTCCCGCTCCTCGAAACCTGGCGGCGCAAAGGTGTAGTACTCAGACAGAACTACGGCATGACCGAGACAGGTCCGCTGATCCTCAATCTCGAGGCGGCGGATGCTGCGCGCAAGGTGGACTCGGCCGGCAAGCCCGTCATGCACGTCGAAGTGCGCGTGGTGGCCGATGCGGCGCGCGATGCCGCCCCGGGCGAGGTCGGCGAGCTCTGGGTCCGTGGTCCCGCCGTCACGCCGGGGTATTGGAACCAGCCGGAAGCGACGCGCGCCGCCTTCGCCGAGGGCGGCTGGTTGCGCACCGGCGATGCCGTGCGGGTCGACGAGGAGGGTTTTGTCACGATCGTCGATCGCCGGAAGGACATGTACGTCTCCGGTGGCGAGAACGTCTATCCAGCCGAAGTCGAAAATGTTCTCTACAGCCATCCTGAGGTGGCCGAGGCGGCAGTGATAGGTGTGCCCGATTCGCGCTGGGGCGAGGTGGGCTGCGCCATCGTAGTGAGAAAGAATGGTGCGGCGGTCACAGAGGCCGAGCTGCTGGCACACTGCGCCACCGCCTTGGCGCGCTACAAGGTTCCGCGCACGGCGATGTTCGTGGAAGCTCTGCCCCGCAGCGCGGTCGGCAAAGTGCATAAGCCTACTCTGCGGCACCAGTTCCGAAGTGCTGTCTCTGGGGATTCGCAAACATAGCGCGATCATTCTCCCGGTCGAAATCGGGCGGACGTCCGCTCCGGGGTCATACTCGTTGGTTCGGGGCTTTGCGACGAGTTTGAGTGCGGCGGCATAGTTCTCGGGTTGCCGTAACCAGAGATCGATCTCGATCTCGGCTTTTGCCGTCGCGCTGAACAACGTTTGTGGGTTTGGGCATAGGCTGCGGTCGGTCAGGCCACGCCGCCGCCGGCCTGGATGTTTTCGCCGGTCAGCCAGCGGGCCTCGTCGGAGGCGAGGAAAACCGCGACATCGGCGACGTCGCGCGGCGCTCCGATCCTGCCAAAGGGCGACATGCCGGCGGCCACAGCCCGGTCCCGCTCTGGGAGCAGGTCGGTGTCGGTAAAGCCCGGCGAAAGCGCATTCACGGTGACGGAGCGCGGTCCGAGCTCGCGCGAGAGGACGCGGACGAACTGCTCGACGGCTCCTTTGCTGCCGAGATAAAGGGCGGTCTGGGCGAAGAACATCTTGGTTCCACCAGTGGAAACCGCGATGATACGGCCACCGTCGCGCACGCGGCGCGCCGCTTCCTGAAGCGTGAAGAAGGTGCCTTTGGCATTGGCGCCGAAGACGTGGTCGAAGTCGGCTTCGGTGGCCTCGACGAACGGCTTTATGACGGCGACGCCGACATTGGCGACAACGATGTCAATCGCCCCCATCTGCTTTTCGGTCTCATCGAAAAGCCGGCTTATGTCGGAAACGCTGGAGATATCGGCCTGAATGGCGACGGCCTTGCCGCCATTCTCGCGGATCGCAGCAACGGCTTCCTGAGCGGCTTTCTCGTTACCGACATAATTGACGACCACGGCCGCCCCGTGTGTCGCGAGCCCCTCGGCGATGGCGCGGCCGATGCCGCGCGAACTGCCGGTCACGAGCGCGATTTTGCCTTCAAGCGAATGATACATAGCTGTCTCGTCTGGCTACGGCCGTTCCAAATCAACCGGCGGTTCCATGTGGAAGTTAGGGGCATGCTATTGCTCAGATAATGGCCTATGATCGAACAGGCTTGTTAAGTCTGGGGTACATAATGCGAGGGACCGAGTTTTCCGAGCTGAAGGCGTTCGCGACGATCGTCGAGGAAGGCAGCTTTGTCCGCGCCGCGGCCAGGCTCAGGATTTCGCCGCCGGCGCTTAGCCAGACGATACGCGGGCTGGAGGAGCGTGTCGGTGTCCGGCTGCTCAACCGCACGACCCGCAGCGTGTCGCCGACCGCTGCAGGCGAAACGCTGTTTGCCCGCCTCGCTCCGGCATTCAGCGAACTCGAAGGGGCTGTCGCCGACGCGCATGCATCACGCGATCGACCGGCAGGCTCGCTGCGCATCAATGTTCCACGCATCGCCGCCATGCGTTTCATCGTGCCCATCCTCGGCGATTTCCGCCGTGCCTATCCCGATATTGCCCTCACCATCATCGTCGACGACATGCTGACCGATATTGTCGAGGGACGATTCGATGCCGGAATCAGGCTTGGTGAGCGGCTGCATAAGGACATGGTGGCGGTGAAACTCGGCGACGAGATGGAGATGGCTGCGGTGGCGGCGCCCAGCTATCTCGAGCATCACCCCATGCCCCGTCATCCCGCCGACCTGCACCATCACCAATGCATCAATTTCCAGTGGCCCGGTGGCGGCAACATCTATCGATGGGAGTTCGCGCGAGGCCAGCGCGCTTTCGAAATAGCCGTGAACGGCGGTCTGACTGTTAACGACACGGAACTGATGATCAGGGCGGCCCTGGATGGGATCGGCGTGGCTTACGTGCTGGATTACCAGGTTCGGCCGTGGATCGAAACCGGCAAGCTCATCCGTTTTCTCGAAGCCTGGTCGCCCAGATTTCCGGGCTTTCATCTATATCATACGAGCTCCCGGCAGGTTCCGCCGGCCTTGCGCGTCTTCATCGATTTCCTGCTTGCCAGGCGATGACGGATTAGTGAATAGTGAATAGTGAATAAGTCAGTAGTCAGCAGTGAGTACCTAGTTCCACTCACCACTCACCACCACTCACTAACCTACAGTTTCGCCAAAAGCTCCGGTGTCGGCCAGCCGTCGACCGGCAAGCCTAGCCGCATCTGCTCCTTGCGGATCGCCTCGCGGGTGTTGGTGCCCAGGATGCCATCGACCGTTCCGACGTCATAGCCTTTGGCCTCGAGCTTTGTCTGCAATGCCCGCATCTGGGCGCCGTTGAGGCCGGGTTCGGGATTGCGCGGATCGAATTGCGGCGCACCCGCCAGCCGCGCGGCGAGATTTGCCGCGGTCAGCGCATAGGTGAAGGACTGGTTCCATTCGAGGTAGACGTCGAAATTGTCGTAGACAAGGAAGGCCGGACCCTTGCGGCCCATGGGCAGCGCGAGACCTGCCTTCAGGCCGTTGTCGACAAGCGGCGTGCCGTTGGGGTTGGTGACACCCCACTGAGCCCACTGCGTCAGCGGCAGCCTGTTGGTGCGGCCAGTCTGGTCCCATGGCATGTCGTCGGGCACGCGGACTTCCTCGATCCAGGGCTGGTCGCGTTTCCAGCCGCGCGACATAATCTTGTTGGCCGTGGTCATGATCACATCCGGCGCGCTGCTGCGCAGGTCGACCAGGCCGTCGCCGTCGCCGTCGACGCCGCGGCCGAGATAGTCGGACGGCAGCATCTGTGTCTGGCCGATTTCTCCAGCCCAGGCGCCGGTGACATCGGCCGGCACGACGCCGCGATCGATGAGGGTCAGCAGCGGCGTGATCTGCGGGCGAAAGAGTTGCGGGCGGCGGCAGTCATGCGAGAGCGTGACCAGTGCGTTCAGCGTGTGGAAATCGCCCTGCACGGCGCCGAAATCCGTTTCCAGCGCCCAGAACGCGGCGATGATCGGCGGCTGGACGCCGAATTCCTGGTCGGCGCGGGCAAAGACGTCGGCGTATTTTTTCAGATTGGCGGCGCCCTGCTTCAGCCGGTAGGCCGAGATCATCCGGTTGGAGAACTCGATGAAGGTCTGGGTAAAGACGCCCTGGGCGCGGTCGCGCGCCAGCACCTTTTTGTCGGCGGTGGCCTTTTCCAGCGCCTCAAGGCCGGCAGTGCCGACGCCGGCGTTCCTGGCCTCCGCCGCTACGCCCTGCTTCCATGCCTCGAAATCGCCGCCGCATTGCTGTGCCACCGCTGGCGTCGCCGCCGTAGCTGCCAGAAGCAGCGCCGCGAGAATTTCCAAGCGCAATCGCATCGCCATCCCCCAAGAAGATCACCAGCGGTTGCAAGCATCCTTCATTTGGCTGTGTCGAAAAGCAGGCGGCAGGCCCGGTGTCAACGGGTGTTCTGCCGCAGCCACTTGTTCCAGGCTGCTTCCGAGCCGTTGAAAACGTTGATATCGGCCTTGCCTGGGATGCCCGGCACAATACCGGTTCCGGTGTACTGCCAGAAGGCGAAGGGATGGCTGCCGTATTTCTTGCGCGGGTGGCCGGCCACCGAACGCAGCCAATAGGGATAGTCGCGGAAAACCGATAGGCCGTTGTCGTCGAAGAAATCGAGGGAAGTGTAGATGATCGGCTTCTTGCCGTAGTGGTTTTCGACGATTTCGAGGAATGTGCTCATCTCGCTGCGCACCGTGGCCGCATCCGGCCGCAGCCTGCAGGTCGGCGATTGCGGGTTCCATTCCATGTCGAGAACCGGCGGCATCGCCGAGCGGTCTTTGGGCACGTTCTGGATGAACCAGCGCGCCTGCGTCGCGGCCGGTGTGCAAAAATAGTAGAAATGATAGGCCGCGCGCGGGATTCCTGAAGCTTTCGTGCGGCTCCAATGCTCGTTGAAATAATCGTCGAAGCGATCGCCGCCTTCCGTCGCCTTGATGAAAACGAAGGAAATGCCGCTGGCCCTGGCCGCCGGCCAATCGACCGAGGTCTGGTATTTGGAGACGTCGGTGCCGTGAACGGCATAACTCCACGGCGCGCCGCTGTCCCACTCATGCGGGTCGGAGTCGTCAAAACGGGGTGCGCGCACCGCAACGGTCGGGGCGCCCGGCAGCGACGGCGCAAGATCGTCGACGGTCGAGCAGGCGCCCAGCAGCGTCAGCAAGATGAAAGCCGCGAGACGGCGCATCACAACTCCTGAACCGGTTTCAGCCGGCCGCTGATGGGTTGTTGCTGCAGGTGGTCCCTCGACCGTGCCCCCAAGCGATCGCCCCACAGGACCGCTCTATCTTTTAAAGTGCGCCGCTTCGGCGCGCCTTAATCTTTGTTATGCATGTCGTAATCCCAAAACCGCTGCGCACCCCCGGTTCGGGCCCGGGGGCATGCTTTTGGGTGACATGCATCAGTGATCGCCGATCATGGTTGATATTCCGTTGACAGCGCTCGACCAGAACCGCGATTTTGCCGAAGCAATGGCGGCAAATCGATGACATGGATGAGCGTCCGGGGGGAGTCGGAAAATGCAGATTGCCCTGAGGCTGGTGAAATGGCTGCTCGGGCTGGCCGTGCTGGCGGTCGCAGCACTCGCCGCCTGGCTTTACATCGCGCCGCCGGAACTGATCCGCGTCGGCTCGGGTTATACGGCCAAGATCGTCTGCTCGAATGTCTTTATCGCCGGACGCGATGCCGATGAGGTGCTCGCCGTCGACGTGCAGGCGCCGGGCCACCCGCTGCTGCGGCTGATGAGGGTATCGGTCGACAAGGAGCAGGGCACGGTCTCGGCGGGACTGTTCGGCGTGTTCGGCAAGAGTGTCGCGGTCGTTCGCGACGGGCTCGGCTGCGCTTCGGTTCCGGATGGCGACGTCGCCAGGGCCAAAGCAGTCGCCCGGCCGGCGCTGACACCGGCGCCGTCGCGCGACGCACTTTGGCCGGACGGCGACAGGGTCGACGCCTCGCAAAACCCCGAAATCGCAAACATCCTCGACGATCCCGCAATGACCGGCGCCGGTATGCGGGCGGTGGTGGTGGTCAAGAACGGCCGTATCGTCGCCGAGCGTTATGGCGCCGACTTTTCCGAGAAGACGCCGCTGCTCGGCTGGTCGATGACCAAGACGGTAAACGCCGCGATCGTCGGCACGGTGGTGAAGGACGGCAAGATGGTGATGACGAACCAGGGCCTGTTCGGACCCTGGAAAGCGGACGGCCGTGCCGCCATCAGTCTCGCCGATATGATGGCGATGTCGAGCGGGCTGGAGTTCAACGAGGATTATGGCGACGTCACCGACGTGACGCGGATGCTCTACCTCGAACCTGATATGGCGGGCTTTGCCGGATCCAAGCCGCTGACCGGCGAGATCGGAAAAATGTTTTCCTATTCGAGCGGCACAGCAGTGATGCTGTCGCGGCTGTGGCAGGACGCGATCGGCGACAAGGACAAGGCGCTGGCGTGGCCGAGGGTTGCGCTGTTCGACCCGCTCGGCATGCATAGCGCGGTGCTGGAGGCCGACGAGCACGGCACCTTCGTCGGCTCGTCCTATTTCTACGCCACCGCGCGCGACTGGGCGCGCTTCGGCCAGTTCCTGCTGCAGGATGGTGTGTGGAACGGCAAGGAGATCCTGCCTGCCGGTTTCGTCGGCTGGATGCGGGAAGCTGCACCCGCCTCGAAAGTCTACGGCAGGGGCCAGGTGTGGATCGAGGGGCCGGGCGACGAGGAGAGCCCCGGCGCCGGCATCGCTGCTGGCCTGCCTCGGGATACCTATTGGATGGAAGGCCATGACGGGCAGACGGTCGCCATCATTCCCTCCGAGAAGCTGGTGGTGGTGCGGCTCGGCCTGACACCGGCCAAGCTCGGCTACCGGCCGCAGACGATGGTGGCGGCGCTGGCGAAGGCGCTGCATTAGGGTCAAAACCCAATCACCTGAACGACCGAGTTCGGACCCTTCTCGGACATTTGACGCCGAGAGCCGGGACGACGCAAGTTGGGTGGGAATCGGACGCTCCATCGCTAGTCGTTTTTGGAGTACGGATCCAACGAGCACGGTCAGGCTCAATCTGTCGGCGCCGCCTCCAGTCCGGCGATATCGAATTTCACCATAGAGCACCACTTCGGCGACGCGTTTGGATTGCCGCGATCGCGCGTCAGTTCACCTAAGCCGCCTCGGCAGGGTGTGAACTACTCGGGATAAGTCTCGACGCCCTCCGGCGCCGCCCTGTGGAAAAGGACAAATACCAAGGTATTGCCGGCCTCGGCCGTCGTATCGCTGCGCAGCCCCGCCACCTCTCCAGCCACGCTGCTGGTGTACTCCGCAACCACCTCGCCGAAGCTGTATGCTGAATGGCCACTTTCTGTCCGGGTCCGACCTTGTCGTTCAGCTTGACCAGATGCTCGACGAACCCGGCCTGGGTTGCAAGGATCGGGAACGCACTGTTGCCGACAAAAAACATTCACATCCTTGCCTGTGCGTCCCATTGGCCCGGCAAGGATGCCATGATGCTTGAGGACGTTCATCGTGCCTTCAACGAATAGGGGAATCATCTCAAGGTCGAGGATACGCGCAGCACCAACCTCCGGACAAAAGGATGGGATACCCGCGGCGACAAACGCGTTATGAAGGACGCTTGGATACACAGGATTGTCGAAGATCTGGCCCACTGGATAAAGTTCCAGCATCGCCTTGATCTCGGGCACATCCATGTCGCCAATATTGAATGCGGAGGCATCGAATCCGGTCGTCCCGGTATGGAAGTCGATTGCGACGTCAGCGTTCGGCCGAAGGAGCCGGTTGAACAGGAGACCGGCGTGGCGGCTGGCCGCACTGGCACCGTTCTCGTTGCCGGGCCATTCCCTATTCATGTCGATCAGGTCAATGCCCCTGCCAGAATTGGGCCATCTGCGCTGCATGGTTTCCATGGCTGGACGGGACACGTCCGTGACCGCCATCACTGTGCCCGACATCTCCGCCGGATCAAGTCGGTTCATCACGGTCTGGACCGTATGCACAGAACTCATCTCGTCACCATGCACACCACTGACCAGGACAGCGCGCTTGCCCGGCTTTGTCCCCCTAGCGACCGTCACAGACACATACCAGTGCTGTCCGGTGGGCATCTGCACGCCCTGAAAATACAAAAAATGCTTCTTGCCGGGCTCCAGGTCCTTGACGTCGAGCACGCTGACGACTTTTTTCCCCTGGATCACATCGCCGGTATAGATCGTTGCTGATGGCGCACCCGGTGTCGGGCCTGGGCGTTCGCAGAACCAGCATTGGCCGCGAAGACGGCCGCCGCGCCTACCGAGGCAATGGATGCTACAATTAGATCCCGGCGATCGAGGCCCTTTTTAGGTTTGCCCGACATGATGAGGATCTCCTTATGTCGTGTGGAAAGCCAAAGTCGAATGCCAAATGTGTAGACTTTCGGAAACAAACCGCTCGCATAACGCACTCGTCGCAGGCAGCGATCACATCCTGCCGCGAGCGGCAAGATACTGCTTCAATCGCGCGATCTGGTCGGCAGACCAGCCCTGCGGATCAGTCACCGCGAGCCACGCGTCGACGTAGTGTTCGGGCGCAAAGACATGACCATAGCCCATCGGCGTATTGGTCGCGACGGCCATGTCAAGGGCCAACTGTAGCATCGATACCACCGGATACCACCGCAGTTCCGGCGAGACGTCCGGGCCGCGTGGAGCGTCCATCCACTCGGGACGACGATAGAAGTCGCGATAATCGAAAAACGTAATCGCATCGCTGGCATATTGGAGGTAGACAATGCGCATGGGACCCCAAGGCGCGTCCGCCGGACCGGTCTCGCCATTCTGGTTCATGAAGCGGACGAACGAACCGTTCCGGAACCGCGGCAACCAAGCGGGCGTACCGGCATTGCGATGCTCCGTTATGCTGCGCCAAATTCTGCTCTCAAAGGGCGGACCGCTCCACAGCGCCCCGTGGACAGGGTCACCAAGGATCTCGAAAAGCTCCACCGATCTCTCGGAGTTCATCGCTCCGAGGCTCAGGCCATGCAGATAGAGTTTGGGTCGCCTGTTGTGGGGAAGCGTCGTCCAGTATTCATAGACTGCGGCAAACAAAGCCCTTGCTGCTTCCGAGCCGTATTCCGGCTCGACCAGCAACGATAGCGGGCTCGACAGATAGGAGTACTGCTGGGCAACACTCGCCACGTCGCCATTGTGGAGGTATTCAACCGTATCCATCGAGGCGGGATCGATCCAGCCACTTCCGGTAGGCGTGATGACGACCAGTACGGAGCGTTCGAAGGCCCCGACGCGCTTTGATTCCTCAAGGGCAAGTTGCGCCCTCTCTTCGGCAGTGTCGGCCGCCCGAAGCCCCACATAGACCCGGATGGGTTCGCGCGCATCCTTTTGCGTGAACGTGCTTATCTCGCTAGCGGTAGGTCCCGTCGCGATGAACTCTCGTCCTGTCCGTCCAAGTTCTTTCCAGCTGACGAGGGAAGCGGCACTGCCGGTCTTGAGCGGAGGTGTCGGCTGCGCTCGATCCGGTTCGACGAGGGCATCAAACGTTGCGAAGGACGAATCGGCGACGTAGAGCGCGTAGCGGACGAGCACGCCATTTGCGACCGCCCAGAACAACAGTATCGCGACAGTGAAACCGATCACATTCGAAACCCTGCGGGGGACGAAGCGGCCCGACCTTTCTGAAATCAAACGGGAGATGCGTTTGAAGAGCCGGGCCAGCGCGATGAGCATCAGGAACGTGACGATCGCGATGACGCAGACTTCAAGCGGATGCGCGCTCGTCACGGGTTCGAGGTGCATCAGTTGACGGATTGAATTTTGCCATTCCGCTGCCCACCATAAAAACAAGATGGCGATTGCTGCGCAAATGGCCGCGACGGCGATCTTGAGAGCAAGCAGGAACCGCTCACGCGGTTCCGGAAGCTCCATATAGGCCCACAGCCAGCGCCACGCGACTCCGATGCCGTATCCGGCGGCGAAACATGCCCCGGAGAGCACGCCCTGGGTCAGATAGGTTCGAGGAACAAGGGTCGGCGTAAGAGAAGCTACGAAGAACAGCGTGCCCACGACGAGGCCGCCGGCAGAAAGCGAGCGCCAGAACTTTGTCACCCAGTTACGCATTTGGCCGCTTCGCTTCTCCTGGGATAGCGGTCTCGCGATGAATACGACTAGCCCATCATGGCTTGCTCTCGCGTTTTGTAGAAGGAGGGCAGGATAAATTTCCAGCTGCTCCGTGTGGCAAGTCGCAATATCTGGTTGAGTTGCATTGCGATCGCCAAAAATCCCCGTCGCTGTTGGAGAGCCGATGTTTGCAAATGGCGCGACCGCACCGGGAAGCCCGGACGAGTCAAGAGGATACTCGGCTGAGCGTTGGCCTTTCGCGCCGGAAGACACAAGCGGCGTTCGCCAAGTCTAGTCTAATCCGATTCAGAGTTCGTTCTCGTGAAGAGCGTGGCGAGGTGGATGGCAATATCCGCTCCTGACGCGCGAAGTTGCCCGTCTTCGACTCCGGCTCGGCTTGACCTGAATTTCAACACACCCTGACTAGCTGCGCTGCCCGACCACGGCGAGCCATGCATAGCCGCGATAAAGTGTTCTGAATCGGAGGCTTGCGCCGACTGTTGCAGATTCCGATTCCAGGACATCGCGCAACGCTTCACGCGGCTCGACATGGAATTTTCTCAGCCAGCCGCGCAGCAGCGTGCGGAACCAGCGGGGCAGGGCTTCCTGCTGGCCGAAATCGACGACGTGCAGCGAGCCGCCAGGCGACAAGGCTGCAAGTGCCGCGGAAACCGTCTTCTCCCAACCGGGGATCATCGACAGCGAATACGAGACAAAAATGCAGTCGAAACTTTCAACAGAAAATAGCGCTTCTGCGTCGAAATCAGTGGCGTCGCCGCGTGCCAGCGTGACACGGCCGGACAGGCCTTCGCAGACCATGGCGGCGCTGGCCGTCTCCAGCATTTCGGCCGAAATATCGAGGCCGAAGAAACGGGCGCCTGGATAGCGGCGGGCGGCAAGGACGATGTTGCGGCCGGTGCCGCAGCCGAGTTCGAGCACCGTGCCGCCGGCCGGCACGTCGAGCCCTGATATCAGCCGGTCGCGGCCGAGCAGATAGTACTTGCGGGTCAGGTCGTAGAAATGGCGCTGCCAGCGATAGACGCCGTCCATCAGTTCGGCATGGCTGGCCGGCGGTTCGGCGTGCCTTGCCGGCAGTTCGGTCGTGCTCATGCGGACTGCTTCACATAAAGATGGAAGCCGCCATAGATGGCCGAACGGTCGCGGGCCGAGAATTCGCGCGACGCCTCGTCTGCATAGCTCCACTGGTCGAGCAGCGAATTCGAGACCCGGCCGGGTAGCAGGCTGGGTTCGGCCGCGGTACGGAAGATGACGCGGGCGTGGGTGGACGCGGTGCGGGTGATCTCGGCCCACAGCGCATTGAGCTGGTCGTCGGTCATCCAGTCCTGGGCGTCGAGCAGGACGAAGCGGTCGACCGAACCGGCATCCTTGCCGGCGAGGAATTCGATCAGATTGGTATGGTGGACGGCAACGCGGTCGACATTGTTGCGGATCGTATTGTAGTTGCGCTTTTCAAGATAGGCGGGCAGCGCAGCCTCGCCGGGATTGGGATAGCGGCGGGCAAAAGCCTGCCAGGCGAAATAGTTATTCTGTAGCGGAAAATCGCAGGCGAGCTTTTCCAGCCGGGCCTTCAGCACGCTGGCCATGGTGCCGTCGCCCGAGGTGATCAGCGAATCGTACTGGGCCGGCGGAATGCCGAGGCCGAACAGCGAGGCTTTTCGCGATGTTGCCCATTTCAGCAGCGGCTTTTCGAAGACCGGCGCCAGCTCCTCGTCGAAGAAGCGGCGCTGGTCGGCGAGGCTTTTGGCTTGCATGATGGCGGCCGGATCGACGCCGAAGAATTTGGCGGTGCGATGGCCCATGGCAATGAACAGGCCGAGCAGGCCGGTCTGGTAGAAATTGTGGTCGAAGACGGCGATGCGCCGGCGCCGGCGCCAGTTGCGATGTTCCCAGTAATGGCGGCTGACCGGGTCGAGATGCGGCGCGATGAAACGGTCGTAGGCTTGCGAATTGTGACGGGTCTCGGCAGCGCCGAAGAAACGGAACAGGTCGCCCTGCGACGGCAGATGGCGCACCGCTTCGAGCTTCATGCGGTTCAGCGCGATATGGGCGGCGTTGAGATCGACGGCGTCGATCCGTTCGGGTGACCGGGTGAGATAGGCAAGGATGTTACAGCCGCCCGAGGCGATGGTGACGACGCGGTGGCCCTGGCCAAGCTGCATCGCCTCCATGTCGACGTCGGGGTCTTCCCAGATTTGCGGATAGACGAGGCCGGAAAACAGCAAGGCGAAGAGCCGCTCGGAGAGGCCGGCCTTAGACAGCGGGCGGTTCTGGTAGACGGCCTTGCCAACTTGCTTGCCGCGGCGAAAAACCAGTTCTCCGGAAAGATCCGTCATGACAAGGCGATTCCCCGTTTGCTCTGCCGCAAGCGGGTAGCGCTCAGCGATGACAGATGGATGACAGCAGCCGGCTTGCTGTAGCTCGCAATATCATTTGGCACCTCCAGCCATGCGTCCGCAGCTTACACCGAAGACTGCTGGAGCCACGCAACCCTCAAGTGAGTGATCCAGACCGGACCAAAAATGTAGATGGCGAACATGCGAGGCAAAGTCTTCCCCAGAAGGACGTTGGTCGAATCAGTCGTATGGTATGCTGCCCAGGCGCCACGACCGGTCGCCTGATCGTTAAAGCCACCTGAAAAAAGACCTACGATCATGAATGCCATCACCAGCGTGGTGATCACGGGTCCTGTCTTCATGGTGATCTGAGCTTTCGAGAGTGAAGTTATATAAAAAAAGATACTAAACGTGGCAAAAAATACAGACAGCATAGATCGTGTTGAGAAAAGATTGCACTGATCATTGAGGGTGCCGTGCCATTGGCTGATCTGGTTGTATGTCGCCTGATTTCCCGGCCATAGCCAGCGGAGGGCCGGAGTATCGCGAAATGGACATGTGTAGGCCGTAGGCAGGTGCGGTATGACAAGCCAAGTCATCGCTGATGCAGCAACCAAAAGACAGAAAGCAGCGAGTGTCGCTCGGCCGCGCCAGCGCATTTTCTGAGCGTCTTCTTCGGAATTCGACATGGCTTGCCCCCAACTATGACCCTGATGGTGCATACGCGGCCTGTCAATCTTTCGGTTGACCCTACAGTTTACCAAACCCACCCGGCGTCGGCGTCGTCACGATGACGGCTTCACCGGCCTCGAGCAGCGTCTGGTCGCAAGCCTTGAGGACTTCGATGCGGCCATCCTTGCGGCGGACCTTGGTCGAGCCGACCTCGCCATCGCCGCCGCCGTCCAGGCCTTGCGGCGGGCGGTTGCGATGTGAGGACAGGATCGCGCATTCCATCTTTTCGAGGAAACGGATGGTGCGCTCGGTGCCGTCGCCGGCACTCCATTTGCCTTTGCCGCCGGAGCCCTCGCGGATGTGGAAATCCTCGAGCAGGACGGGGAACCGCAGTTCCAGCACTTCCGGGTCGGTCAGGCGCGAATTGGTCATGTGGGTGTGGACGCCGGAGGTGCCGGCAAAGCCGCGACCGTTGTTCATCCGGCCTGCCGGCGAGCCGGAGCAGATCGTCTCGTAATACTGGTACTTTTTGTTGCCGAAGGTGAGGTTGTTCATCGTGCCTTGCGCATTGGCCATCGCGCCCATGGCGCCGAACAGCGCATTGGTGACATGCTGCGAGGTTTCGACATTGCCGGCGACGACCGCGGCCGGGTAGGTCGGCTTCAGCATGCAACCCTCGGGAATGATGATGTTGATTGGTCTCAGACAGCCGGCATTCATCGGGATCATGTCCTCGACCATGACGCGGAAGGCATAGAGCACGGCTGCGCGGGCGACCGGCTCGGGGGCGTTAAAATTGTTCTTCATGACCGGCGAGGTGCCGCTGAAGTCGACGGTCGCCTCACGCTTTTTCCGGTCGACCGAGATCTTCACCTTGATGACTTGGCCGGTGTCGGTCGGATACTCGTATACGGAACTGTCGGGCAGCCGCTCCAGTACACGGCGCACGCTTTCGGCGGCATTGTCCTGGACGTGAGCCATGTAGGCCTCGACGACATCAAGGCCGAAATGCGCGACCATCTTGCGCAGTTCGGCAACGCCCTTTTCGTTGGCGGCAATCTGCGCCTTGAGGTCGGCAATGTTCTGGTGCGGATTGCGCGCGGGATAAGGGTGGTCGGTGAGCAGCGTCTCCAGTTCCTTCTCGCGGAACCGGCCGCGATCGACAATGCGGAAATTGTCGAACAGCACGCCTTCCTCGTCGACCGTGGTGGCGAGCGGCGTCATTGAACCGGGCGCGGTGCCGCCGATGTCGGCATGATGACCGCGTGAGGCAACGTAGAAGAGGATCTCCTCCCCCCTTGAGGGGGAGGTGCCGCCGAAGGCGGCGGTGGGGGTCGCTGCGGCAGCGCTCGACGCCCTTGCGGTGCCGTCTGCGGTGACCCCACCCGGCCGCTTCGCGGCCACCCTCCCCTCGAGGGGGAGGGAAAAGACCGGCGTCACCACCGTGATATCAGGCAGATGCGTGCCGCCATTGTAGGGCGCGTTGAGGGCAAAGACGTCGCCGGGGTGGATGTCGCCGGAGTTCAGCCGGATGATGGTTTCCACTGAACGGTCCATGGAGCCGAGATGCACCGGCATGTGCGGCGCGTTGGCGACCAGCGCGCCATGGCGGTCGAAGACGGCGCAGGAGAAATCCAGCCGTTCCTTGATGTTGACGGAATAGGCAGTGTTCTGCAGCGTCACGCCCATCTGTTCGGCGATCGACATGAACAGGTTGTTGAACACCTCCAGCATGACCGGATCGGCCTCGGTGCCGAGCGCCGCCTGCCGGCGCTTTTTCTCGATGCGGAGCAAGAGCACGTGGTTCTTGGCGGTGATCCCGGCCTGCCAGCCCGGCTCGACGACGATGGTCTGGTTCGGTTCGATGACCAGGGCAGGGCCGACAACCTTGTGCCCCGGTTTGAGTACCTCGCGGCGGAAGATGCCGGCGTCTCGCCAGGTGCCGTCGGCGAAGATTTTCCGACTCTGCGAAGGGCTTGCGGCGATGTCCTCAACGGCTGAATCACTTTCGTCGCGGCCAGTGCCGCCGGTATCGATGCCTTCGACGCCGACCGATTCCACGATCATCGGCTTGTCGTCATAGACGAAGCCGAACTGCGCCTTGTGGGCCATTTCGAAATCGCCCTTGGCGCGTGCGATCGAGCCGTGCTCGAAATTCACCGGCAGCGCGGTGTCGGTGCCGTCGTAGCGGATCTGCAGCACCGGTTTGGAGGCGACGGCGTCCTCGGCAATGCCTTGCGCGGCAAGCTCGTCGATGACGGCTTTGCGCAACGTTGCGATGAGCTCGTCGATTGCCGGCCTGGACACTTCCGCCAGCGGTTTCAGCAGCGCCTGCTGGCGCGACGAAAAAATCGAGGACAATCCAATGCCATAGGCCGACAGCAGGCCGGAGAAGGGATGGATCAGCACCGCCTCCATGCCGAGTGCGTCGGCAACGAGGCAGGCGTGCTGGCCGCCGGCGCCGCCAAAACAATTCAAGAGATATTCGGTGACGTCGTAGCCGCGCTGCACGGAAATCTTCTTGATGGCGTTGGCCATGTTTTCGACGGCGATGGTGACGAACCCTTCGGCCACCGCCTCCGGTGAGCGGCCGTCGCCGATTTCGGCGGCGAGTGCTGCGAATTTCTCGCGCACGGTTTGCACGTCGAGCGGTTCATTCTGGCGGGGTCCAAAAATGGCCGGGAAGAAGTCGGGCTGCAGCTTGCCCAGCATAACATTGGCGTCGGTGACGGCCAGCGGGCCGCCGCGCCGGTAGGCGGCCGGGCCGGGATTGGCGCCGGCCGAATCCGGCCCGGCGCGGAAACGGCCGGCCTCGTAATGCAGGATCGAGCCGCCGCCGGCGGCGACGGTGTGGATGCGCATCATCGGCGCACGGATGCGCACGCCGGCAACCTCGGTGTCGAAGGCGCGCTCATAGTCGCCGTCATAATGGGCAACGTCAGTCGAGGTGCCGCCCATGTCGAAGCCGATGACCTTGTCGAAACCGGCGAGTTTTGCTGTCTCGACCATGCCGACGACGCCGCCGGCCGGGCCGGACAACAACGCGTCCTTGCCCTGGAACATGTCGGCGGCGGTGAGGCCGCCCGACGACATCATGAACATGAGCCGGGGGGATTCCCTCCCCCTTGCGGGGAGGGTGCCGGCGAAGCCGCCGGGTGGGGTCGTTGCGGCAGTGCTCGACGTTCCTTGACGCCTCGCGCTGCCTTGGGCGACCCCCTCTGGCCGCTGCGCGGCCATCTCCCCCTCGAGGGGGGAGAGAACGCCCAGTTCACCCGCCACTTTTTGCACATACCTTGCCAGAATCGGTGACAAATAGGCGTCGACCACGGTGGTGTCGCCGCGGCCGACCAGCTTGACGAGCGGTGAGACCTCGTGGCTGACCGAGACTTGGCGAAACCCTAGTTTTCTGCAGACCTTTGCAACCGCCTTTTCGTGATCGGGATATTTCCAGGCATGGATGAAGACGATCGCCACGGCGTCGATGCCGTCCGCCCTGGCTTGTTCGATCGCCGGCCGGCAGGCGGCAATGTCGAGCAGCCGTTCGACATTCCCGTCGGCGCGCACGCGTTCGTCGACTTCGATGACGCGTTCGTAGAGCTGCTCGGGAAGAATGATCTCCTTGGCGAAGATGTCGGGTCGTGCCTGGTAGGCGATCCTCAGCGCGTCGCGAAATCCCCTGGTGATGAGCAGCAGAACACGGTCGCCCTTGCGCTCCAGAAGCGCGTTGGTGGCAACGGTGGTGCCCATCTTGATGTCGCCGATCAGGCCGGACGGGATCGGAGCGCCGGATTTCAGGTCCAGCAGCTCGCGAATGCCGTGGATAGCGGCGTCGGCATAGGCTTCAGGATTCTCGGACAGCAGCTTGCGCGGGTGCAGCCCGCCTTCCGGGTCACGGCCGATGACATCGGTGAAGGTGCCGCCGCGGTCGATCCAGAAATCCCATTTGGCAGTCACGGCAGCTCTCCCAGGCATTTTATTGATTCAATGTGTTAATTCGCAGTAGCCTCACCGGCAACGGCAAAAGCAGATGATGTTACACGCGGAAATGCAACGTTATGAAACTCATAGGGCACTTGGTGCATTCTGCCCTCGATCGTCACCGGTAGCGGGGGCGTGATTAGAGGAGAGATGTCATGAAGAAACTCATTCTTGCGTCGGTTTCGGCGCTTGCCCTGCTTGGCGTTGCGGCTTGCAGCGACAGCGGCACGGGCGGGGATGCCACCACCACGCAGAGCACCAATCCGCCGGCGGCTGAACAGCCGATGCAGCCGGCTCCTGATGCCACGAAGCCGGCCGAGCCGGCTCCGACAGAGCCTGCTCCTGCGCCGGCGCAGTAGTTTATCTGACTGAAGATTGAGGGAAGGCCGGCATGATGCCGGCCTTCCCAGCATCTGGTTCAAGACACGCGCCTTGCGGCGATGGCCATCACCGCAAGCGCGAATGGTATGGTTTCGCCCGTCACTTTTTCGCCCAGCAGAAGGGCCGAAATGGCAATGGTAACCAAGGTTTGCAGCAATTGTGCCTGGCTGACGCGGGCGATAGCGCCCGGCAGACCACCTGCCTGCCCGGCATTTCCCGCGCCAGTTTCCCCGAGACGACGTAGCCGAACCTCGCCGCCAGGGCGGCAACGAACGGCAAGATGTCGCAAGGCCTGCGGTTTTCTCGCGATATGGCCGCTGTCGCGGCTGCCGTCTGCTTGTTTTCCATGATCGATGGTTAGCGCCACCTACTTCAGGCATCCCACGAAATCGGCTGGGCCGGCCCTGCGGCATTGTCTTCGCTTGATAGCGGTGGCCGGTTAGCCCTAATAGATGCTCATGTCGATTTGGGATCGCCTCGGCGACTTCATCACCCGCGTTTCGTCCTCAACCTCGTCGGGTGTCGCCGACGTCGTCGAGGCCGTGCGTACGGTTTTCTCCGGCGATCCCGATCTGCGCCGGCGCGTCGCCTTCTCGGTGGCGATGATCGCGCTGTCGGCCAAGATGGCCAAGGCCGACGGCATCGTCACGCAGGACGAGGTGCGCGCCTTCCAGCAGATATTCGAAGTGCCGAAGAAGCAGACGCGCAATGTCGCGCGGCTCTACGATCTTGCCAAGCGCGACATTGCCGGATTCGAGACCTATGCCGAACGCATGGCGCAGCTTTGCGGCTCTGGCCATTCAAACTGTGTCATGCTGGAGGACATTCTCGACGGGCTGTTCCATATCGCCAAGGCCGACGGGCTGGTCCACGAGCGCGAAGGCCAGTTCCTGCATCGTATCGCCGAGATATTCCGGATCGAGGAGGCGCATTACCAGAGCATTCTGGCCCGGCACGTCGACCTGGGTGCGGCCGATCCCTATGTCGTGCTTGGCATCGAGCGGGGAAGAACGTTCGAGGAGGTCAGGAAGCGTTATCGCAAGCTGGTTTCGGACAACCATCCCGACCGGCTGATCGCACGCGGCCTGCCGCAGGAATTCATCAAGATTGCAACCAGCAGGATAGCGGCAATCAACGCGGCCTATGAGATGATCGAACGAGGCCTGCGGCACGCATGAGCGGCTTCCTGCCCGACGAGCCGAGCGCCGAGGTAAGTGTATCGCCGAATTTCGGTCCACGACCCGGGACCGCCGATATGGTCGTGCTGCACTACACCGGCATGGAGACCGGCGCCGGCGCCGAAGCATGGCTGTGCGATCCGGCCAGCGAGGTTTCGTCGCACTATCTCGTCCATGAGGACGGCCGCATCGTCCAGATGGTCAGGGAAAGCGACCGTGCCTGGCATGCCGGCAAGAGTTCGTGGTTCGGGCGCAGCGACATCAACTCCTGTTCAGTCGGCGTCGAGATCGTCAATCCGGGGCATTTGCTGGGCTATCGGAATTTTCCGAAACGGCAGATCGATGCCGTCATCGGCCTGTGCAAGGGGATTGTCCAGCGCCATTCCATTCCAGCCCAACGGGTGCTCGCCCACTCCGACGTGGCGCCGGGACGCAAGATCGACCCGGGCGAGAAATTCCCTTGGAAGGCCCTGTTCGAGGCCGGTGTCGGCCATCTCGTCGAAGCGGCACCCGTCAGGCGTGGCGCGGTGCTGAAGGCCGGCGATGCGGATGCCGAGGTCGAGGCGCTGCAATCGATGCTGGCGCGCTACGGTTATGGCGTGGAGATATCAGGCAATTTTGACCGGCATACCGAAATCGTGGTCGAGGCTTTTCAACGGCACTTCCGCCAACGCAAAGTGGATGGTGTGGCCGACGGATCGACCATCCGCACGCTGGAAAGGCTGCTTGCCTCCGTGAGGGCAGTTCCGTCCAAGTAGTCTTTTCTTAGCTATTAAGTTACAGCCTGTCACTTAAAGTGACTTGCCCCGCCTTTTTTGCCGCCAATTCGGTCGTCAAAGGCGATCCGTGCAAGTTGTCGGACCTACAGCCCCCCAGATGTTCCGATGTTGATTAGCGTAGCTGCGTTAAGTTCTTCGCGCGGTTCAAACAGAACAGGATCCCATGCAGAAATTGACCGTTTTAACGGCAGCTGTTGCTGCCGGCGTAATTACTTTTGCCATCGGTGCGGCGAATGGCGCGCCACTGAGCCAGCGAGCCGACCAGGGTTTCATTACCGCGTCCGACAAAACCGCCACGCCGAAAGCCGGCCAGGGCGCAAAGGAAAAAAGCACAGCCTCCGCAAAGGCGGAAAAAGCTGCTGCGGTAAAGGTGAAAAAGCCAGCATCCGCAATGGCGGAAAAAGCTGGGGTAAAAGTGAAAAAGCCATTCTCTGCAAACAAGGCAGTCTCCAAGCGGCATGTGAAGCGCAACAGGACCCGCATCGACCAGGCGACGACGGCGTCGATCAGCCGGAAAAGCAGCGCGGCGGCGCCGAAGGCGGCGGTCGCTGGCGGCAGCGGCCAGTATTCGACGATCATCGAGCGTCATGCCGCCAGCAATGGTGTGCCGGTGTCGCTCGCCAAGGCCGTCATCATGATCGAGAGCGGTTTCCAGCCGAACCAGGTCGGCAGCGCCGGTGAGATCGGGCTGATGCAGATCAAGCCGTCGACGGCGCGGATGATGGGTTACAGCGGCTCGATCAAAGGTCTCTACGATCCCGAGACCAACATCAAATACGGCATGAAATACCTCGCCATGGCGCGGAACCTCGGCGACGGCACGACATGCGGCACGATCCTGAAGTACAATGCCGGCCATGGCGCCAAGCGTATGAATCCGATATCCGCGGCCTATTGCGGCAAGGTCAAGGTGCAGCTGGCCGCGCTTGGAGCGCCGGCGTAAATAAGCCGGAACCTGCTTTTTTGTTTGCGTTTTCGGGCGCGAATCCCTTTATACGCCTTGCCAGCTGGCCGGGCGGCCGCACCGCGAAGCCGAAAGGCTGCGGGTGAGGAAAGTCCGGGCTCCATGGAGACACGGTGCCGGTTAATGGCCGGCGGGGGTGACCCTAGGGAAAGTGCCACAGAAAGCAAACCGCCACGATCCGTCGTGGTAAGGGTGAAAGGGTGGGGTAAGAGCCCACCGCGCGACTGGCAACAGGAGCGGCACGGTAAACCCCACCGGGAGCAAGACCGAATAGGGGCGGTGCGAGGGGAAACCCTCGAGGGCTGTTTCCGGCTCACCGTCCGGGTAGGTTGCGTGAGGTGCATGGCAACATGCGCCCAAGATGAATGGCCGCCACGTTCTCGCGTCGCAAGGGGCGAGGGCCATACAGAACCCGGCTTACAGGCCAGCTGGCAATTTCTTCCAGATTCTACAAGGAAATTCCCTGATATCAGCAGGTTGCGCCTTCGGGCGCGCCTGCTGGTTCAGGCGCCTCATTGACTGAATCAGCTTTCACTGGGCTGTGCATGGAGCGAGCGTTTCTTGAAATTGGTACGATTAAATCGTACCATAGGCCGGGCAATATCAGGAGCGCATCATGGGCCAGGTCGACAAACGCAGCATCACGCTTTCGCCGGAACTGGCGGCTGCGGTCGACGATGTGGTCGCCGCAGGCGAATATGCTTCGGCGAGCGAGGTGATCCGCGACGCACTCAGGCAATGGAAGGACCGCCGCGACTTGCATGGCTACACGGTCGAGGAGCTGCGCAAGCTGGTGCATGGAGGGGATCGACAGCGGGCCGGGACGGTTTGCGTCGATCGACGAAATCAAGGCCGAAGCGCGCAGGCGATTGAAATCCGATAACGCGGCATGAATTTGCTGCCCATCATCCGAACTGCAAATGCAGAAGAGGATTTGATCGCGATCTGGCTTCATATCGCGCGAGACGACGAGGCTGCAGCAGACCGGCTGCTCGACCGGATCGAAGCCCGCTGGCGCCGCGCGAAGACATTGCGCCCGGCATTCGCCACCTGGTCGTCGGCGAATATCTCACCTTGTACCCGTGTCGGCGGAGATGCCATCGAAATCCTGCGTGTGCTGCATGGCCGGCGCAATATTGAAGCCGACGATCTGGCTTCCTGATCGGTTCGTTCAGCCGCCCGCGCCGTCCAGTGACGCCTCGATCGCCTGCCAAAGCTCCTCCACCGGCTCGCAGCCGACCGACAGGCGAACAAAGCCGGGCGGCACTGCATCACCCCAGCGGGCGCGCCGCTCGGCCGAAGAGTGGACGCCGCCGAAAGAGGTCGCGGGCTGGATCAGGGCGCAGGCGCCGATGAACGCTTCGGCCTTGGCTTCACTCCCCAGGTCGAGACCGATAAGGAAGCCGAAACGCTCCATTTGGGTGGTCGCCAGATTGTGCGAAGGGTCATTCTCCAGCCCAGGAAAGCGGACGGATTTCACGCTCCGATGATTTGTCAGGCGTCGGGCGATCAGTTCGGCCGACGTGCACATGCGGTCGAAGCGGACTTCCAGCGTCTCGAGGCCTCGATGGACCAGCCAGGCTTCGAATGGTCCGGGGATGGAGCCCGACAGTTTGCGCCAGTCGCGGATGGCGGTGATGACCCCGGTGTCACGGCTGGCGACATGGCCGAACAGCGCGTCGGAATGGCCATTGGGCGCCTTAGTGTCAGCAGCAACGACGATATCGGCGCCGAGATCGAGCGGGCGCTGACCGTAAGGCGTCATCGTGGTGTTGTCGGCGACGACCAGCGCGCCGGCCTCGTGCGCAAGGCGCGCCACGCCGGCCAGGTCGCAAATGTCTAGGCAGGGATTGGATGGGGTCTCGACGAACACCAGCCGGTAGCCGGAAAAACCGCCGTCCAGAAAGGACTTGGTCGGTCTTGTGTCGAACGAGACGTCGAAAGGTTTGAGGAAGCGCTCGGCAAGCAGGCGCGGCGTGTAGTAACCATCGGACGGCAACAGGATGCGATCGCCTGCCTTGAGCAGCGCGAAGAAGACCGCCGAGATCGCGGCCATGCCCGACGGGAACGCTACGGACGGCGCGTCCTCAAGGTGGCCGAGCATGTCTTCCACCGCGTTCCATGTCGGGTTGTCGTAGCGCCCGTACTGGCTGACGCCGGCCGGGTTGCCGGGCAGATGGAAAGTTGTCGTCACTATCAGCGGTAGTGAGACCGGGTCGCCCTTGGCGAGCTTGACGCCACGCAAATGGGCAAGGGTGGCGGCGCGCGACTTCGCTGTTTCGGACATCGGTTTTTCGAACCCTGACTTTGAGGAGAAGAACGCGCAGACGCTATGCCGGGTCACACCGGCAGGCAAGCGCCGAACCGTGCCGGCAAACCGCTCTAAACGCTTCGTTAGGCTTAATGGAGCATAAAGACGGGAGTGCCGTCAAAGCTGCTCTCATCGGTTGTGGCGCGCGTTTGTGAAGCCTATTCCCGTTGACGCCCATAGCGCCCCATGATATCCCATTTCGATATTCAAGCCTTCGTTCCGCGTCAGGGTGAAGCGTACGCCAATTGGGCAGCCGCGGCGGCTGAGCGTTTGCTTGTTTTCGCCTGGAACGAAGTGAGTTTTGGGCAGGGACCGCGCCGGGGCGGCGCGGGCGGGAAGATGCAGAGGGGTGCGGCGGCGCAAGCGGCCGTAACGCGTAATGGACCGGTTTCTGTCAAGCGCGGTGAACAGGATCGATGCGAAGGGACGGGTGTCCGTTCCAGCGCATTTCCGTGCCGTTGTCCAGAAACGCGGCTATTCGGAACTCTATGCGCTGCGCTGCCTGGATCGCCCGGCGATGGATGTCGGCGGGCTCGACCTGCTCGACCGCTACGAGCAGCGCATCGCGCAGGAAGACCCCTTCCTGCAGACGGCGGACGACATGTCGTTCTTCTGCCATGGCGATGGGACATTTCTCAAGCTCGATCAGGACGGCCGCATCTCGATGACCGATTTCATCCGCGAGCACACCGGCATTTCCGCGGAAGCGGCGTTTGTCGGTCGCGGCAATTTCTTTCAGATCTGGGAACCTGGACGGCTCACCGCCTATGGGGCGGAAGCGCGCGCCCGGCTTTTGCAGCTTCGGCAGGGGACGAAGCCTGGGGAGCGACCGGAATGATGGTGGGCTACGGCGATGACCCTCACGCCGCAGGCGGACCGGCTCGCCATATTCCGGTCCTCCTTGCCGAAGTGATGGAGGCACTTTCCCCTAAGGCGGGCGAGCTGATCGTCGACGGCACCTTCGGCGCCGGCGGCTACACCAAAGCCATTCTGGCAAGCGGCGCCTCGGTCGTCGCCATGGACCGCGATCCGGATGCGATCGCTGCGGGTCGTGTTCTCGAACAACTATCAGGCGGCAAGCTCAGGCTGGTTCAGGCGCCGTTCTCGACATTGGACGAGCATGTCGAAAGTGCTGACGGCGTCGTGCTCGACATCGGCATCTCCTCAATGCAGATCGACCAGCCGGAGCGCGGTTTTTCGTTCCGCGCCGACGGACCACTCGATATGCGTATGGCGCAGGCTGGCCTCAGCGCCGCTGATGTCGTCAACAGCTTCAAAGTGGGCGACCTTGCCCGCATCTTCGGGTTTCTTGGCGAAGAGCGTCACGCCGGCCGCATCGCCCGCATGATCGAGAGCCGTCGCGAAAAACATCCGTTCGAGCGCACGCTCGACCTTGCCGACGCCATCGAGACGCATGTCGGCCGCGCACCGAAGGACAAGATCCATCCGGCGACCCGCGTCTTCCAGGCACTGCGCATCTTCGTCAATGACGAACTCGGCGAACTGGCCAAAGCGCTGTTTGCGGCTGAACGCGTGCTGAAACCGGGCGGACGGCTGGCCGTGGTGACGTTCCACTCTCTGGAAGACCGCATCGTCAAGCGCTTCATCGCCGATCGCGCCGATGCGGCCACCGGATCGCGGCACCTGCCCGAGGCGCAAGCGCGCACCGCCACCTTCAAAAAGGCGGGTAGCGGCGTGACGCCTGATGAGGCCGAGATATCAGCCAATCCGCGCGCACGCTCGGCAAGGCTGCGCGCTGCGATCCGCACCGAAGCACCGCCGCGCGCCGGCGACTTTTCGATTTTCGGGCTTCCAAAACTTCCTGACCCAAAACTTCCCGGTGCCGACCGCCCGGGAGAGAGGTGAGCACGTGTTTCGTACCAGCGACATAGTCCTTATCGCCGTCATGGTTTCGGCTGCGGCCTTGACCTACAAGACCAAGCGCGAGGCCGAAGAACAATTGGCGGCGGTGCACAAGATCCAGGCGCAGATCCGCTACGAGGAGGATACGATCGATCTCCTGAAGGCGGACTGGAGCCTGCTGACCCAGCCGTCGCGCCTGCAAAAGCTGGCCGAGATCTACAAGTCGCAACTCGAACTCGAGCCGGTCAGCGCCCGCCAGATCATTGGGCTGGACGACCTGCCGGCAAAACCCCTCACCATAGAAGACCTTTCGTCGCAGCGGCTGGGCGGCATGGCCGACAATTCTGGCAAAGGACCCTTGGGCGACAAAGACCCCGTGGTGACCGGAGGCATCGTCCAATGATCGCCAGATTTCCGTCGATCGCCGGACTGCTGAAGCGTCGCGCCAAGTCGGAAGATGGATCGATTGTGGTCGAAGGCGCCCGCAAGGCGACCGGCGGTAAGGGCAGGACCCGCATCGTGATGACGATGGCGGTGTTCTTCGGCATCTATTCAACCATCACCGGGCGGCTGGTCTATCTGGGTTTTCAGAACCCCGACCTGTCCGGCGGTCCGCAGAGCCGGGTGACGGCGTCACGGCCCGACATCGTCGACCGCAACGGCGAAGTGCTGGCGACGGACATCAAGACGGCATCGCTGTTTGCCGAACCGCGCCGCATTGTCGACGCCGACGAGGCGATCGAAAAGCTGGCGACGGTGCTTCCCGAGATCGACTACGAGCAGACCTACCACAAGCTCAAGAGCGGCGCCGGCTTCGTCTGGCTGCAGCGGCAACTGACGCCCAAGCAACAATCGGATATCATGCAGCTCGGTGTTCCCGGCTTCGGCTTCCGCACCGAAAAGCGCCGCTTCTATCCGGCTGGCGAAACTTCGTCCTACATTGTCGGGCTCACCAACATCGACAACCAAGGCATCTCCGGCATGGAGAAATACATCGACGAACAGGGGCTGAGCGATCTTCAGGCGTCGGGCCTGGCGATGGCCAAGGATCTGAAGCCGGTGCAGCTCTCGATTGACCTGCGCGTCCAGCATATCGTGCGGGACGAGGTCGCCACCGGCATGGAGAAATACCGCGCAATCGCGGCGGGCGCCGTCGTTCTCAACATCAAGACCGGCGAAGTGATGGCGATGGCATCGGTTCCGGATTTCGACCCGAACAACCCCTACAATGCGCAGGACAAGGACCGCTTGAACCGCATGTCGGCCGGCCTTTACGAAATGGGTTCGACGTTGAAGAGCTTCACCACCGCCATGGCGCTCGATTCCGGCAAAGTGACGCTGGAAAGCCGTTTCGACGCTTCGCGCCCGATCAGGATCGGCCGTCAGACCATCCATGATTTTCACGGCAAGGCTCGGGTGCTGTCGGTGCCCGAAGTGTTCATCTACTCGTCCAACATCGGTTCGGCCAAGGAAGCCGAAGCGGTTGGCATCGAGGGGCACCGCGAATTCCTGCATCGCCTGGGGATCCTCGAGAAGATGCAGACGGAACTGCCGGAGGTCGCCCGCCCGACCGAGCCCAAAGTCTGGAAACAGGTCCATTCGATCACCATCGCCTTCGGTCACGGTGTGTCGACAACGCCGCTGCAGACGGCGGTCGGCTGCGCCGCGCTGCTGAACGGCGGCTATCTGATCCAGCCGACATTCCTGAGGCGCGCACAGGAACAGGCGATGTCGGTGGCCAAGAAAGTGGTCAGCGACAAGACGGTCGAGGGCATGCGCTATCTCTACGCACTGAACGCCGAGAAAGGGTCAGGCAGGAACGCCAGGGTTCCAGGTTACCGCGTCGGCGGCAAGACCGGAACGGCCGAGAAGGTTGTCAACGGCCGCTATTCAAAGGACAAGAATTTCAACGCCTTCGTCGCGGCTTTCCCGATGGACGATCCGCAATACATCGTGCTTACGATCGCCGACGAACCGAGGCCGGAAAAACCCGGCATGGGTGCAACGGCCGCCTCGAATGCTGGCGTCATGGCTGCGAACATCGTCCGACGTTCGGCTTCCATGCTTGGCGTGAAGCCAGATTTCAGCCATGAAAATGGCGCAACGCTGGTTTCCTATCAGTGATTCTTAGGGCGCGCCGGCAACAGCGCGCTATTTTGTTGCGATGAACGGGGTTCGATGAAGCTGAAAGACCTAGCCGGTATCCTGCCTGTCGAGGGGACAGCTTCCTTCGATACGGAGGTTACCGGGATTTCGTCGGATTCCCGCCAGGTTGGACCGGGCGTGGTCTTCTTCGCGCTCATCGGTACCAAGGCCGATGGCGTGGCCTATGCCGCCGATGCCGCCAAGCGCGGCGCAGTGGCGATCGTGGCCGGCAACGGCAGTGCGGTCGCCGGACTGCTGCCGGTGCCCGTTCTCGCCGTCGATGATCCGCGCCTGGCGCTGGCGCTGAGTGCCGCCCGCTACTTCGGCAGCCAGCCGCAAACCATGGTCGCGGTGACCGGGACCAGCGGCAAGACATCGGTTGCGGCCTTCACCAGGCAGATCTGGGAGCAGTCAGGCTTTGCCGCCGCTTCGATCGGCACGACCGGCGTGGTGGCGCCGGGCCGCAACGTATATGGCTCGCTGACCACCCCCGACCCGGTAGATTTGCACAGGCTGCTGCGGGAACTGGCGGATGCCGGCGTCACTCACGCATCGATGGAGGCCTCCAGCCACGGCCTCGACCAGCGCCGGCTCGACGGCGTGAAGCTTGCAGCCGGCGGCTTCACCAATCTCGGCCGCGACCACATGGACTATCATCCGACAGTCGAGGACTATCATCGCGCCAAGCTGCGCCTGTTCGATACGCTGCTGCCGAAGGGCGCGCCGGCCGTCATCTTTGCCGACGATCCGTGGTCGGAGCCGACGATCCGGGCGGCGAGGGCGGCGGGACTGGATGTGCTGACGGTCGGCCGTCACGGCGAGTTCCTGACACTGAAGCGGGTCGAGCACGAGCGCCACCGCCAGCGTGCCGAGGTGGAAGTCGATGGCGTTCTCCACGAGATTGACCTGCCGCTGGCCGGCGATTTCCAGATCGCCAATGCCCTGGTTTCGGCGGGCCTCGCCATCTCCACTGGAACACCTGCCGCCAAAGCCCTGATGGCGTTGGAGAAATTGAAGGGCGCACCGGGCCGGCTGGACCTTGTTGGCACCACTGCCAACGGTGCGCCGGTCTATGTCGATTACGCGCACAAGCCGGACGCGCTGGAAAACGTGTTGGCCTCGGTGCGGCCGTTCACCACCGGTCGCGTCATCGTCGTGTTCGGCTGCGGCGGCGACCGCGACCGGGGCAAGCGGCCGATCATGGGCGAGATCGCCACGCGGCTCGCCGATGTCGTCATCGTCACCGACGACAATCCGCGTTCGGAAGTGCCCGAAACGATCCGCTCCGCGATCCTTGCCGCTGCGCCCGGCGCCATCGAGATCGGCGACCGGCGCAAGGCGATCCACGAGGCGGTCGCCATGCTCCATGCCGGCGACACGCTGATCGTGGCCGGCAAGGGGCATGAGGAAGGCCAGACCATCGGCGCCGAGACGCTGCATTTTTCCGACCATGAGGAAGTCCGCGCCGCGCTCCAGGAGCGCGTCGCATGAACTTCCTGTGGACCTCCGAGGATCTCGTCGCCGCCATGGGGGGACGACCGCTCGGTCCGATGCCGGAAGGGATCAGCGGCATCTCGATCGACAGCCGCAGCCTTGAGCCGGGCGATGCTTTCTTCGCCATCAAGGGCGAGGCGATGGACGGCCATGATTTCGCGACCGCTGCCATCAAGGCCGGCGCCGGCGTGCTGGTCGTCGCCGAGGGCAAGCTGCCGTCGCTCGGGCGGCTGACGGCGCCGATGATCGTCGTGCAGGACGTGCTGGCCGCACTGGAAAAGCTGGGGCTGGCCGCACGCGCGCGCTCGAATGCCAAGGTCATCGCGGTGACCGGTTCGGCGGGCAAGACCACCACCAAGGAAGCGCTGCGCCATGTGCTGTCCGCGGTCGGCAAAGTGCATGCGTCGCCGCAGTCTTTCAACAACCACTGGGGCGTTCCGCTGACGCTGGCGCGGATGTCGGTGGATTGCGACTATGCCGTGTTCGAGATCGGCATGAACCATCCAGACGAGATCCGGCCGCTGGTCAAGATGGTCCGGCCGCATGTCGCCATCGTCACGCTGATCGCCGCGGCACATCTAGGCTTCTTCCGCAATCTGGACGAGATCGCCAAGGCCAAGGCCGAGATTTTCGAGGGGCTGGAACCGGACGGTGCCGCCCTTCTCAACCGCGACGATCCGCGCTGGAAGCTTCTGGACAAGTTGGCGAGAGCCGCCGGCGTCGAGTACATTTACGGGTTTGGCGAGAATGCCCGTGCGACCTTCAAACTGCTCAAATGCGCGCTGCATGCCGATCATTCTGTCATCACCGCCAAGATCGGCGGACAGGAGATCACCGCCAGGGTAGGCGCACCGGGCCGCCACATGGTGCAGAATGTGCTGGCCGTGCTGGGCGCCGCGCATCTGGTCGGGGCCGACATCGCCAGGGTAGCGCTGGCGCTGGCCGATCTTTCGGCCGAACGCGGACGCGGCAAGCGCCATGTGCTGCGCCACCCCAGGGGTCCGATCACGCTGATCGACGAGAGCTACAATGCCAATCCGGCGTCGATGAGCGCAGCAATGGCGCTGCTCAACGCGACGCCGGTGTCGGGCGAAGGCAGGCGCATCGCGGTGCTCGGCGACATGCTCGAACTCGGCGACCACTCGGCGAAGCTGCATGCAGCCCTTGCGGATCTCATCGTCGGCACAGACACGCGCACGGTCTTTCTCGCCGGTCCGGAAATGCGGGCGCTGGCCGACATCCTGCCTGATGAGATCGAGACGGAGTATCGCGCCGGCGCAGAGGATCTGAAACTGGTGCTTCTGTCGGCGCTGAAGCCCGGCGACGTGGTGATGATCAAATCGTCGAAAGGCATCGGGTTTTCCAAGTTGGTCGACGCACTGCTCAGCAAATTTCCGGCGACAGCCACAACCGCCAAACAGACCTAGAGCCAGGTCCGGGGACCGAATCGCATGTTCACACTGCTCGTCGAATTCGCGGACAAGATTTCGGTCTTCAACGTCTTTCGCTACATAACCTTCCGTACCGGCGGCGCGCTGATAACAGCGGCGCTGATCGTCTTCATCTTCGGACCGGCTATCATCAATTCGCTGAGGCTGCGGCAAGGCAAGGGCCAGCCGATCCGCGCCGACGGGCCGCAGACGCATTTCAAGAAAGCCGGCACGCCGACCATGGGCGGGCTGATGATCCTGTGCGGCATCATCGGCTCGTCGCTTTTGTGGGCGAACCTGTCCAGCATCTATGTCTGGGTGGTACTGCTGGTGACCTTGGGTTTCGGCTCGATCGGCTTCTACGACGATTATCTCAAGGTGACGAAGCAATCGCATCTCGGCTTTTCCGGCAAGGCGCGGCTGGCGCTTGAATTCGTGATAGCCGGCATCGCCGCCTGGGTGATCATGCACAACGGCCAGGCGCCGTTCTCGTCATCGCTGACTTTTCCTTTCGCCAAGGAGTTCCTCGTCAATCTCGGCTGGTTCTTCATCCCGTTCTCATGCTTCGTCATCGTCGGCGCCGGCAATGCCGTGAACCTGACCGATGGCCTCGACGGGCTGGCGATCGTGCCGATCATGATCGCGGCGGCGTCCTTCGGCGTCATTGCCTATCTCTCCGGCAATGCGGTGTTCGCAGAATATCTGCAGATCCATTTTGTGCCCGGCACCGGTGAATTGGCGGTGGTCCTCGGCGCGGTGATCGGCGCCGGCCTCGGCTTCCTGTGGTTCAACGCACCGCCGGCGGCGATCTTCATGGGCGATACCGGCTCGCTGGCGTTGGGCGGCCTGATCGGCACGGTCGCGGTTGCCACCAAGCACGAGATCGTGCTGGTCATCGTCGGCGGCCTGTTCGTCGTCGAGATCCTGTCGGTCATCATCCAGGTCGGCTACTTCAAGATGACCGGCAAGCGGGTGTTCCTGATGGCGCCGATCCACCATCATTTCGAAAAGCTGGGCTGGACCGAAAGCCAGGTGGTGATCCGCTTCTGGATCATAGCAGTCATCCTGGCGCTGGTCGGCCTGTCGACCCTCAAGCTCCGATAGGAGGTCGCTTGATCCCCGCCGCATCCTTTGCAGGCAAGCGCGTTTCGCTCTTTGGGCTCGGCGGCTCGGGGATCGCCACTGCGCGCGCGCTGATCGAAGGCGGGGCGGACGTGCTCGCCTGGGACGACAATCCCGGCAGTGTCGCCAATGCCGCGGCCGTCGGTATCGCGACCGGCGATCTGCGCGGCGCAGACTGGGCGAAGTTCTCGGCCTTCGTGCTGTCGCCCGGCGTGCCACTGACGCATCCGAAGCCGCACTGGACAGTGGAGCTGGCGCGCGCTTCAGGCGTCGAGATCATTGGCGACGTCGAGCTGTTCTGCCGGCAACGGACCTTGCTGGCGCCGGCAGCACCCTTCATCGCCATAACCGGCACCAACGGCAAATCGACGACGACGGCGCTAACGGCGCATATCCTGAAATCGGCCGGACGCGACACGCAGATGGGCGGCAATATCGGCCGCGCGGTGATGACGCTCGATCCGCCGGAACCCGGGCGGCACTATGTCGTGGAATGCTCGTCCTACCAGATTGACCTGGCGCCCTCGATCAATCCGACCGCCGGCGTCCTGCTCAACCTGACGCCCGATCACCTCGACCGTCATGGCACGATGCAGCACTACGCCGCGATCAAGGAACGGCTGGCGGCCGGCAGCGAGACGGCAATCGTCGGTGTCGACGATTCCTGGTGCGCCCAGCTCGCCGACCGGCTGGAACGGGCAGGCCAGCACGTCATCCGCATTTCCAAGCGCCTGCCATTGACCGACGGCTATTTCGCCGATGGCACCGATCTGATGGAGGCGGTGCATGGCCGTTATAGCCGGATCGCCTTTCTCGAAGGCATCGGCTCGCTGCGCGGCCAGCACAATGCGCAGAATGCGTTGGCCGCTATCGCCGCCTGCCTCAAGGTCGGGCTCGAGCTGGGCGAGATCCAGTCGGGCCTGGAGAGCTTTCCCGGGCTGGCGCACCGTATGGAGCAGGTCGGCCGCAAGGGCCATGTGCTGTTCATCAACGATTCCAAGGCGACCAATGCCGATGCGGCAGCGCCCGCACTGTCCAGCTTTCCGCGCATCTACTGGATCGCCGGCGGGCTCCCGAAAGAGGGTGGCATCGAGCCGTTGCGCGGCCTCTTTCCGCGCGTCGCCAAAGCCTATCTGATCGGTGAGGCCGCACCAGCCTTCTCGGCGACGCTCGGCGAGGCAGTGCCTTACGAGATCTCCGGCACGCTGGCGGCAGCAGTCGAGCACGCCGCAAGCGACGCGGCCAGGGATGATGGCAACGGCGAGGTGGTGGTGCTGCTTTCGCCGGCCTGCGCCAGTTTCGACCAGTTCAAGAATTTCGAAGTGCGCGGCGAAGCCTTCAGGCAAGCTGCGAGTAGTATTGATGGCGTGAAGCTCATCGGAGGGACACGGTAATGCAAAGTCGTCTCGACAAAAGCCCGGTTGCCACCTGGTGGTGGACGATCGATCGCTGGTTCCTGGCTGCGTTCCTGTCGCTGATGGGGCTCGGCATCGTGCTGTCCTTCGCGGCAAGCCCGGCGGTGGCCCAGCGCATCGGCCTGGACAGTTTCCACTTCGCCACACGGCAGATCATCTTCACCATTCCCGCACTTGGCGTGATGCTGGCGGTCTCCTTCCTGGAAGCGCGGCAGATCAGACGCATGGCCCTGGCGATGCTGTGCATGATGCTGGTGCTGATGGTGGCGGTGCTCTATATCGGCGTCGAGGTGAAGGGCGCGCGGCGCTGGGTGTCGCTCGCCGGCGTGTCGATCCAGCCGTCGGAATTCCTGAAGCCGGCCTTCGTCGTCATCTGTGCCTGGCTGTTTGCCGAACACAAGCGCCAGCCCGACATCCCGGGCAATCTGTTCGCCATGCTGCTGCTGGCCCTCGTCATCTCGCTGCTGGTGGCGCAGCCTGATTTCGGCCAGACCATGCTGGTGCTCGGCACCTGGGGGGTGATGTTCTTCATGGCCGGACTGCCATGGCTGTGGATCATCGCGCTGGGCGCTGCCGGCATCGGCGGCGTGTTCGCCGCCTACACGGTGTTCCCGCATGTCGCCGGCCGCATCGATCGCTTCATGACCGGCGAGGGCGATACGTTCCAGGTCGACATGGGCCGCGATGCGCTGATCAACGGCGGATGGTTCGGCGTCGGGCCGGGCGAGGGCACCGTCAAGCGGGTCATCCCCGACAGCCATGCCGATTTCGTCTACTCGGTGGCCGGCGAGGAGTTCGGACTGATCATGTGCTTCTTCATCATGACCATCTTCGCCTTCATCGTGCTGCGCGGCCTTAGCACCGCGCTCAAGGAGCAGGACGATTTCACACGCTATGCGGTTGGCGGCCTGGTCACGGTTTTCGGTCTGCAGTCGGTCATCAACATGGCAGTCAATCTGCAGCTGATGCCTGCCAAGGGCATGACCTTGCCGTTCATCTCCTATGGCGGCTCCTCGCAGATCGCCATCGCCATCTCGATGGGCATGGTGCTGGCGCTGACGCGCAAGCGGCCGGAAAAGCGCAAGCAGTTGGGATTCGCACCGTCGCAGCGCACCATGCCGGCGGAATGAAATGTCGAAAGGCGCGATCCTTCTGGCGGCCGGCGGCACTGGCGGGCACCTCTTCCCGGCCGAGGCGCTGGCGCACGAACTGATCAGGCGCGGCTGGACGGTGCATCTCGCCACCGATGATCGTGCCGAGCGTTTTGCCGGCCAGTTTCCGGCCGCAGGCATCCATCCGATCCAGTCGGCGACAATGAGTTCGAAAAATCCTTTTGCCGTGCTCGCCGCCTTCTGGAAAATCTGGGGTGGCGTGCGGCAGGCATCCGCCGTGATCGGCCGGATCAAGCCAGCCGTCGTGGTCGGTTTCGGCGGTTATCCGACGCTGCCGCCGCTCTATGCGGCGACGCGGCGCAAGGTGCCGACGCTGATCCACGAGCAGAACGCGGTGATGGGGCGCGCCAACCGGGCGCTTGCCGGCCGCGTCGATGCCATCGCCGGCGGGTTCTTGCCGGAAGATTCAAGCGCTGCGGGCGCCAAGACGGTGACGACAGGCAATCCGGTCAGGCCGCAAGTGCTGGAGGCGGCAAAGACGCCCTATGCGGCGTCGACCGGGGAGCAGCCGTTCCGCCTTCTGGTGTTCGGCGGCAGCCAGGGCGCACAGTTCTTTTCCGACGCAATGCCAGCGGCGGTAGCACAGCTTTCCGACGCACAACGCAAGCGGCTTGATATCACGCAGCAGGCCCGTGCCGACGATGTCGAGCGGGTGAAGGCGGCTTATGCCGCCCTTGGCGTCGAGGCTGAGGTGTCGCCCTTCTTCACCGGCATGGCGGCGCGCATGGCTGCGGCGCATCTGGTGATGTCACGATCCGGCGCATCGACCGTATCGGAAATCGCGGTGATCGGCCGACCAGCGCTGCTGGTGCCCTATCCGCACGCGCTCGACCACGACCAGGCAGCCAATGCCGCGGCATTGGCAGCGGCAGATGCCGCCGAAGTGCATCCGCAATCCTCGCTCTCGCCCGAGCGCATCGCTGCGCTCGTCGGGGCGCTGATGGACGATCCGGAGCGGCTGACCACAATGGCAGCGGCGGCGAAATCGGCCGGAAAACCGGACGCTGCACGGTTGCTCGCCGATCTGACAGAGGCTATTGCGTCGAAGAAAAGCGTATCGGACTTCAGGAAGGAGACGCACGCATGAAGATGCCGCAGACGATCGGCCTCGTGCATTTCATCGGCATCGGCGGTATCGGCATGAGCGGCATCGCCGAGGTGCTGCACAATCTCGGCTACAAGGTGCAAGGGTCCGACCAGGCCGACAGCGCCAATGTGCAGCGGCTGCGCGACAAGGGCATCGAGTGCTTTGTCGGTCATCACGCCGATAATATCGGCGATGCCGAAGTGGTGGTCGTCTCGACGGCGATCAAGAAATCCAATCCGGAGTTGAAGGCCGCACGCGAGAAACTGCTTCCCATCGTCCGTCGCGCCGAGATGCTGGCCGAACTGATGCGCTTCCGGCAGGCTGTGGCCATCGGCGGCACGCATGGCAAGACGACGACGACCTCGATGGTGGCGACGCTGCTCGAAGCCGGCGGTCTCGATCCGACCGTGATCAATGGCGGCATCATCAATGCCTACGGCACCAACGCCCGCATGGGCGATGGCGAATGGATGGTGGTCGAAGCCGATGAGAGCGACGGCACCTTCCTGAAGCTGCCGGCCGAGATTGCCGTCGTCACCAACATCGATCCCGAGCATCTCGACCATTACGGCTCCTTCGACAAGGTGCGCGAGGCCTTTCGCCAGTTCGTCGAGAACGTGCCGTTCTACGGCTTCGGCGTCATGTGCACCGACCATCCGGAGGTTCAGGCGCTGGTCAGCCGCATCGAGGACCGGCGCGTCATCACCTATGGCGAGAACGCGCAGGCCGACGTGCGTTTCACCAATCACCGCATGAACGGCCCGATCTCGGAATTCGACGTGGTGATCCGCGACCGCAAGAGCCGCGGCCAGTCGACGATCTCAGGCCTGCGCCTGCCGATGCCCGGCCGTCACAACGTCGCCAATGCGACGGCGGCGATCGCTGTGGCGCATGAGCTCGGCCTTTCGGCCGAGGCGATCAGGAAGGGCCTGTCGTCCTTCGCCGGCGTCAAGCGGCGCTTCACCCGTACGGGTTCGTGGAACGGCGTCGATGTGTTCGATGATTACGGCCACCATCCGGTCGAGATCACGGCGGTTCTGAAGGCGGCGCGCGATGCCACCAAGGGTCGCGTCATCGCCATTGCCCAGCCACACCGCTTCACCCGGCTGCACGACCTGTTCGACGAGTTTTCCGTCTGCTTCAACGATGCCGACACGGTGATGGTGGCGCCGGTCTATGCGGCAGGCGAAGAGCCGATCGACGGGGTGACGTCCGAAGCATTGGTGTCGCGCATCCGCTCCGGCGGCCATCGCGACGCGCGCTACATCGAAGGCCCCACGGCGATTGCGCCGGTTATCCGCGATCTGGCGAAACCAGGCGATTTCATCGTCTTCCTTGGTGCCGGCAACATCACGCAATGGGCCTACGCGCTGCCCAAGGAACTCGGCGGTACTGCCTCATGATGCGCGGCCAGGCATTGATCGACAAGCTTGGCGGCCGGCTTGCCGGCCTGCGCGGCCGCATCACGCCCAATGCCGAGATGGACAAGATCACCTGGTTTCGCGCCGGCGGACTGGCCGACGCGCTGTTCCAGCCGGCCGACGAGGACGATCTCGCCACATTCCTGAGAGCAGTGCCCGAAGAGATACCGCTGACCATCGTCGGCATCGGCTCGAATCTGCTTGTCCGCGACGGCGGTATTGCGGGCTTCGTCATCCGGCTTTCGGCCAAGGGCTTTGGCGAGGCCGAAGTGATTGCGCCGACCACAATCAAGGCGGGTGCCGCCACGCCCGACAAGCGCCTTGCCGCTGTCGCCTATCAGGCTGGTATAGGCGGCTTCGAATTTTACCACGGCATTCCGGGTGCCATCGGTGGTGCGCTGAGGATGAACGCCGGCGCCACTGGCGTCGAGACGCGCGAGCGCGTCGTCGAGGTGCGGGCGCTCGACCGCAAGGGCAATGTGCATACGCTGAGCAACGCCGATATGGGCTACGCCTATCGCCATTCGGCAGCACCTGCCGGGCTGATCTTCACATCGGCTGTGTTCGAAGGGGTTTTGGCAGACAAGGCCGCGATCCAGGCGGCGATGGACGCCGTCCAGCATCATCGCGAGACTGTGCAGCCGATCCGCGAAAAGACCGGCGGCTCGACCTTCAAGAATCCGGAGGGCACCTCGGCCTGGAAGGAGATCGACAGAGCTGGTTGTCGGGGGCTGATGATCGGCGGCGCGCAGATGTCGCCGATGCATTGCAACTTCATGATCAACACGGGAACCGCGACCGGCTACGACCTCGAATATCTCGGCGAGACGGTGCGCACGCGTGTGCTCGAAAAGTCGGGCATCCGGCTGCATTGGGAAATCAAGCGCATCGGCAATTTCCGGCCGGGGCACGAGGTCCAGGAGTTCCTCGGACAGTTGCTCTAAAGACTCACAACACAGTTTTCGCTGCCGTTTTTGCCGAAAGTGAATCTCTCGGAATCGTAAGGACTTGCCAGTGAATCAACTCTCTGATTCTCTGCCCTGAAGCGTTTCCTGATTTGAGTCGTTTCGACGCGTTGCCAGCGTTTTTCCGTCAGGGGCAACCTGCCGGGAGGCTCGAGGACTCGATGTTGCGGAACCATGAGAGCAGGGACTGCTCCGAGCGTTTAAGTGTGTGGCCCTTTCCGGGGCATGTAAGATGCAGACCCGCCGTGAAGGGCCCGCCGTGAGAGGGAATGACGGGAATGAAAAGCAAGCACGTGGCCGTCCTTCTGGGGGGATTCTCGTCCGAGCGGCCCGTGTCTTTGTCCTCGGGGAATGCCTGTGCTGATGCGCTCGAGAAGGAAGGCTACCAGGTCAGTCGCGTCGACGTCTCGCGCGATGTCGGATCGGTGCTGGCTGAGCTCAAGCCTGATGTTGCCTTCAATGCGCTGCATGGCCCTTTCGGCGAGGACGGCACCATACAGGGCATCCTCGAATATCTTGCCATCCCCTACACCCATTCCGGCGTGCTCGCCTCGGCGCTTGCCATGAACAAGGAACAAGCCAAGAAGATCGCCAAGTCTGTCGGCATCCCGGTTGCCGAATCGAAGGTGGTCAATCGCTTCGCCATCCAGAACAAGCACCCGATGAAGCCGCCCTATGTCGTCAAGCCAGTCAACGAGGGGTCGAGCTTCGGCGTCGTCATCGTGCACGAAGGTCAGTCGCATCCGCCGCAGGTCATCGGTTCGTCCGATTGGAAGTATGGCGATACCGTCATGGTGGAGCGCTACGTGCACGGGCGGGAGTTGACCTGCGCGGTGATGGGCGATGTGGCGCTCGGCGTCTGCGAGATCATCCCGACCGGCCATTCCTTCTACGACTATGATTCAAAATACGTCGCGGGCGGATCAAAACACGAATGCCCTGCAAAAATTTCACCGAATATTTACCAAAAAATACAGACACTGACGCTCAAGGCTCACCAAGCTATCGGCTGCCGGGGCGTTTCCCGGTCGGACTTCCGTTATGATGATCGACACTCCGAGAACGGCGAAATTGTCTGGCTCGAGATCAACACTCAGCCGGGCATGACGCCGACATCCTTGGTGCCTGAGATCGCCGTGCAGGCGGGACACTCGTTCGGCGATTTGTTGAGTTGGATGGTGGAGGACGCTTCGTGTCTGCGTTGAAGTGGGGACAGGGCAAGGGGAAGGGCGCGGCCGGGCCGACGCTGTTCGGCGTTTCGTTGTCGTTCGACCATTTCGTGCTGCCGCGTCTGCTTCGCCGGCCGGCGCGCGTGCTGGCGCGTCTGGGCGAGGACGACTTCGAGGCGCCGCCTTTTTCCGCAGCCATGTTGTCGGCGGCGCTGCTCGTATCGGGCAGTGCCTATGGCGCCTATCTCGGCGGGCATGTCGACGGCATCGTCCAGGGCATCACCGCCCGCACCGGCTTCGCCGTCGACCAGATCAAGGTCGTCGGCAACCGCGCGACCTCCGAGATCGACATTCTCGACAGGATGCAGCTCGATGGCTGGACGTCGCTGATCGGCTTCGACGCCGAAGCCGCGCGGGAACGCATAACCACGCTGCCCTGGGTCGAGGTTGCGGCGGTGCGCAAGGTCTATCCGCACACGCTGGAGGTGCGCATCGAGGAGCGTGAGCCCTTTGCGCTCTGGCAGCAGGGCAGCGAGCTTTCCGTCATCGAACGGTCCGGCGCCGTGATCGCGCCATTCTCCGGCGGCAGGCAGTCGCTGCTGCCGTTGATCATCGGCACCGGCGCGCCGGCCAAAGCGCCCGATTTCCTGGCCAGGATCAAAAAATACCCAGAGCTTGCCGCGCGGGTCAAAGGCTATATCCGCATCGGCGAACGGCGTTGGGACCTGAAGCTGGAGAATGGCATCACCGTCAAGCTTCCCGAGGATGGCGAGGACCAGGCGATCGCCGATCTGGTCAGGATGGACCGCAAGAACGGGCTGCTGACGCGCGACATCGCCGCCGTCGACATGCGCCTTTCCGATCGCCTCGTCGTCCAGTTGACGCCGGAAGCGGCGACGCAGCGCGAGGCTGCGCTCAATGAAAAGCCGAAAATGCCGAAGCGCAAAGCGGAGACGAAGATATGAGCTGGCTTGGCGGCAACAGCGATGCCTCGTCGCGCCGGTCCGGCATCATGACGGTGCTGGATGTCGGTTCGAGCAAGGTCTGCTGCGTGGTGGCCAAGCTCAAGCCGCGCGAGGACGGCATGCTGCTGCGCGGACGCTCGCATCGCATCCAGGTGATCGGCATCGGCCACCAGAAATCGCAAGGCGTGAAATCGGGTGTCGTCATCGATCTCGATAGGGCCGAGCACGCCATCCGTCTTGCCGTCGATGCCGCCGAGCGCATGGCTGGCCTGACCGTCGATTCACTGATCGTCAACATGACGGCCGGCCGGCTGAAGAGCGAAAGCTTCTCGGCAACCATCAATCTCGGTGGCCATGAGGCCGACGAGGCCGACATCAAGCGTGTGCTTGCCGCCGGCGCCAAGCAGGCGCTGCGGGCCGAGCGCGAGGTGATCCATTCGCTTCCCGTCGCCTTTTCGCTGGACGCCGAGCGCGGCGTGCGTGATCCGCGCGGCATGGTCGGCGACCAGCTCGGCGTCGACATGCATGTGCTGACGGGTGATGCGGCGCCCTTGCGCAATCTGGAGCTTTGCATCAACCGTTCGCACCTGTCGGTCGAGCGCATGGTGGCGACGCCCTATGCCAGCGGGCTTGCCGCACTGGTCGACGACGAACTCGAAATGGGCGCAGCCTGCATCGACATGGGTGGCGGCACTACGACGATCTCGGTGTTTTCGGAAGGCAAGTTCGTCCATGGCGACGCCATCGCCATCGGCGGCAACCACGTCACGCTGGATATGGCCAAGGGCCTGTCGACCTCGCTCGACGCCGCCGAGAGGCTGAAAGTGATGCATGGCTCGGCGCTGCCCGGCAGTGCGGACGACCGCGACCTGGTCTCGATACAGCCGATCGGCGAGGATGGCGAGGTGCCGCTGCAGATACCGCGTTCGGTGATGACGCGCATTATCCGCGCACGCATCGACGAGACGCTCGAACTGTTGCGCGACCGGCTGAACAGGTCCGGCTACGGCAACGCCGTCGGCAAGCGCGTCGTGCTGACCGGCGGCGCCAGCCAGCTTTCCGGCCTGCCCGAGGCAGCGCGCCGCATTCTCGGACGCAATGTGCGCATCGGCCGTCCGCTCGGTGTGGCGGGCTTGCCCGAGGCGGCCAAGGGGCCGGCTTTCTCGACGCCGGTCGGGCTTCTCATCTATCCGCAGATGGCGAATTTCGAGAGCCATCCGGCGAAAGGAATTTCTGGTCTCAGGATGACCGGAACGGGCGGAAAACTGCATCGAATGAGTCAGTGGTTGAGAGACAGTTTTTAAATTGACGGGGACAGCCCCATAGGCGGCCGCAGCGGCGAAGCGGCGGGAAAGGCAAAGGACGGAGACAATGACCATCAATCTGCAGAAGCCGGATATCACCGAGCTCAAGCCGCGTATCACCGTGTTCGGTGTCGGCGGCGGCGGCGGCAATGCCGTCAACAACATGATCACCGCCGGCTTGCGCGGCGTCGAGTTCGTGGTCGCCAATACCGACGCGCAGGCGCTGACCATGTCCAAGGCGGATCGCCTGATCCAGCTCGGCGCGCATGTCACCGAGGGCCTGGGTGCGGGATCGCAGCCGGAGGTCGGGCGCGCGGCGGCGGAGGAATGCATCGACGAGATCGTCGATCATCTCTCCAACACCCATATGTGCTTCGTCACTGCCGGCATGGGCGGCGGCACCGGCACGGGGGCCGCGCCGGTCGTTGCACGTGCAGCCCGCGAAAAAGGGATCCTCACCGTCGGCGTCGTCACCAAGCCGTTCCATTTCGAAGGCCAGCGCCGCATGAAGACGGCGGATCTGGGCATCGAGGAATTGCAGAAATGCGTCGACACCCTCATCGTCATCCCCAACCAGAACCTGTTCCGGCTGGCCAATGACAAGACGACCTTCGCCGACGCTTTCGCCATGGCCGACCAGGTGCTCTATTCCGGCGTCGCCTGCATCACCGACCTGATGGTCAAGGAAGGGTTGATCAACCTCGACTTCGCCGACGTCCGCTCGGTCATGCGCGAGATGGGCAAGGCGATGATGGGGACGGGCGAAGCTTCCGGCGAGGGCCGCGCCATGGCCGCCGCCGAAGCCGCGATCGCCAACCCGCTGCTCGACGAGACCTCGATGAAGGGCGCCAAGGGCCTGTTGATCTCGATTACCGGCGGCCGCGACCTGACCCTGTTCGAAGTCGACGAGGCCGCGACCCGCATTCGCGAGGAGGTCGACCAGGAAGCCAACATCATTCTGGGTGCGACGTTCGACGAGGATCTCGAAGGCGTCATCCGCGTCTCGGTGGTTGCCACCGGCATCGACAAATCGGCGGCTGAAATCGCCGCCGCGCCGATCGCCATCCGCACGGCCCCGCCAAAGCCGGTCAATCGCCTGGCCGTTCCGGTCACGGAAAGCCGTCCGGCGCCTGTCCAGCAGGGGGGCTACGAGCCGCGCGCCGCCGATCCTGTAGCCGAGGCGATCCAGCTTGCCGAGGCGAATGCCGCGGCGATGGCGCGTCCCGCGCCGGCTGCCCAGGCGGAAGATTTCCGTCCGCAGAGCAAGATCTTCCAGGCGCCGCCGGCCCAGCCGCAGCCGATGGTTCAGCAGGTGATGCAGCCTGCGCCACAGCGCGAGGTGCTTCAGCCGGTAGCCGCAGCGCCCCAGCGCATGCCGCGCGTCGAGGACTTTCCGCCGGTGGTGAAAGCCGAAGTGGAAGCCAAGGGCCGCCCGGCCGACCATGAGAACAGCGGCCCGATGGGACTGCTCAAGCGCCTGACCAACGGCCTTACCCGCCGCGAAGAAGAACCTGCACGGCTGCAGCCGGCGCAGCCGCGTGAGCCGAAACTGCGCCAGGCGGCACCCGAAGTGCGCCGCCTTGCCAGCCAGGATCCGCAGCTTTACGCGCCACGCCGCGGCCAGTTGGACGACCAGGGCCGGCTGACGCCGCAGAGCAGGGCTGTCCAGGAAGACGATCAGCTGGAGATTCCGGCATTCCTGCGCCGCCAGGCCAACTGACCTGTTAACGGTCCGTAACAGTTGTTAACAGGCAGATAAGAAATTGTTTGCCTGTTAATATTAAAAGTGCTTGTAAAACAGGGAGTTACGAGACCGTATCCGCTGCGGATTGCGGTTACAGAGAGTAAGAAACCGTGATTTGGAGACTTCCTGCTGGACCACTATCTTCGCCCCGATCAATTTCGGTTTGCTGGGATTCGGGGAAGTGGCCCTGCCTGCCGATCAAAGAGCCGCGCCCTTGGGCTAATGAAGCGGACGTAGGCAGTATGGGCTATGGGGTTTGTTTTGCACGACTATCAGACGACACTTAGATCGCGTGCAACGCTGACCGGCACCGGCGTTCACAGCGGCAATCCCGTTACCGTTCATTTCCTGCCGGCAGACGCTGATACGGGTGTCGTGTTCCAGCTTTCGAATGGAAGCGAAGACCGGGAGTTCCGTGCGCTCGTTTCCGAGGTCGGCGCCACCGATCTCTGCACCATGCTCGGCGATCCGGCAGGCGAGCATATCGCCACCGTTGAACATCTGATGGCCACGCTTTTCGGGCTCGGCATCGACAATGTCGTCATCGAGATCGACGGCCATGAGGTTCCGATCCTTGACGGCAGCGCCATGGCGTTCGTCGAGGCGATCGACCAGGCGGGCATCGATACGCTGCCGGTCAAGCGCCGCTATATCCGTGTGGTCAAGCCGGTTCGCATCGAGAACGGTGCCTCCTGGGCGGAGTTCAGGCCCTATGACGGCACGCGCTTCGAGATCGAGATCGATTTCGAAAGTCCAGCGATCGGCCGTCAGCTGTTCGCATCCGACATGAACGCCGACATTTTTCGCCGCGATATCGCGCGGGCCCGTACCTTTGGTTTCATGAAGGACGTCGAGCGGCTGTGGGCAGCCGGCTATGCGCTTGGCTCCTCGCTGGAAAACTCCCTGGTGATCGGCGACGACAACCGCGTGATCAATATGGGAGGCTTGCGCTATCCCAACGAGTTCGTGCGCCACAAGACGATGGACGCCATGGGCGATCTGGCGCTGGCCGGCGCCCGGTTCATTGGCTGCTTCCGTTCCTATCGCGGCGGCCACAGGCTGAATGCGGCAGCGCTGCGCCGCCTTTTGTCGGACCGTTCGGCGTTCGAGATCGTCGAGACGACACGCCGCGAGCGCGGTCGTACCGCCGAGATGAGCGCCGTCTATGCGCCTGTCTACGCGCCCTGGATGATCTGAATCTTAACGTTTTCGGGTTTTATGGCTGCCGGCCGGTGTTGCATGAATGCATCATTGGCCGGCGAAATCACGCAAGTGTGCAGGCTGCGCCAGGCTGCCACAAAAATGTGCGATTGGCCGGAGATAGCGTTGCCGGGCACGGCGATTATGGTTATGCCTGCTGCCCCAGAGCGAAATGACGACTGAAATGACGCCGAAAGGGCGGAATCCAATCATGTTCTTCAAGCGAATTGGTCAATCGAAAGCGCCGCATCGGGCTGTTTTCCTGGCGCTTTCGGTGGTTGTTCCATCGCTGTTCCTGTCGGCCTGCATGTCGTCCGAGAAGGATGTCGACCTGTCGACCTATGTCGAGCAGACCGAGCCGGCCGACGTTCTCTACAATCAGGGTCTCGCCAATCTGAATGCCGGGCGGCTGCAGGAGGCGAGCCGCAAATTCAGTGCGGTCGACCGCCAGCATCCCTATTCGGAATACGCCCGCAAATCGATGGTGATGGGCGCCTTTGCCGACTATCGCCAGGGCAACTATACCGAGGCGATCGGTTCGGCCAAGCGCTATCTCACGCTCTATCCGTCGACCGACGACGCGGCCTATGCCCAGTACATCATCGGGCTCAGCTATTACCGGCAAATCAGGGATGTCACCCAGGACCAGAAGGAAGCGCGTCAGACCGTGCAGACGATGCAGGATCTGGTGACGCGCTGGCCCGATTCAGAATATGTCGACGACGCCAAGGAAAAGATCCGCTTCGCCAACGACCAGCTCGCCGGCAAGGAGATGCAGATCGGGCGCTACTATCTCGAGCGCCGTGAATATATCGCCGCCGTCAAGCGGTTCCGCCTCGTGGTGGAGACCTATTCCAACACGCGTCATGTCGAGGAAGCGCTCGCGCGCCTTACCGAAACCTATTTTGCGATGGGGCTGACATCGGAAGCGCAGACTGCCGCGGCTGTGCTCGGCACCAACTATCCCGACAGCGTGTGGTACAAGGATTCCTACAAGCTCCTGCAGACTGGTGGGCTCGAGCCGCGCGAGAATGCCGGCTCGTGGATCGCCAAGGCCGGGAAGCTGATCACCGGCGCCTGAGCGGCGCGCCACCATGCTTTCCAGGCTGTCGATCCGCGATATCGTTCTGATCGAGAAGCTGGACATCGATTTCTCGTCCGGTCTTTCAGTGCTGACCGGCGAAACCGGCGCTGGAAAATCCATCCTGCTCGACGCGCTGTCGCTGGCGCTTGGCGCGCGCGGTGACGCCTCGCTGGTGCGGCATGGCGCGGCACAGGGCCAGGTCATCGCGGTGTTCGACGTGCCGCGCAACCATCCTGCCCGCATACTGCTTGCCGACAACGCCATCGAGGACGATGGCGACATCATCCTGCGGCGCGTGCAGACGGCGGACGGCCGCACCCGCGTCTTCGTCAACGACCAGCCTTCCAGCGTGACGCTGATGCGCGACGTCGGTCACGCGCTTGTCGAGATCCACGGCCAGCATGACGAGCGTGCCCTGGTCGATCCCGGCGCCCATCGCGAATTGCTGGACAGTTTTGGCGGTCATCTCGGCGCTGTGCGGGCGACTGGCGAGGCATGGCGGTACTGGCGGGCCTGCGAGCAGGAATTTTTGCGGCACCGCGCCAAGGTGGAGGCGGCCGCCCGCGAGGCCGACTATCTGCGCGCCGCGGTCGCCGAATTGACGAAGCTCGACCCCCAGCCGGGCGAGGAAGCCGACCTTGCCGAATTGCGCGCCTCTATGATGCGGGCGGAAAAGATCGCCTCGGAAATCCATGACGCGCAAGATGTGCTCTCGGGACCGTCCTCGCCCCTGCCGCAACTCGCCAGCCTGTTGCGGCGACTGCAGCGCAAGGTGGCCGATGCGCCCGGCCTGCTCGACGAGCTGGTCAAATCGCTCGATGAGGCGATGCTGTCGCTCGACGCGGCGCAATCGGGCGTGGAAGCGGCACTTCGCGCCACCGAATACGATCCGCGGCGGCTGGAACAAGCCGAGGAGCGGCTGTTTTCGCTGCGCGCCGCCTCACGCAAGCACAGTGTGGCGGTCGACGATCTGGCGCAATTGCGCGACACGATGGCCGCCGATCTCGCCGATCTCGACGCCGGCGAGGAGCGCCTGCACGGGCTGGAGAAGCAAGCCGCCGCCGCGCGTGAGACCTACGACATTTCCGCGGCACAGCTTTCGTCGCTTCGCCATGCGGCGGCGGTCGGATTGACCAGGGCGGTGATGGCCGAACTGCCGGCGCTAAAGCTCGAACGGGCCGCGTTCATCGTCGAGATGGCAAGTGAGGCCGAGAGCCGCATGGAAGACGGCATCGACCAGGTCGAGTTCTGGGTGCGCACCAATCCCGGCACAAGACCGGGCCCGATGATGAAGGTCGCCTCCGGTGGCGAGCTTTCGCGGTTCCTGCTGGCGCTGAAGGTGGCGCTGGCCGACCGCGGCTCGGCGCCGACCTTGGTCTTCGATGAAATCGACACCGGCGTTGGCGGCGCGGTGGCGGACGCCATCGGCCAAAGGCTGGCGCGGCTGTCGAAGCGCGTGCAGGTGCTTTCGGTTACGCACGCGCCGCAAGTGGCGGCACGCGCGGCGACGCATTTCCTGATCTCCAAATCCGGCGGCGCCGATCGTGTTGCCACCGGCATCGCCGAGATGGACCGCGCGGCACGCCAGGAAGAGATCGCGCGGATGCTGGCCGGGGCGACCATCACCGACGAGGCGCGTGCGGCGGCCGAGCGACTGCTTCGCGAAAATACCGCAGCATAGCAGAGCTTATGCTTGGCGTTGTGGATCGAGTCAGGATGTGGCTCCATCCTGCTGTTCAGGAATGATTTTCCCAAAATCCTGATCTATTGTGGCGCGCCACCGCTGAAGCGCCGCGCGGTCTCTCGGACGCGCAAGGGACGCTGAAGCAATTTGATTTTGCGCATGACCCCGAAAATCGTTCCGGTCTTCGGGGTCATGCGTCGAGGAGCCGTGCATGTCCGATAAACCAGTCGATTCGCTCAGTGAAAGTGAAGCAGCCAGGGAGCTGAAGCGGCTGGCCGAGGACATCGCCGCTCACGACCAGCGTTACCATGCCGAGGACGCGCCGACGATTTCGGACGCGGCCTACGACGCGCTGCGGCGGCGCAACCTCGCCATCGAGCAGCGGTTTCCCGCCCTTGTGCGCGAGGATTCGCCCTCTCGGAAAGTCGGCGCGGCGGTCTCGGAAAAATTCCGCAAGATCGTCCATGCCATCCCGATGCTGTCGCTCGACAACGCCTTTGCCGATGCGGATGTGATCGATTTCGTCGGCCGCATTCGCCGCTTCCTCAGGCTCGGCGCCGACGCGCCGCTGGCCATGACGGCCGAGCCGAAGATCGACGGCCTGTCGCTGTCGCTGCGCTACGAGGCCGGACGGCTGGTGACGGCAGCAACGCGTGGCAACGGTCAGGTCGGCGAGGATGTGACGGCCAACGCCCGCACCATCGCCGAGATTCCCAATGTGCTTTCGGGGGATTTCCCCGAAGTATTGGAAGTGCGGGGCGAGGTCTATATGCGCCTCACCGATTTCGCCGAACTCAATCGCCGCAATGCCGAGGCCGGAAAGCAGGTTTTTGCCAATCCGCGCAACTCGGCAGCAGGCTCCTTGCGCCAACTCGACACGTCGATCACCGCCAGCCGGCCGCTGCGGTTTTTTGCCTATACCTGGGGCGCGGTGAGTGCCATGCCCGCCGACACGCAGATGGGCATGGTGGCGGCGTTCGAGCGTTTCGGCTTCAGGGTCAATCCGCTGATGAAGCTGTTCGACAGCGTCGAGGGGCTGCTCGAACAATACCGGCTGATCGAATCCAACCGGGCGACGCTCGGCTACGACATCGACGGCGTCGTCTACAAGGTGAACAGCCTCGAGCTGCAGCAGCGGCTGGGCTTCGTCTCACGCTCGCCGCGCTGGGCGATCGCGCACAAATTCCCGGCCGAGAAGGCGACGACGATCCTGACCGGCATCGACATCCAGGTCGGCCGCACCGGCGCGCTGACCCCGGTGGCGCGGCTGGTGCCGGTGACGGTCGGCGGCGTCGTGGTGACCAACGCAACGCTGCACAATGAGGACTACATCAAAGGCATCGGCAATAACGGCCAGCCGATCCGCGAAGGCCGCGACATTCGCATCGGCGACACGGTGAGCATCCAGCGTGCCGGCGATGTCATCCCGCAGGTCATCGACGTGGTCTTGGAGAAGCGGCCGCCCGACATTATGCCATATGCTTTCCCAGTGCTTTGCCCGGCCTGCGGCAGCCACGCCGTGCGCGAGGAGGGTGAAGCCGTCAGGCGCTGCACCGGCGGATTGATATGCCCTGCGCAAGCAGTGGAGCGTCTGCGTCATTTCGTGTCTCGAGGTGCTTTTGATATCGAGGGGCTCGGTGAGAAGCAGATTGAGTTCTTCTTCCATGCCGAGGATCCGTCGCTGCGCATCTATTCGCCGGCCGACATCTTCACCCTGAAGGCACGGCAGGCAGCATCATTGACCAAGCTCGAGAATGTCGACGGTTTCGGCGCGACCTCGGTACGCAAGCTGTTCGCGGCAATCGACGATCGGCGGCAGGTCGAGTTCTCGCGCTTCCTCCATGCGCTCGGCATCCGCCACATCGGCGAGACCAATGCCAAGCGGCTGGCCCGCCATTTCCTTTCCTTTGCCGCTTTCCGCGAAGCCGGGCAAAACGCCGTCATGCCGGCCGGCAAGGGTGACCCTGGAAACGCTGCCTGGCAGGAGTTGAACGGCATCAACGGCATCGGCTCGATCGTTGCCGAAGCGGTGGTCGATTTCTTCGCCGAAGACCATAACCGGCAGGCGCTCGATGCATTGCTGGCGGAAGTCACAGTGCTCGACGAGGAGCCGGTCGGTGGCGTGTCGTCGCCGGTCTCCGGCAAGACGGTGGTCTTCACCGGTGCGCTGGAGAAGATGTCGCGCGACGAGGCCAAGGCGATGGCCGAAAAGCTCGGCGCCAAGGTCGCCGGCTCGGTGTCGAAGAAGACCGATCTCGTCGTTGCCGGACCAGGTGCCGGCTCCAAGCTCAAGCTCGCCAACGAGGTCGGCATCGAAGTGATCGACGAGGATGCGTGGCTGGCGCGGATCGGCAAGTCGTGACGGTGGCATTTAACGGGTTCGGCCAAAAGGCCATTCCTTTCCTCAAGGCACTCGATTTTCATCAGAGCCGGGAGTGGTTTCTGGAAAATCGCGACCTCTTCGAACGCGAGCTGCGCGACCCCTTCGGCGATCTGGTCGAAACGCTGTCCGAGCGTTTCTCGGCAGCGGGGCTGGGTTTGCGCGGCGATCGCAAGAAGTCGCTGTTCCGGATCAATCGCGACGTGCGTTTCTCCAAGGACAAAAGTCCTTACAACCGGCATCTGTCGGCGATTCTCTCACCCGACGGCACCAAGATGGAGCAGGGCGTGTTCTTCGTTTACATTGGGCTCGACCGCTGCTTTGCCGGCGTTGCCTGGTGGCAGCCCGGGCCGGAGCTGCTCCTGGCGATGCGCCGGGCTATTGCGACGCGGCCGGGTGAATTCCGGGCGCTGATCAAGGCGCTGAAGCAAAATCGTCTCGAACTCGATGCGGAAGGTTGCATGAAGCGAGCGCCACGCGGCTTCGAGCATGTCACGGACGCCGATCTCGCCGCGGCCATCCGCAACCGGCATTTCGCCGTCCGGCACGAAATCGACCCTGCTGGAATCCATGGGCCGGCCTTGGTCGACGAGCTTGTCGATTTCGCCTTGCGGGCAAGACCGCTGCTCGACTGGGGCAGGGCGATCGAAGGCCAGGTCGAGTAGACTGGCTGCGTTCCAGCGATCATTTCCGCTGATCATTGGCTCAAGCGAATTGGTGTGACAAGGCTGGCGGCGCTCCCTACATACGGCCTTTCCCCCCGCATCGGCCCGAAAATCGGGATCGATTTTCGGATGGCCCGATGCGTGGATTCAAAGTGTTAGAGCGTCCTTTGCTCGTCCAAAAGGACGAGCGGCGCTCTAAGGAGTGGCTGATGTCGGCGGAAGCAATCTCCGAAAACCGCGCAAAAAGCGATTTCTGGCAAGGCGTGCGGCTCAGCTTGCCCGTCGTGGTGGCGGCGGCGCCGTTTGGACTGCTGTTCGGGGCGCTTGCCGTCGACAACGGTTTTTCGGTGCTGGAAGCCTTCCTGATGAGCGCCATGGTTTTCGGCGGCGCCAGCCAGATGGTCGGCATCGAATTGTTCGGGCAGCATGTCGCGCCATGGCTGATCGTGCTGTCGATCTTCGCCGTGAATTTCCGCCATGTGCTCTACTCGGCGGGTATCGGCCGGCGCATCGCGCACTGGCCGCTTATGCAGCAGGCCGTCGGCTATTTCATTCTGACCGATCCGCAGTTCGCGGTGGCCGAGCGCAAGGCGGAGGCCGGCGAAACGGTCGGCTTCGCCTGGTATATGGGACTTGGTCTGCCGGTCTACGTGTTCTGGGTGACCGAAAGCGCGCTTGGCGCGGTGTTCGGCAAGCTCATTCCTAACACACATGCGCTGGGCATCGACTTCCTGCTGCCGATCTATTTTCTCGGACTGGTCATGAGCTTTCGCAAACGGCCCCTATGGCTGCCGGTGGTCGTCGCCAGTGCTGCTGCCTCCATCATCGCCTACAAGACGGTAGGCTCGCCCTGGCACGTCTCCATTGGCGCCGTGGCCGGCGTGCTGCTCGCAGTCATCCTGCCGCCGCACCACAGTGGTGTGGAGGCGCGGCCATGAGCACAACCTTGTGGATCATCATCGCCGGTGCGATTGCGACCTATCTGACCCGCATCGGCGGCCATCTGGTGATCTCGCGCTTCGAAAACATCCATCCGCGCGTCGAGGCCGGGCTGAACGCCGTGCCTGCCGCGGTGTTGACGACGCTGGTGGCGCCCGCGGCGCTTGGCGCCGGGCCGGCGGAATGGGCGGCATTGATCGTCGCCGGGCTGGTCTCGCTGCGCGGCGGGCTTATGGCGATGTTTTTGGCCGGCGCCGCTGTGCTGGTCCTCGCCCGCCAGTTCGTCGGGTAACCGGACCGGCTGAGTACGCCAGTCCTACTTGCGCACGATGTCGGAGATCGCGGGGTCGAATCGACCTCCTGCAAAGAGCGTGCGCATCGTCTCTTCCGGATCGAGACCAAACGTTTCGGCGGCCGTCACCGCAATCAGCGCGTCGAGGTCGAGCGTCGGTGCGAGGTCGCGTCCTTGGTAGAGCGCACCGGTAGACAGTCCCGGCCAGTCGGCCAGCACCCGCCCGCCATTCACCGCTCCGCCAGCGATCATCGCGGCCGATGCCGTACCGTGGTCGGTGCCGCCAGTGCCGTTGACGGCGACAGTGCGGCCAAACTCAGTGGCGACCAGCACGGTCGTATCCTTCCAGATATCGCCGAGCCCAACGTGCAACGCATCGATGAGCGCGTCGAGCGCTCTGAGCTGGTTGGCCAGCCTGCCTTGCTGGCCGCTATGCGTGTCCCAGCCGCTGGTTTCGATCATGGCAACGCGCGGTCCGTCGGCCTTGGAGAGGAAGCCCGCAGCGGTGCGGCCGACGCTCGCTGCGTCCTTGCGCTGCGAGTTCACCGCGCCCAGCGCCCGTGTCTCAATCGCGCTGCTCCACAGCGTATGCAGCTGTTCGTCGGCGTCATAGAGCTTGCCGACGCGCATCATCAGGTCGTCCGGCGCTTCTGGCAGGGCGGTTGGCGCATAGGAGGTGACGTCCGCCTGGCCTCGCAGCGCTAGCGGGATGGTCGGTGCAAAAGCGATCGCTTCGCTGCGAGACTTCGGCAGCATGCCGACCAGCCGGTTCAGCCAACCGTCCTGGCGCTCATAGGGCGAGGTGCCGCCGCTTTCGAGCACATTTTGACCGTCGAAATGCGAGCGCTCGCGATAGGGCGAAGCGACCGCCTGGACGAACAGTGCCTGCTTGTCCTGATGCAGCTTGCGGAGCCGGGTGAGCGAAGGATGCAGGCCAAACGTACCGTCGAGCTTTATCGGATTGTCGATTGCCAATGAGCCGCGCAGTGTGCGGTAGGCGGGGTCGGCATAGGGAATGATCGTGTTCAGCCCGTCCGCGGCGCCGCGCTGGATGATGAAAACGAAGCGGCGGTCGGTTTCCACAGTGGCGAAGACGATGTGCGGCGCGATCAGCATCGAGCCGAGGCCGACGCCGGCGAGAGTGAGGAATTGACGGCGTTTCATCTTGGTCATCTCCTCTGGAAATCGGGCGACACGAGCAGCAGCGCGATGCCGGTGCGCCGGCTCTCGGCGCGGTCGACTTCGGCCATCGTCAGCTCGCTGAGTGAGCCGGCAAAGAGTTTTTGCGCGAGATCTCGCGGATCGATGTCGCCACTCTGTGCGGCGAGGCGCTGCGCCGCCTCGACCCGGCGGACCAGTGCGTCGGGTGCCGCCCAGCTCCCGCCAACGTCGTCATAGCCGGCCGGCGAACGCGGCCGCCATACCGGTTGGCCGAGCTGGTTGAGCAGTTGCGCCAGGCGCGGCTTGCCGATGTCGCTGCGGCCCAGGCCGCGCAGCGCCGAGATCGTCCATTCCCACGGCGTCTTGAACTTCGCCGCCGCCGGTTGCCAGGCCTCTGGACTGTCGATGAGCGCGCGGTAGACGGCGACGAGATCGCCGTTCGACCGGCGAAAGGCTTCGGCGAGCCGTGTCACGACCGCTGCCGGCGGCTCGTCGGCGATGAAGTGGCGCGCCAGCTTGGCGGCGATATGCGTTGCGGTCGCCTCGACCGCCGCGAGGTCGCCGAGCACGGCGAGCGCCTGTTTGTCCCCGCCCTGGTCGTAGGTCTTGCCCATGATCGTGCGTTGGCCTGGCTCGTGCAGCCCGGGTCGAAAGGTGAAGGTGCCGGCCTGGCCCCGCCCTCTGGCGCGTCCGGTGCTGAAACCGGTCAGCGCCAGCGCGAATTCGGTCACGTCGGCCTGGCTGTAGCCGGAGCGTGCACCGAGTGTGTGCAGTTCCATGATTTCGCGGGCCAGGTTCTCGTTGATGCCGGGTTTGCGCTTGGCGTTGCGTTTTGCTGCGCGGTTGGCAAATCTCGAGTTGGGACCGATCGAGCGCACCTGGTCGAGATAGAACAGCATCGCCGGGTGGCGCTCGGCGGCGAGTAGCATATCTTCGAAGCGGCCGAGCACATGCGGGCGGATCGCCTCGCGCTCGAAGGCGCCGGCGATCAGGGTCACCTGCGGTTTCTCCGCCGAGATGGCGAAATGGTTCGACCAGAAATGCACGAGCCGCTCGATGAAGGGCGTCGACGTTTCGAGCGCCGCGCGTGCCGCATGTCGACCTCGTCGCGATAGAGCGCTTGAGCCTCCTGGCGCGCCGCCTTGCGGGCGGCCATCTTTGCGGCCCCCTCGGCGTCCTTGGCCTCGAGCATCGCCTCGACGTAGCCGTCACCGAGTGTGGCCGAGTCCTGCGCGCCGAAAAAGACGGCTGGGTTTGCATCGTAGTCTTCGAACTGCGCTATCAACCAGGATTTCGGGTCGGCCGGTGTCTCGTCTTCGGGCCGGGCGCCCAGGCTGAAGCGGTTGAGCGCAACCGCGACCTCGCTCGGACGTGCCAATCGTGCCTCCGTCAGCATTGCTTCAGAGGCTTCAACGCGGCAGTGACCGGAATCCGTCGCACTTTCCAGCTCTATTTTTCGTCCGCTCGGCGCAGCATGTTGCTGCGGCCGCGCAGGCCGTCGACAAGCCGCGCCCTGTCGGCTGGCGTCAGTGTCGTCGCGAAGCTCACGATTGCCTGTTCGAGCCGGCCGCGCAGCGCCATATCGGCTTGCCGGACCGAGGCGAGCGTCTCACTGACAGCCGCTGCGTCGATCGGCTCGGCCTTGATCAGGCGCGCGACCTGCTCGCGGCCGGTCCGAGCCGCTTCGATGTCGGCAGCCGACTGGCGCCGCGCCTCGGCGAGCGCTTGGCGGAACGCCTTGCGCTGCTCGGGCGACAGGCCGGCCGCGGCGAAGCGCAGGCCGCGCTGGTCGCCCACCCCGTCGCGCTGCCCCTCGCGCGTCTGCCACATATAGCCAGCGCCGGCAGTGGCGCCGAGCACGAAGATGTTCAGCGCCAGCGAGACGGCAAGCAGGATCCTGATGCTGCGTTCGCTCATTGCACGTCCCCCTGCATGTCGCCGAATGCGGTCAGCGCATAGGCGCCGCCATCGTCAGGGGCGCTGTTGAGCGACAACAGCACGGCGACTGTCAGCACACCGGCCAGCGCGCCCGCCAGTCCGATGCCGGCCAATCCGGCACACCGCCAGATGAGCCGTGTGCGGCGCCACAGCGCAGGCGGCGCCGTGGCGATGATCCTTCGCGCGAGCGCGCCGTCCGGAGCTGCGACGCGATGGCGCGACAGCAGATCGTCGAGCTCCGCCGCCGGTGCAAGTGCGACTTCGGCTTGAGTCGGATTGGCGGCGATGAAGTCCAGCGCCGCCGCCCGCTCGTTTTCAGGCCAGCGCTGCGGCGACCCGCCATAGGCGGCAACGAGCTCGGAAAACCTCTCTGGAGTCATGTCATTTCGTCCCTGTCTCGTCCGAGCCTGGAGCGCAACTGCCGCCGCGCCCGCGACAAGAGGCTTTCCAATGCCGCGATGCTGATCCCCATGACCTCTGCCGCATCGCTGTTCGAAAGCTCCTGATAATACTGCAGCACGATCGCCTCGCGCTGGCGCTCCGGCAGCTCGGCCAGCGCGCGCCGCACCTGGTGCTGATCGTCGGCCGCGAGCATATCCGCTTCCGCGCCCGGGCGTTCGTCGGGGCGATCGGGAAGCTCCGCCACCGGCGTCTCCCGCCGCCTGCGCAGCCGGTCGTAGCAGAGATTGAGTGCGACGCGATGCAGCCACGTGTCGAACTTCGCCTCGCCGGCGCGCCAGCCCGGAGCCGCCTGCCAGATGCGCAAGAAGGTCTCCTGCGCGACGTCCTCCGCCTCGCCGCGGTCGCCCAGCATTCGGGTGGCGAGACGGATCAGCCGCGGCAGCTTGCGCTCGACCATGGCTTCCACCGCAGCCGCATTGTTTTGCGCGATCAGCGCCAGAAGCCGCTCGTCGGTCTCGCCCACGCTCTGCCTTCTCGTTCCACCACGCCAGACCTTCTGCCGACACAACCGTCATCCTGCACCCGCTATGTGCCTTCAACGAGTTTCAACGCGAAATCCGTCGGCGACCCGTGCTTGGCGTGATAGACAAGGCTCCGGTCTGGCGGCACACCATTGGCGGAATGTTCGGTTGAAGGGCGCCCCACCAATCATTCCTGGAAGGTCGCCTCTACGGTATCCTCCCGTCCATCTCCGGGAACAGGACGACGCTTTCCTGAGCGGTCGGTTCGTTGCGGGCGCCAATAAAAATGGCCGGCGCGCTTGCCCGGTTCACGGCGACGTGGAGCACGTTGGCGGGAATATAGAGATAGTCGCCGGGATGCACGACGTCCCGAAATTGCAGTTCGTCCCCGCTCCACATCTCCAGCTCGTCTCCGCTCAGCATATAAAATGCTGTTTCGTGACGTGCGTGGACGTGGGCCTTGGTCCGCTTCCCCGGAGGCATCGTGACGACGCCCAGCCAAAGCGCCTTCGCGCCGACGGTCTCAGCACTTATTCCCGGCAGATAGTCCGACCCCTGTTCGGCCCGATAAGCCTCGCCAGCCCCGACGATTACAGCTTTTCTGTCGCTGGGCGCCACACTGTCCGCTCCTGACGGTTGCTTCAACATCGTCATTTCGACCTCCATTTGTGTTAGTCTATACGAAGAACGGCCAAGATGACCGCACGTCCGGCCGGAGTTCTAAAAAGGGAGGCGAAAAGTTCCGAATTCTTCCGAAGCCGGTAAGCGGAATGTCGCAGCGCCGCGATGCTTAGCGTTCGGCCCGTTCGTGCTCGACATGCTGCGCGGGGGGCTTGTCCGCGAGGGCCGGCCGGTTGCGCTCGGGCACAAAGGCTTGTCGTTGCTTCAAGCCCTGCTGGAGGCACCGGCTCAAGTGCTGAGCAAGACGGCGCTTATGGAAGCGGCTTGGCCCGATGCCGTTGTCGAAGAAAGCAATCTCTCTGTGCAGATTGCAGCCCTGCGCAAGCTGCTCGGGCCACAGCCAGACGGCAGCGAGTGGATCGCCACGGTTCCCCGCACCGGATATCGTTTCGCCGGCAGCGTCCGTGTGCTGGACGCCGCTGCAGACGGCGCGCTGCCAAGTTCCGGCCAGCCGGCGGGACTCTCCGAAAGACCGTCCATCGCGGTCTTGCCGTTCGCCAATGTCAGCGGCGACGGGGAACAGGCCTATCTGGCTGACGGCATCACGGAGGACATCATCACAGCGCTGACGAGGTTCCGCTGGTTCCGGGTGATCGGCCGCAATTCCAGCTTCGTCTACAAGGACAAGCCAGTCGACTCCAAACAGGTGGCCCGCGAGCTTGGCGTCCGTTATGTGCTGGAAGGCAGCGTGCGCCGGTCCGGCCAGCATATTCGGGTCTCGACGCAATTGGTCGATGCGGCCTCGGCCAATCAGATCTGGGCCGAACGATACGAGACGGAAATGACGGAGGCATTCGCCGTCCAGGATGCCATAGCCGAGCGGGTGGCCGGCGCGATCGAGCCCGAACTTCTCAAGACGGAATCGCTTCCAGCCACTGCACGCAGCAGCGGAAATGCGACGGCCTGGGACCTGGTGCGGCAAGGTACCTGGCATTTCCACCACGTCGGCCGTCAAACTCACTTGAGTGCCCGCAAGCTGTTCCGGGAGGCATGCAGGCTCGATCCTGAACTCGCAGAGGCCCATCTCTGGCTCGGCCGGGTGAGCGCCGGCATCGTCGCTTACGGCTGGAGCGACAAACCGGAACAGGATATCCGGGAGGGCCTGGATGCAGCCTTGAAGGCGGTTCGGCTCGACGAGAAGAATCCCTATTCGCACTACGCGCTGGCCATCTGCAGCATTTACGCCAATGCACCGGAACAGGCCGTTCTTGCCGCGGAAAAGGCGATCGAAATCAGCCCAAGCTTCGCCCTTGGTCATCTGGTGTTGGGGATGGGACAGTTTTTTCGTGGCAGCGCATCCGAAGCGATAGCGCCGCTCGAACAAGGCCTTATGTTGAATCCTTACGATCCTCAGAACTTCGTCTGGTTCAATGTTCTGGCGCTCGCCTACTTGTTTGCAGGACAGGCAAACGAGGCTCTTGCCGCAGCCATCAAGGCGCGCAAGATCGCTCCCGCATGGCGGCCCACTCACGAAACTCTCGCCTGCTGCTACGTTTCGCTCGGCCGCCTGCCGGAGGCTGGATCTTGCGTCGAGCTGATGCGGGAAATGGAAAACCCTTCAGGCGATGCCTTGGCGCCGCTCAGGCTGCGCAATCCACATTGGGCAGATGAGATGGCGCATCTGTTGAAGAAAGCCGGTTGGCAGCGATAACGCTACATGCCATTCCCGGCCTTGCCAAAAATCAGGATTTCTGGTCGTGCGGCAGTGGTGCGGTTGCCTTTTCCAGCCAGGCCAGCGTCTCGCCGTCGAGCATCGGTCCGAGCTCGGCCAGCACGCGTTCGTGGTATGTGTCGAGCCAATGGAGCTCGTCGCGCGTCAAAAGGTCGGATCGCACCAGCCTGGTGTCGATCGGCGCCAGCGTCAGTGTCTCGAAGCTGTGCATGGCAATGTCGCCGCCCTCTATCTGCTCGGCTGGTGTGACCAGAATGAGGTTCTCGATGCGGATGCCGTAAGAGCCTTCCTTGTAGTAGCCCGGCTCGTTGGAGACGATCATGCCTGCCAGTAGCTTTTCGGTGCCGGTCCTTGCGATGCGCTGCGGGCCCTCGTGCACGGCCAGATAGGAGCCGACGCCGTGGCCGGTGCCATGGGCGAAATCGCAGCCATGTTTCCACAGAGCCAGGCGCGCCACGGCATCGATCTCGGAGCCGCGCGTGCCCGGGGGAAAGCGCAGCATGGAAATACCGATCATGCCCTTCAGCACCAGCGTGAAGCGTTCGCGCATTTCCTCGGTCGGTGTGCCGATCGGCACGGTGCGGGTGATGTCGGTGGTGCCGTCCTGATACTGTCCGCCTGAATCGAGCAGGAACAACTCGCCAGACTGAAGCTTTCGGCTGGTGGCGTGGGAAACGCGGTAGTGCATGATGGCGCCGTTCGGGCCAGCGCCCGAGATGGTGTCGAAGGACACGTCGCGCAGCGGCATTTGCGTTTCCTCGCCGGTGCTGCGGCGGCACTCCTCGAGCTTGGTGACGACCGCGATCTCGTCGAGCTTGCCGGGTTCCTGGCGGTCGAGCCAGCAAAGCAGCTTGGCCACCGCGGCGCCATCGCGGCGATGCGCGGCGCGGGCGCCGTTGATCTCGGCCTGGTTTTTCGTCGCGCGTGGAATGCGGGCAGGATCGGGTGCAGTGATGACGGTGCCGCCATTATCCTCGACCAGCATCCTGAGCTTCTCCGCCGCCAGCACCGGATCCAGCGCGACCTTCGCGCCGCCCTTGGCCAATCCTGCGATCGCCGCTTCGAATTCACTGGGTTCGTGCAATTCGGCGAGCTGCGTCAGATAGGCCGCGACGGTGCGCGAAAACTTGCGTTGGTCCATGAAAAGGAGATGCGACCCATCGGCGGCGAGCACGGCGAAGCCGAGTGCCAGCGGCGTGTGCGGCACGTCGCCGCCGCGGATGTCGAAGGCCCAGGCGATGGAGGACGGGTCGGTCAGCACGGCATGGGTGGCGCCGTCCTTGCCGATGGCCTCGGCCAGCCGTGCCAGCTTATCCTTGGCCAGTTCGCCGGCAAAGGCGATCGGATGGAGCTCGACCGGCGCCAGCGGCGGTTCGGGCTGGTCCTTCCAGATGACGTCGATTGGATTCTTCTCGAGCGGCACCAAAACCGCCCCCGATTTTTCGGCCGAAGCTTTCAGCGCTTTCACGTCGCCGATCGTCTGCAGCCACGGATCGAAGCCAAGCCGCACGCCCTTGCCGAGATTGTCCTTGATCCAGGTGGCGGGCGGATTGTCGACCAGGCTTTCGATCGAGAAGATGTCGAGATCGACCTCCTGGCGCACCTGCAGCGTGTAGCGCCCGTCGACGAACATGACGGCGCGGTCGCCGGCCACGATGGCGACGCCGGCCGAACCGCTGAAGCCAGTCAGCCATTTCAGCCGCGCCGAGCGGTCGGCGACATATTCGCCCTGATGCTCGTCGGCACGAGGCACGATGAGGCCATCCAAGCCGTTGGCCGCCAGCCATTGACGCAGCAGCGCCACACGCGGCTTGGCGACAGCGGGGTCGCCGGCGGAATCAAAGGTCTGGAACATCATGGCCTCTCTTTGGGTGCTGGATGTGAGCGGCGGACTTTCAAGTCGAACCGTGCCGCCGCTCACATCTAGCTTTTTGTTTGAGCATCGGGTTTTCCCAAAACCGGTTTCCACTTTTGGGTCCGATGCTCTAGCGCGACCGTAGCGCATGACCCTGAAAATCGGAATCGACTTTTGCTGGGCGGATCTTCGGTTCGGAGAAAATCAGCGCAAGATCAAAGTGCTACAGCGTCAGGCGCCTGACAATCGGCGGGATTTGGTCCAGCAGCATCGCTTTTGCGCATAGACGCCATGCAGAATCAGCGATTTTCAAACAGGTCAGCAGAGCTTACCTTTTTGACGTGGAGGAAAGAGTCTTATTGCCCTGCAAAGGAGACCATCATGTCCACGATTTCAGCCAGACGCGGATTTTTCAGAAGTGCTGTGAACGCTCTCATCGAAGCACGCCAGCGCGAAGCGAGCCGCTATGTGAGCGGCGTTCTGCTTGGCTTTGACGACGAAACGCTGAAAGCGAACGGCTACGATCGCGAAGAACTGAAGAAGGCGGCAAGGTCGCGCTACGTCTGAGCGAATTTATGGCTGGCGTTTGAAGGCGCTGCGCGTCACCGCTTGAGGTGGATTGTCACCCAGCCCTCGCGATGCAACGTCCTGACATGGCGGAACTGCTGGCCGACATAGGCCGAGATCACCGCGTCGCGCTGCCGGTCGAGGATGCCTGACAGCACGATCGAGCCGCCCAAAGCGATATGCCTGGCCATTTCGGGCGCCAGCCGCATCAGCGGCCGCGCCAGTATGTTGGCGACGATGAGGTCGAAGGGGCCGCGCGCGGCAAAGATCGGATGGTGGAAGCCCGGCGCCGTCACCGTTTCGACGAGCGCCTTGACGTGATTGAGCCGCGCATTGGCGGCGGCGACTTTTGTGGCGACCGGATCGATGTCGGTCGCCAGCACCGGGATATGGGCGAGCTTGGCCAGCGCGATGGCCAGCACCGCGCTGCCGGTGCCGAGGTCGAGCGCGTTGCGCGGGCGCTCGCGCCGCACGACCTGTTCCAGCATTTCAAGACAGCCGGCGGTGGTGCCGTGATGACCGGTGCCGAAGGCGAGGCCCGCCTCGATCTCGATGGCGAGTTCGCCGCTGTGGCGCTTCCTACGGTCATGCGCGCCGTGGACGAAGAAACGGCCGGCGCGTACCGGCTTCAGTCCCTCCAGCGAACGCGTCACCCAGTCGATATCTGGCACGGGCTCGCGCGCAATCGGCCTCGACAAGGCAAGCCCGGCAAGGATCTCTTCCACGCGCGCCTCGACGGCGTCGACATCGCCGTCAGCATAGAGCGACACTTCCTGGATGTCGCGATCCTCATCGACTTCGAGGATGGCAATCGGCAGACCCTCGTCCTCGAAGGCCGTTTCGAACGCCGCGAAGATACGGTCGGCCTCGATCTTTCCAGTGGTGAAATAAAGCCGCGTTTGGGTCATCAAACGATGTTTTTGTTTGAGCATGATCTTTTCCGAAAACCGGTCTCACTTTTCGCTGTCGCGGACCTTCGGTTCGGGATCATGCTCTAACCTTCCGCCGCCAGCCGCTTGAGCTTGGCGATGGCGGTGTCCGGGCTTTCACCGTAGGCGATGGTGCCGGCGAAATCGCCCCTGGCGTTGAGCAGCAGCACCGAAGCGGTGTGGTCCATCGTGTAGTCGCCGTTGCCCGTATCGACCTTCTTCGAATAGATGCCGAAGGATTTGGCCATGGCGTGGACCTTGTCCGGGTCACCGGTGATACCGAGGATGCGGTCGGAGAAATTGCTGATATAGGCTTTCAAGACGTCGGGCGTGTCGCGCTCCGGGTCGACCGTTACGAAATAGGCGCGCAGGTTCTTGCCATCGCCCCCCATCGTCTTCAGCCAGCCGGCCAGTTCGAACAGCGTGGTCGGGCAGACTTCCGGGCAATGGGTGAAGCCGAAGAAGACGACGCTGGGGTGGCCGCGAAACTCAGCCTCGGTGATCGGGGCGCCCTTCTGGTCGACCAGCGTGAACGGCGCGCCGAACGGCTCGCCGCCATAATGCCCGCGGTACCAGTCGAAGGTGAGCCAGCCGATGCCCGCCGCCATCAGGACGAGAATGCCGACCAGAATTGAACGCATCATCAATTGGTGTCCATTGCGATTTTCATTGGCGCCGTATCGGCGCCCTGGAGCTTGTTGGGCGAACACTCTTAACGGTTAGATCTCGCGCGCGCAAAGATGTCGCGTTGCCGCAACCGGCATTCCTGTCAAAAAATGATCCGCTTGCAAAGCGCTGCCGCCCGTCCCACCTGAGGTCGGCAAAACTCGAACCGCAGGAGGCTTCCTTGCGAAAACTGATCGGCGGCGCTTTGGCCGCATGCCTTGTCATCGGTGCTGGTGCGGCTGTCTCCCAGGAGGTCGGCAAGGTCGGCGTCGACTGGCTCGGCAACGACATCATCGTCGAGGCGATCAAGGACCCGAAGGTCGAAGGCGTGACCTGCCACGTCTCCTATTTCGACCGCGGCGTGATCGATCGCCTGCAAAAGGGCAACTGGTTCGAGGACCCGTCCGATTCCTCGATCTCGTGCCGCCAGACCGGGCCGATCACCATCAGCGACATCGACATGAGCGAGGCCGGCGAGGAGGTATTCAAGCAGGGCATCAGCCTGATCTGGAAGAAGCAGGTGGTGAACCGCATCTACGACAAGACCAATGAGACCCTGATCTATCTGTCGCACTCGCGCCAGGTGCAGGACGGTTCGGCGAAAATGTCAGTCACCACCGTGCCGCTTTACGGCCAGAACGTGGTGTGGACCAACGGCAAGCCGAAATAGGCTCTGGTAACAGGTGACGGACGATTGGTCCCGCTTGCGGGACCAATCGCTCGGGCGTAAAGCCGCCGGCATGGACCGTCCCGAAAACCTTGTCCTGAAAGACCCCGAGCCGCGCATCCACCCGACCGCGGAATTGAAGGCGTGCAAGCTTGGACGCTACGCCTCGATCGGCGAGCGGGTCATCTTGCGTGAAGTCATAGTGGGTGATTTCTCTTATTTCGAGCGCCACGCCGAGGCGATCTACACGACCATCGGCAAGTTCTGTTCGATCGCCGCCAACAGCCGCATCAACGCGCTGGAGCATCCGATTGAGCGGCTGACCCAGCACAAGCTCAGCTACCGCCCGAACGAGTATTTTCGCTGGCTGGGCGTCGACGCCGGATTTCGGGAACGACGGCGGGCAAAGGCCGTCAGTATCGGCCACGACGTCTGGATCGGCCATGGCGCGGTGATCATGCCTGATGTGACCATTGGCAATGGCGCGATCGTCGGCGCCAACGCTGTGGTGACGCGCGACGTAGCTGCTTATGCGATTGTCGCCGGCGTTCCGGCCAGGCAATTGCGCCAACGCTTCGCGGCGGACATCGCCGCGCGGATCGAAAGCCTAGCCTGGTGGGACTGGCCGCCCGAGAAACTGGCCAAGGCAGTCCCCGACATGCAGGCAATGCCGATCGAGGCCTTCCTCGACCGCTGGGAAAACGAAATATCCTGATTTGGCAGGCGCGTGCACGGCTATGTCCGTGAAATCCCTCCTTGCAAGGGAACCCGGAGCGGTTGCCGGTTGTTTCTCTTGCCATGATCGAGAAGCTTTTCACCAAGATCGCCACCTACGTTGCCCATCTTGCCGGTTTGCCGACGACATTCGCCGTCTGTTTTCTGATCATCGTTGCCTGGGCGATAAGCGGGCCGTTGTTCGGCTTTTCGGATACGTGGCAACTCGTCATCAATACCGGCACGACGATCGTCACCTTCCTGATGGTGTTCCTCATCCAGAACACCCAGAACCGCGATGGCACGGCGATTCAGACGAAACTCGACGAGTTGATCCGGGTCGGCAAAGCCCACAATACTTTTATCGGCATCGAGCACCTGACCGAATCCGAGGTCGAGGAGATCCGCAAAAAATGTGAACAAGCGGCGAAACGGCATGACCAGAAGATCGCCGATGCGGCGGTCAAGAAAGCCGCTGCGCAAAAGCGCGGCTCGAACACACATGCGGCGTGAGCGTCAGCTTTCCATGAACGCCGCGAAAGGCTCCTTGTAATCCGGATGCCAGCGCGACAGAGCAGGGCGGTTCTCGATGATGTCGCCGATCGCCCAGGCCATGCGCTTTTCGTCCATAGGCCGTGTCGCCTCGTTGTCGGGGCACAGGATGTAGAAGTCGCCACGCACCAGCGAGGCCAGCATGAAGTCGATCACCTGCTCGCCTGTCCAGGCGCCGGCGGGCTTTTCGGTTGCACCTTCGGTCAGGCCGGTAAAAGTGAACCCCGGGATGAGCAGATGCGCGGCGATGTTGGCACCGGGCTCGTTGCGCAACGCATGTGCCAGGCCTTCGGTGAAGGTCTTCACGCCTGATTTGGAGACGTTGTAGGCAAGATTGCCGGGCGGCGTGGTGATGCCTTGCTTGGAGCCGGTGTTGACGAAAAGGGCCGGCCTGCCGGCCGCCAGCATGCGCGGCACGAAGGCCTCGACGCCATGGACAACGCCCCAGAAATTGATGTCCAGCAGCCGCTTCCAGGCGTCGCGGTTCTCCCAGGGTTTGCCGGGATTGTTGCCGACGCCGGCATTGTTCATCAACAGCGACACGCTGCCGAACGCACCGAACGCCTTTTCGGCCAGCCGGTCGAGTTCGTCGGCTTTCGAGACGTCGGTGGCGACCGCGAGTACCGCGCCGTCGCCGGCAATCGTTGCAACGGCGCCGGCAGCCTCATCGAGCCGGGCGCCGCCAATATCGGCCAGCACGATTTTCAGGCCCATCGCCGCCAGCCGCTTGGCCGCGGCAAGGCCGATGCCGCTGGCGCCGCCGGTGATGACGGCAACGTTGCCGGAGGCAAGGGCAGGCAAAGCGCTCTGGATTTCGGCATCGGTGGACATGGCTATGGCGTCCTCGTTCAAGCTGCGCCGAACTTAGCGCGGCGAGGGGCTCGCGCAAGCCCGCTTTGGCATCCTTGGGTTGACCACATCGGCAGGCGCTGCGCATGCTGTCCACGTAAGAAGGAGATTACCGATTGACCGACTGGATCGAGATCCTGAAAGAACAGACCGCCACCGGCGACCAGATGAGCCGCGAGGTGCCGCAAATGCTTGCCAATCCTGACATCAGCGAAGCGCAAGTGAAGACGCTGTTTTCGGCGCTCGAAAAGCAAGCGGAATTCGTCGAGAAGCTGCGCATGGCGCTGGAGAAATTTGGCCATGATTTTTCGGTGATCAAGGCGGCCGAGCGGCTCGAGGAGCGCTATGCCGATCTTGCGGCCTCCGTGGCGGAGAAGCTGAAAGCAATGCGGGGCTAGGCAGACCTATTTTTCGACCAGCCTTTCGAACCGCCTGTCCGGTACGAACCAGATCATGGCAACCAGCACATAGAGCGCGACGCTGATCCATTGATTGACGAAGGTCAGCGGAATGGCGGCGATATAAAGGACCAACGAGATCTTTTCCTTGCGGTCGGTGCCTACCGCTCTGGCGAAGGCAGTGTCGTTGCCATGCAGCCGGTGCAGCATGACGACTAGAATGAAGTAGGCGGCCGCGCAAAGCGCCAGGACAACACCGTAAACGGCGACAGGCACCGGCGCGAAATGGTTTTCGCCCATGAAGGCGGTGGTGACGGGCATCAGCGACAGCCAGAACAGCAGATGCAAATTCGCCCACAGCACGCGGCCATCCACCCACTGCACGGTGTGGAACATGTGGTGCAAATTGTTCCAGTAGATGCCGACATAGATGAAGGACAGCACGTAGCTGAAAAACGTGGGCCATAGAGGTGCCAGCACGGAAAACTCCGCGCCATGCGGCACCTTCAACTCGAGCACCATGATGGTGATGATGATGGCGATGACGCCATCGGTAAATGCCTCGACTCGTCCCTTGCCCATGGATTTCCTCCACTGCGCCTGGCTCATCCTAGGCGATCGAAGTGGCTGGAGGGAAGGCCTGGGCGCTGTCGTTCAGCCGTTCGGCGTCTCGCCGGTGGCCGGTCTGTCTTCGATCATGTGCAGGGTGGGCCAGCGGCCGAAGCGGTGATAGGCGGCTGCCAGCGCGAGCGAGGTGATCGAGCCGACCGGAAAGCTCCACCATAACGCTTCCTCGCCGATAACAAGAAGAGCGGCCGATCAACAACAAGAGGGGAAGGTGAGTGCGGCCATCATCAATCGCTGTCGCGTGCGATCAGCTCCAGCGGCCAGACCTCACGGATGATCCGCGCGCCTTCGGTGCCGGCAAAGGCCGGGATCGACGCCAGCAACATTTCGGCCAGCCGCCGTCCCATCGGCTCCAGGGGAGGGCGGAAGCCGGTCAGCGCCGGTGAAAAATAGCGGCACAGCGGCGTGTCGACGATGACGATCACCGCAATGTCGTGACCGGGCTTGATGCCCATCTCGGCCAGCGCCTTGCAGCCGCCGAGTGCCATCGCGTCATTATTGAAGATGATCGCGGTCGGCGGGTCCTTGGAGCGCATCACCTCAGGCGTCACTTCGTATCCGCCGGCCTCGTTGATGAAGCCGTCCGCGATCAGCCCGGGGTCGACCTCGATATCGTGCCGCCGTAAGGCCTTGCGATAGCCGGCCAGGAACAGATAGCCGAAATTGAGGTTAAGAGACGGGCGGATGGCGGCGATGCGGCGATGGCCGCGCGCCACCAGGCGGTCGACCGCGTCGGCCCCGGCTTTTTCGAAATCGAGGTCGAGCGACGGATAGGTCTTGCCGCCAGAGCGGCTGCGGCCGAGCGTCGCGAACGGGAATCCGACCCTGGTCAGGTAATCGATGCGCTCGTCCTCGCGACGCGTCCAGGCCAGCACCACCGCATCGGCCCGGCGCGTCTCGACCACCCGGCGCAGGCGCTCCTGCTGGTAGTCGCCCGGCGCGCCCATCACCACGATCAGGTCGAGCCCGCTTTCGGCGAGTTTCGCCTGCAGCCCGGTCAGGAACGGAATGAAGAACGGCTCGCCATATTGCTCGTCGCCCGGGTGCGGCTGCAGCATGAAGGCGATCGAGTGGGTGGCGCCGCGCCGCAGGCTGCGGCCGGACTGGTTCGGCGAATAGTTCAGTTTTGCCGCCGCATCGAGCACGCGCTGGCGTGTATCGGCATTGACGTCGGCGCGCCCGTTGAGCGCGCGCGACACGGTGCCGATCGAAATGTTCAGGTGACGCGCAAGGTCGTGGATGCTGGACGCCAAAGGACGGTTCTCCCCCTTTCTTGGCTATCACCGGCCGCTCTTCAGGCCAAGGCAATAAAGCTGATTTTCGCGAGCGGCCAATTGACATTCTACGCCTTCCGGTGTGTTCTCGTAAACGTTTACGGAAAAACGTTTACGGTCATGCCGTGAATGCCGTGACGATCGGTCTGGAGGGGCCGAGTGGAGGAGGAGCGCTGGATGATGAATGTCGTCCTGGTCGGCTGCGGAGCGATGAGCAAGCACTGGCTCGATGCGGCGAGGCAGATCGACGGGTTGGCTATTGTCGGCCTTGTCGACCTCGACGCCGACAGGGCGAAGGTAAGGGCGCGCGAATACGAGCTTGCCGGCGCCATTGTCGGAACCAATCTTGACGCTGTCCTCGACCAGACCAAGCCCGACGCAGTGTTCGACGTCGTGGTTCCGGTGGCCCGGCGCGAGGTTGCGCTCTCCGCGTTTGCCCATCATTGCCACCTCCTGACGGAGAAGCCGCTGGCTGACAGCCCGGAGAACGCGCGTGCCATCGTCGAGGCTGCCCGACGCGCCAAGCGCGTGCACGCCGTCGTCCAGAACCGCCGCTATGTCGCCAACGTCAGGCGCATCAGGCGTTTTCTCGATTCCGGCGCCATCGGTCCGCCAACCAGCATCCACGCCGAATTCTTCGTCGCGCCGCATTTCGGCGGGTTTCGCGAGGAGATGCGCCATGTCCTGCTGCTCGACATGGCGATCCATACTTTCGACGCCGCCCGCTACATGGTCGACGCTGCACCGGCCAGCGTCTATTGCCAGGAATGGGAGCCGGCCAATTCCTGGTACCGGCAGGGATCATCGGCCACCGCCATCTTCGAGTTCGGCGGCGGCAAGCTGTTCACTTATGCCGGTTCCTGGTGCGCCGACGGGTTCCGCACCAGCTGGGAGGCCACGTGGCGCATCGTCGCCGAGCGCGGCACTCTGGTCTGGGACGGCGAGGACGGGTTGAAGGCGGAGGTCACGCGGCCTATCCGCGAAGGCCTGTTCGACCGCACCGAGCCGCTCGCCGTGCCGCCGCTCGATCCCAATGACCGCGTCGGCGGCCATCTCGGCATCATCCAGGATTTCGTACTCGCCGTCGAAACCGGCAGCGAGCCGGAGACGCGCGGCGCCGACAACATCAAAAGCCTGGCCATGGTCTTCGGCGCGATCGAGAGCGCCGAAACCGGGCGCCGGGTCGCGATCGCTGTACAAGAAGGATGACGATGCCAAACCCGCTTCTCGACATCAGGATCGGCACCATGGTGCGGGCCAATCTCGACGACCCGGCCGCCTATATCAAGGCGATCCTGCCGCTCGGCTTCGAGAGCATCCAGCCCTTCTTCTGGCAGACGCTGGGCGGCAAGGACCTTCCACGGCTGGCCGGCCAGATCCGCGAAGCGATCGGCGACGCCGACGTCGTCGTCTCCTCACTCGGCGTCTTCGGCAATCCGCTGGAAAGCGGCGATGTCGATCGCGGCGTGCTTCATGCATGGGAAACGGCCATCGACCATGCGCATCTGTTCGGCACCTCGATGGTCAGCGGATTCACCGGCCGCCTCCGCGGCAAGCCGCTGCCCGACAGCCTGCCACGCTTCCGCGAGGTTTGGGGACCACTGGCTCGGCGCGCCGCCGACAAGGGCGTGCGCATCGCCTTCGAGAATTGCGCGATGGACGGCAACTGGGCTGATGGAGACTGGAACATCGCCCACAATCCGGACGCCTGGGAGCTGATGTTCAACGAATTGCCGGACGACAATCTTGGCCTGGAATGGGAGCCTTGCCACCAGCTCGTCTACCTGATCGATCCGATCCCGCAGATCCGCAAATGGGCGCCGCGCATCTTCCATGTCCACGGCAAGGACGCGACGGTGCGCTGGGACGTGATCCGCGAGCATGGCGTGTTCGGCCGGCTGCCGTTCGTGCAAATGCGCACGCCTGGCTTCGGCGACAGCGACTGGACGCGGGTGATCAGCGAATTGCGGCTGACCGGATACAAGGGCGCCATCGACATCGAAGGCTGGCACGACCCGGTCTATCGCGGCGACCTCGAGATTACAGGGCAGGCTCGCTCGCTCGACTACCTCAAGCAATGCCGGGGAGGTGCGACGTATCTGCCGAACCCGGCGTGAGGATGGCCGGCGCGAGGAGCCGGCCAGCGAAGCATTGCGGCGAGAAGCCGAAGCATTCGTCGAAAACCCTCGGCTTGCGAGGGAACAAAGGGAGGAACGTGCATGAGCATCACGATGAGAAGGACAGTTCTGCGTTCGACCGTCCTGGCGGCCGCCACGGCGCTCGCCGCCGCAATCTCCACCTTGCCTGCCCAGGCGCTCGATGCCCAGTGGTGCAAGGACGTCCACATCCGCTTCTTCGTCGGCGGCGCCGAGGGCGACGCCTTCGGCACCATCGTCTACAATGGCGCCAAGCAGGCCGAGGCCGATCTTGGGCCAAAGGTCGACTACATCTTTTCCCAGTGGGATGTCGAGAAGATGGTGCAGCAATTGCGCGAGGCCGTCGCGGTCAAGCCCGGCGGCATCGCCATGATGGGCCACCCGGGCGATGCTTCGATCATGCCGCTGGCCGAACAGGCGCACAAGGACGGCATCAGGATGATGTACCAGAACGTGCCGGTGCCGAAGGTCACGGCAGCGTTCGGCGGCGGCTATGTCGGCGCCCAGCAGGAGCAGCAGGGCCGCGCGCTCGGCGCCGAGGCGTTCAAGCTGGCCGGGCTCAAGGCCGGCGACAAGGCGATCATGATCGGCCCGTTCGAGAACGAGAACCGCGGCGCGCGCGAGCGCGGCACGGTCGCCGCCCTGAAAGAGGCGGGCGTCGAGGTCATCCAGCTCTCCTCGCCACCGAGCGGCGAATGGGCTTCCGACCCCAATCTGGCCATTCCGGTGATTACCGCAGCACTCCTCAACAATCCCGACGTCAAGGCGGTTGGCTATCCCGGCGGACAGATGCTGGGCAACGTCCCGACTTACATGCAGGCGGCGGGCAGGAAGGCGGGCGATATCTTCAACTTCGGCTTCGACACCAGCCCGCAGATCGTCGAGGGCTTCAAGGGCGGCTGGGTCCAGCTGACGGCCGACCAGCAACCATTCCTGCAAGGTTATCTGCCGATCCTCAGCCTCTGCCAGCAGGTGGTGCTGGGCCTCGCGCCGATGAATGTCGACACCGGCGCCGGCTTCGTCACACCTGAGAATTACGAGATCGTCGCCGAGCTCGCCAAGCAGGCGCTGCGCTGACTTGTAACCACGGCATGCCGGTCGGGTAGGCCCGACCGGCATGCCGGAACCAAGCGAGGACAGTCATGGCCGAACGCCTTATCGAACTGCGCGACATCAGCAAGTCCTATGGCCAGGTCTATGCGCTGGGCGGGGTCAATCTTAGCGTCGACCGCGGCGAGGTGGTCGGCCTGATCGGCGACAATGGCGCCGGCAAGTCGACACTGATCAAGATCCTCTCCGGCGTGGTCAAGCCGACCAGCGGCGAGATCCTCATCCGCGGCAAGCCGGTGACCGGATGGAGTGCGGCGCGCTCGCGCGACGCCGGCATCGAGACGGTGTTCCAGGACCGGGCACTGGCCGTGCAGCAGACGATCGTGCGCAACATCTTCATGGGCCGCGAGCTCACCGGCTGGTTCGGCTGGCTGAAGGTCGGCAAGGAGATCGAGGAGGCGAGCCGCCTGATGCGCGAGATCGGCTTCACCTCGAAAGTGTTCACGCCGCAATCGATCGTCGGCCAACTCTCCGGCGGCGAACGCCAGGGCGTGGCGATCGCCCGCGCCATCTACAAGCAGGCCGACCTGATCATCCTCGACGAGCCGACGACGGCGCTGTCGCTGACCGAGACCGCCAAAGTCTTCCATTTCGTGCGCCAGGTGCGGGCGAGCGGACGGTCGATCCTGTTCATCGGCCACAACATCCACCACGTCTTCGATATTGCCGACCGATTCGTCGTGCTCGACCGCGGCAAGGTCGCGCTCACCGCCGACCGCAGCCAAGTCAAGTCGGCCGAAGACCTCATCAACTTCATGGAAGACGTCGCGCATCCGGGCGGATTGCCGGGACTGCACGACGCCGGCGACCCGGAGCAGAGAGCACGATGAGCAAGACAATGGAGCCCGATCTGCACGAGCCGTCCGCCGGCATCTCCCGTCCCGGCAATCCCCGGAAAGAGTGGAAACACCCATCTGATCACTGGATGCGCGGCTTCATCCTCGACAACCGCGCCGCACTCGGCACGCTTGCCGTGTTCGTGGTGATGATGACAGTGTTCATGATCGCCAACCCGACCGTCTTCACCACCTGGTATCTCTACAGTTCCGTGCTCACCACGCTGCCGGTAGCGCTGTTTGTGGTGGTGCCGCTGGTCTTCGTCGTCACCTGCGGCGAGATCGACCTGTCGTTTCCGGCGACGATGGGTTTTGCCTCATGGGTGTTCGCGCTGGTCGTGCAGGCCGGCTACGATCCGTTCCTCGGCATCGCCGCCGCCATTGCAACGGGCACGTTGCTCGGCTTTCTCGTCGGATCGCTGGTCGTCTATGGCGGGCTGTCGTCGCTGATCGCCACGCTCGGCATGAATTTCCTGCTGCGCGGCCTGATCCAGATCATCAACGAAGGCAAGTCGACCGCGCTGACCAGCCTCGCCGACAGCTGGGCCTACAAGATCTTCTCCAGCCAGCTCTACGGCATCCCGGTGCAGATCTTCTGGGCCATCGGCTTCGTCGTGCTGTCGGCGCTGCTCTACAACAGGCATCGCTTCGGCGCGCAGGTGAAGGTGGTCGGCGACAATCCCGACAGCGCCCAACAGATGGGCATCGACGTCAAGCGCGTGCGGGTGAAAGTGTTCGTCTTCGTCGGCATCGGGGCGGCGATCGCCGGCACCTTCTCGGTGATGATCAACTTCACCTGGTGGCCGACGGCTGGCGACGGCTATTTGCTGCCGGTGCTGGCATCGGTGTTCGTTGGCGGCACGCCGACCTGGGGCGGCGTCGGCACCGTGGTCGGCGGCGCCATCGGCGCGGTCACCGTGTCGTTCATCCAGACCGGCGTTGTCGCGGCAGGCCTGAGCGGCTTCTATGTCCAGTTCTTCAACGGGCTGATCATCATCCTGTCGCTGCTCGGCCACAAATGGAACCAGGCGCGGTATCGGTGAGGGGGACACTCACACCCCGGTGACAAACCCATCCAGCACGCGTTTCTGGCCGGCCTTGTCGAAATCGATGGTCAGCTTGTTGCCGTCGATGGCCGCAATGTTGCCGTTGCCGAATTTCTGGTGGAAGACTCGGTCGCCGACATTGAAGGGGGATGGCGTGTCGGCAACGGATTTGGCGACCAGTTCGCCGTCGATGGTGCGGCCCTTGATCGAGGTCCGGCCGGCGCCATAGCCGCTGTCGGTCTCGCCATAGCCGATGCGCTCGACCTGATGGCCGGAACGCGATCCCCAGTTGCGGTCGGTTGCTTCGGTGCGGTTCTGTTGCGCGCGCTGCCAGCCCGGCGTCGCATAGGTGCTGGAGAAGGCACCGGATTTCTCGGTGCCGCCTGTATTGCCGCCAACATTGTCGAAGCGCGAAGCGCCATAAGGATTCTGCCTTCCTGCGCCTTGGCCGCCCCGTCCGGAGGCGAAAGACCCGCCGCCATAGGCATTGCCGTAACCGCCATAGGAGTTGCCGCTTTCGGCGACCTCGACATGGGCTTCCGGCAATTCATCGAGGAAGCGCGACGGGATGGTCGATTGCCACAGGCCGTGGATGCGGCGGTTGGAGACGAACCACAAATGCAGGTTCTTCTTGGCGCGGGTCAGCCCGACATAGGCCAGCCGCCGTTCTTCCTCCAGCCCGGAGCGGCCGCCCTCGTCGAGCGCGCGCTGGTGCGGAAAAAGACCTTCCTCCCAACCAGGGAGAAAAACCGTCTCGAATTCGAGGCCCTTGGCCGAATGCAGCGTCATGATGTTGACGGCGTCGAGCTCGGCATTCTGCTCGGCGTCCATCACCAGTGCTACATGTTCGAGGAAGGAGCGCAGCGATTCGTACTCCTCCATCGAGCGGATCAGCTCTTTCAGGTTTTCCAGCCGGCCGGGCGCTTCCACCGAGCGGTCGTTTTTCCACATGTCGGTGTAGCCGCTCTCCTCCAGGATGGTCTCGGCCAGCTCGGTGTGCGGCGTGGTTTCCAGCCCCTTCTGCCAGCGCTCGAAATTGGCGGCGACTTCGCGCAATGCTGCGCGCGGCTTCGGCTTCAGTTCGTCGCTCTCGGCGAGTTTTTCCGCAGCCTCCAGCATCGGAATGCGGAGCGTCCTGGCGGTGTCGTGGATCTGGCGGATGGTGGCTTCGCCCAGCCCGCGCTTCGGCACGTTGACGATACGCTCGAAGGCTAGGTCGTCTGCGCCTTGCGCGACGACGCGGAAGAAGGCCAGCGCATCGCGGATTTCGAGGCGCTCGTAGAAGCGCGGGCCGCCGATGACGCGATAGTTGAGGCCGAGCGTGACGAAACGATCCTCGAATTCGCGCATCTGAAAGGACGCGCGGACAAGAATGGCCATGTCGTTGAGATTGTGCTTCTGCCGCTGGTAGGCCTCGATGGTTTCGCCAACGGCGCGGGCCTCCTCCTCGGAATCCCAGGCGGCATGGACATGGACCTTCTCGTCGTCCTCGGCGATCTTTTCGGTGAACAGCGTCTTGCCGAAGCGGCCTTCATTGTGGGCGATGAGATGGGAGGCGGTGCCGAGGATGTGCGCGGTGGAGCGGTAGTTGCGCTCCAGCCGGATGATCGCGGCGCCGGGGAAATCCTTGTCGAAGCGCAGGATGTTATCGACCTCGGCCCCACGCCAGCCATAGATGGATTGATCGTCGTCGCCGACGCAACAGATGTTTACGGTGGCTGGGCGCGGGTTTCCCTCCCCCTTGAGGGGAGGGTGGCCGGGCAAAGCCCGGCCGGGTGGGGTCCGTGCGGCAGTGCTCGACGCTCTGGCGGTCCCTTCTGAGGCGACCCCCTCCGCCCGCTTCGCGGGCACCTCCCCCTCAAGGGGGGAGGATTGCGGCCGCTGGGCCAGCAGGCGCAGCCACATGTATTGGGCGGTGTTGGTGTCCTGGTACTCGTCGACGAGAATGTATTTGAAGCGCTTGTGGTACTCCTTCAGCACGTCCGGATTGTCGCGGAAGATGCGGATCGGGTGGCACAGGAGGTCGCCGAAGTCGCAGGCGTTCAGTGTCTTCAGCCGCTCCTGATAGGCCTTGTAGAGCTCGCGGCCCTTGCCGTTGGCGAAGGCGCGGGCGTCGCCCTCGGGAATGTCGGCAGGGCCAAGCCCCTTGTTCTTCCAGCCGTCGATCATCTGGGCGAACTGCCTGGCCGGCCAGCGCTTGTCGTCCAGCCCTTCGGCCTGGATGAGCTGCTTGATCAGGCGCACGACGTCGTCGGTGTCGAGAATGGTGAAGTCGGATTTGAGCCCGGCAAGCTCGGCGTGGCGGCGCAGCAGCTTCACTCCAATCGAGTGGAAGGTGCCGAGCCACGGCATGCCTTCGACATTGCCGTCGCCGATCAGCAGGCCAATGCGCTGCTTCATTTCGCGCGCGGCCTTGTTGGTGAAGGTGACGGCGAGGATCTGCGACGGGAAGGCTCTCTTCGTGGCGAGGATGTGAGCGATGCGGGTGGTCAAGACACGCGTCTTGCCGGTGCCGGCGCCGGCCAGCACCAGAACCGGACCCTCGGTGGTTTCCACCGCCAGCCGCTGTTCGGGGTTGAGCCCGTTCAGATAGTCGGGCGCATTGGTGTGGCCGCTGCGGGCAGCCATGGCGCGCGCGGCAATGCCGGACGGGGCCGTGGGCCGCGCATTCGGTTCGTCAAAAAAGGGCATGTCTTCCGAAAAGCCGGACATTGTCCCCGAATGTAGTGATTCGGCAGCGAAAGGCCAGAAGTGTCTCCGTTTTGTTCTCAATCCAGGCGGGGGAGTTACAAATCCGGTAGAACACCACCTATAGCGCCAGCCTGCTTGACAGCCATGGCGGGCCGGAGAAAGTTGTGCTCGGGGCAGGAACGCAATGCCGGGTTGCCCATTGACGCGTGCGAAGCGCGCACCAGTCGAAGGAGCATCGTTTTGGCTGTCGTCATCACCTCCCTCATCCTTTTCCTTATCGGCCTGGTACTCGGCGGCGGCGGCATCTGGTTAGCTTCGCTAGGTGGCAGTTGGTATTACGTCATTGCCGGCATAGCCTTCCTCGTCGCTGCCTGGCTGCTCTACAGGCGCAAATCCATGGCGCTGTGGCTGTACGCGGCGATCGTCATCGGCACGCTTTGCTGGGCGGTCTGGGAAACCGGCTTCGACTGGTGGGAGCTCGGTCCGCGCGGCGGCATTATCGTGCTTATCGCGTTGTGGCTGCTGACACCGTGGGCGCGGGGCGGGCTCACCGGTCCCGATGGTCGCGCGCCGCTGATCCTCGCCGTGCTGGCGTCGATCGGCGTCGCCGGCTATTCGATGACGACCGATCCAAAGAATATTGCCGGCGAACTCAACACCGACAAGGTGACGCCGACCGCCGATCGCGGCGGCAATGTGCCAGCCGGCGAATGGCACTATTACGGTCGCACGACGTATGGCCAGCGCTATTCGCCGCTCGACCAGATCACCCCCGAAAACGTTGCCAATCTGCAGCCGGCCTGGACCTATCGCACCGGCGATGTGAAAGGGCCCGACGATATCAGTGAGACGACCTATCAGGTGACGCCGCTGAAGGTTGCCGACACGCTCTACATTTGCACGCCGCACAATTTCGCCATTGCGATCGATGCCGCCAGCGGCAAGGAGAAATGGCGCTTCGATCCCAAGATCAAGTTGGACAAGGACCGCCAGCACCAGACCTGCCGCGGCGTGTCCTATTATGTCGATGCCAAAATCGCCGCCGGCCAGCCCTGTGCGGCACGCATCTATCTGCCGACATCCGACGCTAGGCTGATCGCGCTCGACGCCGCGAATGGCCAGGTCTGTCCCACATTTGCCGAAGGCGGCACGCTGAACCTGCTTGCCAACATGCCATATCCGAAGCCGGGCTATTATTATTCGACCTCGGCGCCGCTGATCGTCGCCAACAAGATCATCGTCGGCGGCGCGGTCAACGACAATTATTCAACGCAGGAGCCGTCCGGCGTCATCCGTGCCTTCGACGTCGACACCGGCGCCCTGATTTGGAACTGGGATTCCGGCAATCCGGACCAGACGACGCCACGGGCGCCGGGTCAGACCTATACCCACAACTCTCCCAACATGTGGTCGACAGCGAGCGCCGACGAGAAGCTCGGCTTGCTCTATGTGCCGCTCGGCAATCAGACGCCGGACCAGCTCGGTATGGGGCGCAGCGCCAATGTCGAGAAATTCTCCTCCTCGATCACCGCGCTCGATCTCAACACCGGCCAATTGCGCTGGGTGCGGCAGACCGTGCATCACGATCTGTGGGACATGGACGTGCCTGCGCAGCCGACGCTGGTCGACATCACCACGGCTGGCGGCGTGGTGCCGGGGCTGGTCGGGCCGACCAAGCAGGGCGACCTCTATGTACTCGACCGGCGCAGCGGCGAGCCGATCGTCCCGGTCAACGAAGTACCGGCGCCGGGCGGCGCGATCGAGGGCGACCACACCTCGCCGACGCAGCCGGCTTCGGATCTGAGTTTCAATCCGGAGCCGCTGACCGGGGCCGACATGTAGGGCATCACCATGTTTGACCAGCTGGCCTGCCGGATCGAATTCCTGAAACTGCGCTACGAGGGCCGCTATACGCCGCCGTCGCTGCAAGGCTCGCTGATCTATCCCGGCAATTTCGGCACATTCAACTGGGGCGGCGTCGCCGTCGATCCGGTCCGGCAGGTGATGTTCGGCATGCCGACATACCTGGCGTTCATCTCCAGGCTGGTCCCGCGCGCGGACGTGCCGCCGCCGGGCGATACCAAGGGCAGCGAACAGGGCCTAAATCGCAATGACGGTGCGCCTTACGCAGTGATATTGAAGCCGTTTCTGTCGCCGCTCGGCATTCCCTGCCAAGCGCCGCCCTGGGGCTATGTCGCGGGCGTCGATCTCAGGACCGGCAAGATCGTCTACAAACACCGCAACGGCACCGTCTACGACATGACGCCGCTGCCACTGCCGTTCAAGGTCGGCGTGCCGGGCATTGGCGGGCCGATGATCACCGCCGGCGGCGTCGCCTTCCTTGGTGCTGCGGTCGACGACTTTTTCCGCGCTTATGATCTGACGACCGGCAGGCAGCTCTGGCAGACCCGGCTGCCGGCCGGCGGGCAGTCGACGCCGATGACCTACACGGTCGCCGACGGTCGTCAGTTCGTGGTCATCGTCGCCGGCGGCCATGGCTCGGTCGGTACCAAGCCGGGGGATTACGTGATGGCCTATACGCTGCCGAAATAGGGCGTTCAGTCGTTGGTTTTCGAGCGGCTGCCGGCAGGCCGGCGCCGGTTGCTGCGGACCTTGACCGTCGATCGCCTGGCCGCCAAGGCGGCTGACCGCAGCGCCAGCAGCGCGGCGCCGGCAAGCACGAATGCGCTTACAAGGATCGGGGTCGGGAAGATCATGGGCGTTGTTCCTTCTTGTCAGAGCCAGCCACAGGGTAGGCAGGATCACCACCGGCGGCTTTCGTTCATACTGCGGCAGCACCGCCAAGATTGTCGGAGATGACCAAAATTTGATGAAGATGCGGCGCATTCGCGTCATGGCCTTTCGGGCCGAGACCAGCTGACAGGCCTTGGCGACGACGCCGAAGAAGGCTGTCGCCTTGAATATCCTAGCTAAGGAAATCGCTTCGACGGTCCATAGCCAATGCAGGCCGACCGGCGTTGTGGAGTGCATGCTAGGGCCTCACTGATCCGTGACTGGACCATGCGGGCTTCGACCCTATGTTGCGCGGCGGGAGTGTTTCCCGAAGCCGAGGAGAGCGCCATGACGAAACCTAGCCCTGCCGGCCCAGCCGTCACGACACCCGCCATTACCCAGGCGATGATCGACGCCTATGACGAATACACGCATCTGACGCTCGACCGGCGGCGCTTCATGGAACAGTTGACCAGGCTTGCCGGATCAGGTGCGGCGGCGGCCGCAATCGCGCCGCTGCTGGCTGCGAATTCGGCCCGGGCAGGGATCATTGCCGAGGACGATTCACGCGTGATGGGCGAGGACATCAGCTATCCCGGCAGCGGTGGCGAGATGAAGGGCTATCTGGTCAAGCCGGCCGGCCAGTCCGGCAAGCTCGGCACCGTCATCGTCGTGCATGAGAACAGGGGGCTCAACCCGCATATACGCGATGTGGCGCGGCGCGTGGCGCTGGAAGGATTTGTGGCGCTTGCCCCGGACTTCCTGTCACCGCTCGGCGGCACGCCGGCCGACGAAGACAAGGCGCGTGAGCAGTTTTCCAAACTCGATCCGGCGCAGACCATCGCCAATGCGGTCGCAACGGTCGCTTTCCTCAAGGGATACGCGGATGGCAACGGCAAGGTCGGCGCGGTCGGCTTCTGCTGGGGCGGCGGCACGGTGAACACACTGGCTGCCAACGCGCCGGATCTGGCTGCCGCTGTCGCCTATTACGGCATGCAGACGAAGGCCGAGGATGTGCCGAAGATCAAGGCGGCGTTGCTGCTGCATTATGCCGGGCTTGACACCCGCATCAATGCCGGCATCGACGCTTTCAGGAAGGAGCTCGATGCAGCCGAGGTCGAGTACACGATCTATGTCTATGAAGGTGCCAATCATGCCTTCAACAATGACACGTCCGCCGCCCGCTACGACAAGAACGCGGCGGACCTCGCCTGGGGCCGGACAAGCGCCTTCCTCAGGGAGAAGCTGGCATAGAGCGGCGGACTCTCAGGTCGAACCGTGCCGCCGCTCCATGTTTTGGTTTGAGCATCGGATTTTCCCAAAACCGGCTGCCACTTTTGGGTCCGATGCTCTAGTCACGCGCCGGTTTGTGGAAAGCGACACCGGCCACCACCAGCGCGATGCCGAGGCAATCGGTGGGGCTGGGTATCTGGCGGAGCACAATGACGCCGATCAGCGTGGCGGTGACCGGCAGCAACGACAGCATCAGCGCGAAGCTCGATCGCGGCAGCCGCGACATGGCAAGCTGGTCGCAGATATAAGGGATGACCGAGGAGCATATGCCGACGCCGATGGCGGCGATGAGCAGTGGCGGCGCCGAGAAGGCCGGCAGCGCATCGGTGAAGCCGATCGGCAGCACGATGAGGCAGGCGACCGCCATGGCGGCACCCAGGCCGGCGATGCCGTCGCCAGCGCCGGCGCGGGCAACGCGATGGCCAAGCACGATGTAGCCGACGAACAGCGCGCCGTTTAGGAAGGCCCAGAACAGGCCGATCGGATCGCTTGACCATTTGACATCGATCAGCAGCAAGGTGCCGATGACGGCAACGGCAAGGGCTGCGAGATTGCGCGGGCTTCTGACGCCTACCAGCGCGACGCCGATGGTGCCGACGAATTCGATCGCCGCGACCAGCGAGATCGGCAAACGATCGAGCGCCAGGTAGAAGGAGCAATTCATCACGCCGAGGCAAGCGCCAAAAGCGAGAAGCAGCAGTCGGGTCGGCCGGTCGGCGCGGGCGAAGACCGTCCAGGGCCGGGTCAGCGGCGCGAAGACAAGGGTGGCCGTAACGATGCGCAGCCAGGCCATGCCGAGCACGCCGACATGCGGGAAAAGCAGCACGGCGAAAGCCGGCCCGAGATAATGGAACACGGCGCTGACGCCGAACCAGACATGCGGCGGCAGCGAGGCCGCCAGCTTGCCAAAGACGGGGCCGGCGAGGGCAGGGCTTGCAGCTGGGGCTTGCGCTTGATCATCCATAGGATCATTATCGCAGGCGATCTTTCCGGTTTATATGGATAATGACTAGCCAAAGAGCTCATTGATTTTCTAAAACCGAGGAGTTTTCCCTGAAACGCCTTCGAAACGAAAATTCCGACCTGGATGCGGCTGATCTGAAAATCCTTCGCCTGCTGGAAAAGGATGCGCGCACCAGCACCGCTGAACTGGCGCGCTCGGTCGGCCTGTCGGCGCCGAGCGTGGCCGAGCGCATTCGGCGGCTGCAGGAGAGCGGCGTGATCGAGGCTTACACGCTGCGGATCAATCCGGCCGCGCTCGGCATGAAGCTGTCGGCATGGCTGCGCATCAGGCCTGTGCCGGGACAACTGGCTGTGGTGGCCGAGATCATCCGCGACTTGCCGGAGATCGCCCAATGCGACCGGGTGACCGGCGAGGACTGCTTCATCGCGCTGGCGCATGTCGGCTCGGTGGCCGAACTCGAACGGGTGATCGACCGCATCATTCCGTTTGCGATGACTAACACCGCGATCATCCAGTCGTCGCCGGTGGTGGCGCGTTCGCCGCTGGCGGCAGTGAAGCACCAGCCCTGACGGTTAAGGAATTAAGCGCTGCCGTCAGGCATGCCCGCGCTTCATCCGCGCTTGCTTCAGTATGGCGCGCCAGCGGATCATGGCGAAGGGGATCGGCTCGTTGTTGTTGGCGATGTGGAAGATCTCGTTGTTGAGGTTCTTCAGCGAGCGCCAGAAATCATAGTCGGTGATGCGTGGGTCGGCCGCCAGCCTGTCCGCCTCGACCTTGATGTCGGTTTTCATGCACGTTCCCCGAACCGCTTCAGCCCCGCCGCCCGTGCGGACGGTTTTCGAACGCCGCGCTGAGTCGTTCAACGCCTCAATTCGGCTTGTTCACGTTAAAACCTTGGTAAGGTTAACGGGACTGCGGTTCAAGCGTCTTGCGACGAATACCGATCGAACGGCCGGCGCGCTCGGGCATCGGCAGCGCCGCATGGGCGGCGCGCATCGCTTCGACCTTGGCCAGGACATCGGCCGGGAAGGGCGCCACCTTCGGTCCGGACATGTCGACGTGCAGCGACAGTGATTCGGAAGTGGCAGCGAGCCAACCGTCGACATGACGAATTTCCTGGTAGGCTCTGAGCCGCTTGTCGTCATGGTCGAGGAGTTGGAAGGAGACATTGACCTGGTGGTCGAGATGCAGCTCCCTGATATAGCAGACATGGACTTCCGCCGTGTAGATGGTCAGCCGGCGCTGCTTCGCATAATCCGGCCCCATCCCCATCATTTCGAACGCTTCGTCGGAACAGCGGTCGAACAGCACGTTGTAATAGGCCATGTTGAGATGGCCGTTGTAGTCGATCCAGTCGTTTTCGATGTCCATGGCACGAGAGACGAAGGGGGCAGGGGTGGACATCGAAAACTTCCTTCTCGCTGGACAGGACGTGGCTGGTGAGACTACCCATCCATAAGCCCATAACAAGGGTGGACACTGGTCCATTCGCGGAGGAATAGATGGCTCTGAGCGACCTCAATCCGGTCGAGCGCAACGAAGAAGGCATCGCCGCTGTGCTCGGCATCCTGAGCGCGCGAGACAGCGCTTAAGTTTCTGGCATCACGCGGTAGGCCGCCACCAGGGCAAGGGCGCCTATTGGAAAGCCAAACAGCATCACGATTTTCCCTGCCCCTGCCCAGAAGAGTGCCAAATCATCGCCCGTTGTGTAGCACACGGCATTCAGCCAGCAGTGCTCAGTGCTGGTGTCGAATTCACCGAAGCCGAAGTATGCGCTTAAGCCTGCTAAAATACCAAATAAAGTACAGGCGAATGTGCTAAATGTAGTTGGCCTCTTGCGTAGACCGGCACCGAAGCGCATTACTATCTCGTTTTTTGGCATTTTCGAATAATATATCAGTGCAGGAATGAATATTGCGAAGCCAATAGCCATGAAACAACTCATTATTGATTGAGCTCGAAAGGCCAGTTGTTCGGAAAGCGGCGGCTGAATATCAGTTGCGTATTTCGCAATGACAGGGAAAACGCTTGATCCAATCGCTGACAATAGTGAGCCCACTTGGCCAATCGGGCCTTTTTGAGGTTCCGCGTAGGTAAGAGCTATTGCGAGCGTCTCGCCGAGCGACAAGCTGGTAACGACGCAGATATACACGTACTTTCCGTACCGCTGCGCAAAAGGACCGGGCTTGCGAGTAAAGGCAGGCTCTCTGCGTGTGCTCACAACCGCGAACAGCGCCAGAAAGGCAGAGAAGATAACCGCGCCAAACCAGACAACCCGGCTCTGAGTGGACGCGCTATGCACTGCCCATCCAGGCAAAAGAGCCAAGAAGAGAAAGAAGTAGCCTATCGCCGCATGTATCATTTCTGACCTGAAGGTCGCTGCTGCAACTTGACTAACCCAATGGACATCCGCGCGGCAAGTGGCTTAGACATCCTAGAAAACCGGGATGGAAACATATGGCTCTGAGCGACCTCAATCCGGTCGAGCGCAACGAAGAAGGCATCGCCGCGGTGCTCGGCATCCTCAAGCAGCGGCTCGGCGAGCGGTTCCAGACCGGCGAGGCGATCCGCGCCCAGCACGCGCATACCACCACCTACATTCCGACCCAGGCGCCTGACGGTGTGGCATTTCCGGAGACGACGGCAGAGGTGCAGGAGATCGTGTCGGCCTGCGCCGCGCACCGCGTGCCGGTGATCGCCTTCGGCGTCGGCTCTTCGCTGGAGGGCCATACCAACGCGCCAGGCGGCGGCATCTCGCTGGATATGTCGCGGATGAACCGCATCCTCGCGGTCAACCCGCAGGATCTCGACTGCACGGTCGAGCCCGGTGTGACGCGCGAGGATCTCAACCGGCATCTGCGCGACACCGGCCTGTTCTTTCCGATCGATCCGGGCGCGAATGCATCGCTCGGCGGCATGGCGGCGACGCGGGCGTCGGGCACCAATGCGGTGCGCTACGGCACGATGCGCGAGAATGTGTTGTCGCTGACGGCGGTGATGGCCGACGGCGAGACCGTGACGACCGGCAAGCGCGCAAAAAAGAGCTCGGCCGGCTACGATCTGACGCGGCTCCTAATTGGCTCTGAAGGCACGCTCGGCATCATCACCCAGCTGACCCTGAAGCTGCAGGGCATTCCGCAGGCGATTTCCGGCGGCGTCTGCCCGTTTCCAAGCGTCGAGGCGGCCTGCAACGCGGTGATCGCGACAATCCAGATGGGCATTCCGGTGGCACGCATCGAACTGGTGAATGCGCTGCAGATGCGGGCGATGAAGAGTTATTCGAAACTCGATTATCCCGAAAGCCCATGCCTGTTCGTCGAGTTCCATGGCAGCGACGCCGGCGTTGCCGAGCAGGCCGAGACCTTCGGCATGATCGCCGAGGAATATGGCGGCGGCCCGTTCCTGTGGACCAGCGTCGCCGAGGAGCGGACGAAGCTGTGGAAGGCCAGGCACGACGCCTATTGGTCGTCGCTGACGCTGCGGCCGGGCGCCAAGGGGTTGTCGACCGACGTCTGCGTGCCGATCTCGCGCTTTGCCGAATGCGTCACGCAAACCGAGGCCGACATCGCCGAGATGGGGTTGATCGCGCCGATCGTCGGCCATGCCGGCGACGGCAATTTCCATGTGCTGGTGCTGATGGACACGGACGATCCGAAGGAAATCGCGCAGACGGAAGAGTTTGTCGCGCGGCTGAACATACGGGCGATCGGCATGGATGGAACCTGTACCGGCGAGCACGGCATCGGACAAGGCAAGGTCGGCTTCCTGCGCCATGAACTCGGCCACAGCGTTGATATCATGCGCACGATCAAGCAGGCGCTCGACCCGCTGAACATCATGAACCCTGGGAAGATACTGCCGGCCGACTAGAGCTTTTTGCTCTTGGAGCGATCGATTTGCCTCTTTATCAACACGCTGATGCGGGTAGAGTGCGGCTGATTTTCAATCAACTGCTTGGGAGTTGATGCTCGCACGCCTGTTCGTGATCTTCGGTGGCCTTTTCGTGCTGGTGCTGTGTGCGGCGCTGGTGGTGCCGTATTTTATCGACTGGACAAGCTACCGTGCCGATTTCGAGCGTGAGGCAAGCGCCATTCTGGGCCGTAAGGTAACCGTTCAGGGCGATGCGACGGCGAGACTGCTGCCGTTTCCCTCCGTGACCTTTTCGAACGTCACCGTTGCCGGTGGCCCCGGCGGCCAGCCGGCAATGACCGTCGAGACTTTTTCGATGGATGCGGAACTGGCGCCCTTCCTGAGCGGCGAAGTGCTGATCTTCGACATGCGGCTGGTGCGGCCGAAGGCGACGATCGACATTGCCGCCGATGGTACGGTCGACTGGGCGATACGCCCGTCGTCACCCTTCGATCCCGGCCAGATCTCGATCGAGAAGCTGACGGTGACGGAGGGAGAGATCGCGCTGCGCCATGCTGCCGGCGGGCGCAGCCATCTGCTTTCCGAGATCAACTCGACGATCTCTGCCAAATCGCTGGCCGGACCTTGGCGGATGGGTGGTTCGCTCTGGCTCGACGGCTTGCGCAGCACGGTCATCGCCTCCACCGGCAAGGCCGGCAGTGACGGGCAGATGCGAGTTCGGCTCAAGCTCGATCCAGACGCCTATCCGCTGGTCATCGAAGCGGATGGCAATGCCGGCATCGTCAATGGCGCCGCGATCTATACGGGTCAGTTCAAGGTCGCAAGTTCTGACACGAATGGTGTCGACAAGAGTTCGACGCAGCTTGACGGCACGGACGGTGGGACGATGAAGGCCAGCGCCGGCAAGCCGGAGCCGGGGTTCAGGCTGAACGGCAAATTTTCGCTCGACCACCGGAAGCTTGGTGTCGACGAATTCCGCTTCGAGACCGGGCCGCTCGACAATCCCTACACCGCCGACGGCAAGGCTGCCGTCGAGCTTGGGCCGAACCCAAGCTTTTCGATCGAGGCCGATGGCGCACAGGTGCAGTTCGATGAAGCCGTCGGCGCCGCGGCCGACGCCGGACTGACGCTGTCGGCGCGTGTCGCGGCGCTGGAGCAGGCGCTGCTCGACCTGCCCAAGCCGACCATACCGGGCACCGTCGAGGTGAAGCTGCCGGCGGTGGTGGCCGGCGACACGACAGTTCGCGACGTGCGCCTTTCCGCCGAGCCGGCCGATGCCGGCTGGTCGGTGAAGTCGCTCGCTGCGACACTGCCCGGCCGTGCCAGGCTGGAGGCAAATGGTATGCTCAGCGTCGAGGATCATTTCGGCTTCACCGGTTCGCTGCTTCTGGCGGTGGGGCAGCCTTCCGGCTTTGCCGCCTGGCTGTCGAAAGATGTCGACGAGGCGATCCGCCGGCTGCCGGCCGCCGGCTTCAAGACCAAGGTCGACCTGACCGGGAAGCGGCAGGCCTTCAGCGACCTCGAACTCATTCTCGGCAAGGCGAAATTTTCCGGTCGCATCGATTCCAGCCAGCCCGACGACGCCAGGCCGTCGGTGCTGATGCGGCTCGAAGGTGGCGAGCTCGATGTCGACGGCCTCGCCGCCTTCGCCTCGATCTTCATCAGCGACAAGGGCGCCAACCGTTTTTCCGACCGCGACCTCGATTTCCAGATCAAGGCCGGGCCGGTCAGTGCCGGCGGGCTGACCGCCGATACGGTCGATACGGCGCTCAGGCTACGCGATGGGCTGCTCGAAATCGACCGGCTTTCGCTCAATGGGCTTGCCGGCGCGTCGATCAGCGCCACCGGACGGATCAAGGATTTCCCGGTGAGCCCGACCGGCAAGCTTGATGCCTCCGTGGTCGCCGTCGACCTCAAGCCATTGGTCGATGTGGCGGCGAAGCACTATCCGGACAATGCCGTGCTGAAGGGACTGGCGGGACGCGTGGCGGCCTATCCCGAGCTGTTCCAGGACGCGCGCATCGATCTGGTGACGAGTGCCGCCGCCAATGGCGACGGCACGACGGGACTGGCGGTCAGCGCGCAAGGCAGGGCAGGTGGCTCGGCGTTTTCAGCATCGCTGTCCGGCAAAGGGATGGCCGAGCGGCTTCTCGATGCGCCGGTGTCACTGACCTTCAACGCCAGGAATGCCGACGCCACCGCACTTCTGGCGCTTTACGGGCTGCCGGCGCTGCCGCTCGGCATGCTTGGCGAGGCGACCACCGATGTCTCGGCGAAAGGCACGCTTGGCGGCGGCATGGCGACGAGCTTCAACCTCACCGGCAACGATTTCAAGGCTGGTTTCGACGGGACATTCGCCGGCACGCCACAAGGCGCCACCGCCAAGGGCAAGGTCAGCCTGGAAGCTGCCGACATCGAGCCGTGGCTGATGACGACAGGCGTCGGCTTGCCGGGCATGGGGACAGGCATGTCGACGTGGTTTGCGGCCGACGCCGATTTCGGCAACGGCCTTCTGGTGCTGTCCGGCCTCAGCGGCGCCATCAACGAGGCGGCGGTTTCCGGTGACGTCAATGTTGACGTCAAGGACGGGGTGCCGCATCTTGCCGGCGCGCTGGTACTCGATGAACTGGATCTCGACCCGATGGCGGTGGCGCTGTTTGGTGATCAGGCCTTCCTGGGCGCCGGCGGGGCTTGGCCGACCGCCCCGTTCAGCCAGAAGCCCAGCCTGCCTTTCACAGCCGAACTCGACCTGACCACGGCATCGCTGGTCGCCGGCCCGCTTGCCACGGCCTATGACGCGGCGCTTTCGCTGAAGCTCGACCAGGAAGGCATCCGCGTTTCGGACCTCAAGGCAAAGTTCTCAGGCGGCGCGCTTTCCGGGCTGTTCGAGCTGAAGAACAATGACGGCACCGGGCTTTTCTCCGGCCAGATGAAACTTGCCGGCGCCGATCTGGCAACCGTGATGCCACAGGCCGGCATCAGCGGAAGCGGCGATTTCTCGGCAGCGCTTTCGACCAGCGGCAAATCGGTCGATGCGATGGTAGCGGCGCTGTCCGGTTCCGGCACGGCGGCGCTGAAGGGCTTGACCATTGCCGGCGTCAATCCCGACGCCTTTGGCGCCTTCATCGCCAGGGCCGATGCGATCGGGCGCGATATCGATGCGGCCAAGACCGCCGGCTTCGCGCCGCAGATCGCCGCAGACGGCAGTTTTCCGGCCGGGGATACGGACATCGCCTTCACAATTGCCGGCGGCACGCTGAGGGCACCGCCGGTCAATCTTGAAAATCCGGCGGCGAAGCTGTCCGCCGACATTACGGCGGACCTGAACGCCAGCACGGTCGCGACCGGTGGTTCGATCACTTATCGGCCCGGCGACGAAGCGCTGGTCGGCTCCGATCCGACTGTGAATTTCAGCGTCGACGGGCCGTTCGGCGCCGCGAAGCGGCAATTCGACAGTGAGCCGCTGGCGCAGTTCCTGACCCAGCGCGCGCTTGAAAAGGAACAGCAGCGGGTCGAGGCCATGCAGGCTGCACTGCTTGAAAAACAGCGGCTGCGGCGCGAGGTGCGTTACTACGCGGCCCTGCAAGCCGAGCGTGAGAGGGCAGCCGAGGAATTGCGCAAGCAGCAGGAGGCGGCGCGGCTGCAAGCCGAGGCAGATGCGAGGGCGAAGGCTGAAGCCGAGGCAAAGGCTCGAGCCGAAGCGGAGGCGAAGGCCAAAGCGGATGCGCAGGCGAGGTCTGAAGCCGTGGCCAAAGCCAAGGCGGATGCACAGGCGAAGGCTGAAGCCGAGGCCAAAGCCAAGGTCGAGGCGGAGGCAAGGGCCAGGGCGGATGCCGAAGCGAGAGCCAGAGCGGCGCAAAAAGCGGCGGACGAGGCGGCGAAAGCCGAGGAACAGCAACGCCGGAAAGCGGAAGAGGCGAGGCGGACGGAAGAGGCGAGGCGGATCGCTGCGGAACAAAAGGCAAAGCTCGACGCCCAGCGCAGGGCGGCGGCTGAGCAGGCGCAGAAAATCGAGCGCGCGCCTCAGCCGCCGGCCAATGACAACCCGCCGCCATCAGGATCCGCGCCAAAACCCACGCTTGAACCTTCGTCGATCGACAATCTGCTGAAGTCGCTGGGCGGCGGATAGCTCCACCTAGACCGGTTTCATCCCTCGCTTTGCCCAATCCAGGACGTAGAGCCTGAGCGCCGAGGACAGGTTGGCATCGCGCGGCCGGGCCTCGTCGATTTCGGCGACGAGGGCGGCGAGCGTCAGTTTGCGCGCGGCCGCGATGGCGACGAGATCGTCGAAAAACGGCTTTTCGAGCGAATAGCTGGTGCGATGGCCGCGAATGGTCACCGAGCGTTTCTCGACCGGGCTCACCGGACGTGACTCATTTCACTTCAAGCATCGGATTTATCCGAAAACCGCGGCGCACTTTTCGGTCCGATGCTCGGGGAATCCGGATCGCCCGAGGCTTCGCGGCGATGGCCGGCGACAAACGTTTCTGCTTTCTCGGCGATCAGACGGTCACGCTCCCGGTCGGCCCTGGAACGGCCGTGCAGCGTCCGGTTCTGTTCTGCCAGGCGCCCCTTCTCAGCTCGTGCCTTTTGCTTGCGGGCCTGGCGGAGATTGACGATGTCGGCCATGTCGCGCGGCCCGTCGGATCACTTCTTGCGGAAGGCGTCGAGCGACACCACTTCGGCGCCCTTGGCGACGGCGTCGGCCGCGGCAGGCTTCTTTTCGGCCTCAGCGGTCTTCTTCTTTTCCGGCTTTTTCTCGGCGACGGCGGCCAGCGGTTCGGAAGCGGGCTGGCCGGCCAACTCCTCTTCTGCCGAGGTCTCCGTCTTCACATCGAATTCGAGCTCGAAATTGACGGACGGGTCGTAAAAGCCGCGCACGGCCGAGAACGGGATTTCCAGCTTTTCCGGCACGTCGGAGAAAGACAGCCCGACCTCGAAGCCGGTGTCGGTCACCTTCAGGTCCCAATACTGGAACTGGATGACGATGGTCATCTGTTCGGGATAGCGCTCGCGCAAGCGGGAAGATACGCGCACGCCCGGGGCGCCGGTCAGGAAAGTGATGAAGAAATGATGGTTGCCGGGAAGGCCGGTGCGCGCGACCTCGGCCAGGACTTTGCGCATGACGCCGCGCAATGCCTCCTGGGCCAGAATGTCGTAGCGAATGTGGTCGTCGGCCATGTGGCTGTCGGGTTCCGTTGAATCGTCCGCATAGCTGTAATCAAGCTTGAGCGCGGCGTAAACCGGATATAGACGCCGGCAGCGCAGATGCGAGAGGGCATGCCTCAGATTTGATCGCTCAGGCGCCAGCGAGCGCGCTGTGCTTTTGCGCGTCGGCCGCCGGCTGCCGCTTGCCGAAGGCGCGCAGGAATGTGCGCACGCCATGTGTCGCCGATTGCAGCACCTCATCATCGGTCGGCGTGCCGCCAAGCATGAAGGTCGTCTGCAATTCGGCATTGGCAAGGGCCAGGAACTGGCGGGCCGCGACGTCGGGGTCCTCGATGTCGAGGAAACCGGCATGGGCGAGGCGGGCGAAACGGGCGGCGATAGCCGGCCATATCCTGCCCGGTCCCTGTTCGCGCCATTCGGCAAACAGCTCGGGATAGCGCTCGCCCTCGGTCTGGATCAGCTTGCGCAGGAATTTTCCATCGCGGTTGCAGATACAGTTGCGGTTCATGCGCACAGCGAAGGCGATCAGATCGGCTTCAAGGTCCTTCGGCTGGTCCGGAAAGGTGGAAATGGTGGCGAAGATGCCGGCATTGCAGCGCTCGGTAAGGTCGCGGACGATGGCGACGAAGAGTTTCTCCTTATCGCCATGGTGGTTGTAGATCGTCTGGCGCGAAACGCCGGCCTCGGCGGCAATCATGTCGATATTGGCGCCGGCGAAGCTTTCGCGGCAGAACACCTCGCCGGCAGCGTCCATGATGGAGGCGCGCTTGGCCTCATGGCCGCGTGGCGGGATGGTGTCAGGAGAAACGTCGTGCTTCATGAAAACTATATAGAGGTGATTGACGAATTAGACAAGAGTGTCTAAATTTATGGACTTAGCTTAAAGGAATTTCCTCCGCAGGAAGTCGGAATTTCACGGGACGGTACGTCCTAGGATTACACACGCCCGGTCGGCAAACCAGATTTGAAAGAAACCCGCTATCATGAGTCCCCAATTCCTCCGCATCGCGGTCGTGCTCGGCCTGTTGTCCGCCATCGGCCCGTTCGCCATCGACATGTATCTTCCGGCGCTGCCTTCGATCGGCGCGGATCTGCAGGCCAGCACCGCTGCCGTGCAGATGAGTTTGCTGATCTTCTTTCTGTCCATGGGTTTTGGCCAGATCGTCGTCGGACCGATCTCCGACATGGTCGGGCGCAAGCTGCCGCTCTATGGCGGCCTCGCACTGTTCATGGTCGGCGGCATCGGCTCGGCGCTAGCACCCTCGGTCGAATGGCTGATCGCCTTCCGTTTCCTGCAAGGGCTCGGCGCCAGCTCAGGCATGGCGGTGCCGCGCGCCATCGTGCGTGACCTGCACACCGGCACCGAGGCTGCCAAGCTGATGTCGCTCTTGATGCTGGTGTTTTCGGTGTCGCCGATCCTGGCGCCGCTGACCGGTAGCGTCATCATCGAGAATTTCGGCTGGCGTGCGGTGTTCTGGACGGTGACGGGTGGGGCGGTGCTCGCCACCATCCTGCTGGCGACCTCGCTCAAGGAGACGCGGCCGGTCGAGACGCGTGCAGGCAGTTCGTTCGGCACCGCGCTCTCGGCCTACCGCTTCCTGATGGGCGACCGCAACTTCCTTGGCCTGGCGGCCATCGGCGGCTTCGGGCTGGCGAGCTTCTTCGTCTACCTGTCGAGTTCCTCCTTCATCCTGATAGATCACTACGGGCTGTCGCCGTCGGTCTACAGCATGTTCTTCTCGATCAACGCGGTCGCCTTCATCGGCATGTCGCAACTGACGGGGATGCTGTCCGAACGGTTTGGGCTGAGGCCGGTGGTGCGGGTCGCGGTGGTCGGCTATGCGACGACGATGGTGGTGCTGTTCGCGGTGATGGCGTCCGGCGTCGACCGGCTCGATGTCATGGCGGCGCTGCTGTTCGTCGGCTACGGGTTCCTCGGCCTGGTGATCCCGACGACTTCGGTGCTGGCCATGGAGGCGCATGGCGCGATCGCCGGCACGGCCTCGGCGCTGATGGGCACGCTGCACTTCGCCATCGGCGCGGTCGCCATGGGCATCGCCGGGGTGTTCTTCGACGGCACGCCGCTGCCTATGGTGGCCGGCATCATGCTTTGCGCGGTGATCTCCTTCACGCTGGCCAAGGTGACGCTCGGCCGTCGGCGGGAGGTTGTCGAAGCGCCTGCAGAGTAGATGCTTTCCAGCGAGAGCATGAAAAGGCCGGGTCAGTCCCGGCCTTTTTAACGTCTGGGCTCAAGCCGCAAGCCTGCCTCGGTGAAGATAAATCGCAATCGCGCCTCGACCGGCGCCAAGGGTAACGGGACCAGTTCATAGCCCAATTCCGTGTAGATGCTGGTCAGCGCATGATAGGTGCGTTCGGCCTCGTCAAGGGTCTGCTTTCGTTCGCTGTCCTGCCGAAAAATCTCCGGCCAAGGCGGTGCGATGAAGACATGACTGGCGTAGCGGAAGCGTTCGGCGGCATTGCTGACGTGGTCGGGCACCGGCAGGCCAGTGAGGCGCAGATAACCAAGAGTGTCCGGCGCGCCGCGATCGAAGAAGACGGGGCCGTTCTGTTCGAGGGCGGCTCGATAGGAGCGCAACTCCCAGGACATCATCAGTTCGGCGAACTGCGCCGGATCGTGCCAGGGCAGGGCCGGTCCTCCTATCGCCAAACTGATCGCGGATGATGCCGCGTCCGGCTTCGGGCGAGGTGGCAAGGCCGGCCGACCGCAAGGCTTCGATCAATGTGGTCTTGCCGGAACCCGGACCGCCGGTCAGCACGAAAAATCGATCGGAATCGTTTTGCATTTTTCAGTCCTTTGGACGAATCCGGCCGCCCGCATCTGCCAGCAAGACGGCGTCGCGACAGAGCGCAGCCCAAGAAGCGCGACCAGCAAGCCTGCTGCCGTCACAATATCGAGGGGAGATGGGGATCGGAGGGGAAGTAGGAATCGAAGTGAAGAAGTGGAGGTTTCTGTTGCCAGGTACCTCCGAACCCCGCCTAGAAGTGCGAACCACTAGGGCTTGAATTGAAGCTATCGCACCGCTTACGCGGCGAGACGTGCTTCCGCATAGTTGTCGTTGGCAACTATAAGTTTAGCCCGATAACGGTGGTACAATGCCGGGCAAAAGTACGATCTTTACACCTTCGTCGATCCTATTTCGCCCCCAGCAAAAGCCGCTCTTCGATAAAGCGGTTTTTGGTGGAGGCGCCGGGTACCGCCCCCGGGTCCGAACGGCTTATTTCATCGCCTGTTTATCGCCATAGTCGGTCGAGCCGACGAAACAGATATAGGGACCGATCGTGGAAAATGAAAGGCCTCAATTGATGCCTTGTCGTTGTGTCAAACAGCCTCGGGAAGGCTTGACTTGTCAACGGTCTCAACCGAAGCTTGCGGCGGTGAGGAGTTACCGACTTAGCGTACATTTTGCGGCAGCGCGCCACGACCCTCATCGACCCGATCCCGTGGCGCCGACGAGGGGAATTTTGATGGCCGACTATCTCGCAGACGTGAAGAAATACGACGCCGCGGCGGATGCCGACGCGGTCGCCAAGATCGTGAAACATTTGGGCATTGCGCTCAGGAATCGAGATTCCTCGCTGGTGTCCTGCACGGACCCCAAGGAACTCGATCGCGTCAAAACCAACTGGGTTGCCAAAAAGCTCGGCATCGACGACGGCAGCAAGGCGGACGCGGCCATCGAAAAGACTTGTAAGGCGATGGAAGCCGACAACACCAAGAGCCGCGTGACGTTCTATTACCTGGTCGCCAAGGATCTGGGTAAGCTCGCCAGCCTCTGACAATCGTCCTGCATCAGGCATCCTGCATCAGCGGAACGCTGGCACGATTTCCGCGCCGGCCCACAATGTAGTCGCCTGTGGGAACATTCTGCACTTTGACATGTTCGGCCGGCAGCCAGTCGGTTATGATGGCCGGTAACCCGAATCGAGCCCCCGAATCGAGCAGAAGCCGATGCGCCAGTATCTCGACCTCTTAAAGCACGTGCTGGAAAACGGCGCCGATCGCGGCGACCGCACCGGCACCGGAACGCGCTCGGTGTTCGGCTACCAGATGCGCTTCGACCTGGCGCGCGGCTTTCCGGTCACCACCACCAAGAAGCTTCACCTGAAGTCGATCGTGCATGAACTTCTGTGGTTCCTGGCCGGCGACACTAATATCAAATATCTCAACGATCACGGCGTCTCGATCTGGGACGAATGGGCCGACGAGAATGGCGACCTCGGCCCGGTCTATGGCAAGCAATGGCGCTCCTGGCCGGACGGCCATGGCGGCGCCATCGACCAGATTGCCAATCTCTTGAAGGAGATACGCAAGAATCCTAATTCCCGACGGCTGATCGTTTCGGCGTGGAACCCGGCCGAAGTGGAAGCCATGGCGCTGCCACCCTGTCATTGCCTGTTCCAGTTCTATGTCTCGGAGGGCAGGCTTTCCTGCCAGCTTTACCAGCGTTCCGCCGATATCTTTCTCGGCGTGCCGTTCAACATCGCTTCCTATGCGCTGCTCACCTTGATGGTGGCGCAGGTGACGGGGTTGAAGCCCGGCGATTTCGTCCATACGCTGGGCGATGCGCATCTTTACGCGAACCATTTCGAGCAGGCGCGCGAACAGTTGCGGCGCACGCCCAAGGCGCTGCCGACGCTATGGATCAATCCGGAGGTGAAGGACCTCTTTGCCTTCCGGTTCGAAGATTTCCGGCTGGAAAACTACCTCGCCGATGCGACGATCAAGGCGCCCATCGCGGTGTGAGCCGCAAACATCGCGCTTCTACTTTACCCTTTCTCGAAATCGCTCGGTGGCGGTGCTGGGTCGTCCGCCGCGAGTACCGTATCCGATGCTTAGATCCATTTCGGCTTGCAACTTTGCGCTGTATGCACTGCTATTTATCGTGAGCGGTGGCGGCAACACGCATGCCATTAGCGGACCATTGGCTGGGCCATTGTTCGGGCTGAGTCTGGCAAAAAGCCTTCCTTTGTTATATTCAGGCGGATATATCGACTAGCAGGGTCGCGCCGATCGGATTTTCAAGCCCCTGGAGAGCGTCATGCTGGTGCGCAAGCGTTTCGGATTGAAAGCGGCCGCCATTGGCGGTCTCGCGACGATGTTGATCGCTGCTGTGCCGGCTGCCCACGCGGATGACAGGTTGATCGTCTTCGCCGCGGCAAGCATGAAGAACGCACTGGATGCCGTGAACACCGCCTGCGAGGCCGATGTCGGCGAGGCGGCGATCATTTCCTATGCGGCAAGCTCTGCATTGGCCAAGCAGCTCGAGGGCGGCGCGCCAGCCGATGTCTTCATCTCAGCCGACCTCGACTGGATGAAATATCTGTCCGACAAGAAGCTGACCAAGCCGGATACCGAAGCGAAGTTGCTCGGCAACCAGATCGTGCTGGTGGCGCCGAAGGATTCGTCGGTCGAAACCAGGATCGAAAAGGGTTTTGATCTTGCTGGGCTGATCGGCGATGGCAGGCTTGCCATGGGCGATTTCAAAGCGGTGCCGGCCGGCAAATATGGCAAGGCCGCACTTGAATCGCTCGGCGTGTGGTCCTCGATCGAAGGCAAGGTGGCACAGGCCGAGAACGTGCGCGCAGCGCTCAAGCTGGTTTCATCAGGCGAAGCAGCGCTCGGCATCGTCTACGCCACCGACGCGCACGCCGAGCCCGGCGTCAAAGTGATCGGCACCTTCCCGGAGGATTCGCACCCGTCGATCGTCTACCCGGTTGCCGAGATGGCGGATTCCAAGGACAAGGATGCGCCGGCATTCCTGGAATGCCTGCAATCCGCCAAGGCAGACGAGGTCTTCAAGGCGCAAGGTTTTACGGTCCTTACGCCGAGCAACTGAGGCACACCAAAAGATGAATTGGTTGCTGGACCTCACTCCCGACGAATGGAATGCGGTCCGGCTGTCCGTCAAGGTGGCGACCGTCGCGATGATCGCCAGCCTGCCGCCCGGCATATTGATCGCGCTTGTGCTGGCCCGTGGCCAATTCTGGGGCAAAACGCTGCTCAACGGGCTGGTGCATCTGCCGTTGATCCTGCCGCCGGTGGTTGTCGGCTATCTGCTGCTGCTCTCCTTCGGCAGGCGCGGCCCGGCCGGAGCCTTTCTGGCCGAGCATTTCGGCATTGTCTTCTCCTTTCGCTGGACGGGTGCCGCATTGGCCTGCGCTGTCATGGGCTTTCCCTTGATGGTGCGGGCGATCCGGCTGTCGATCGAGGCGGTCGATCGCAGATTCGAGGCGGCGGCCGGGACGCTTGGCGCCAATCCGCTGTGGGTGTTCGGGACAATCACGCTGCCGCTGATCCTGCCCGGCCTGATTACCGGCGCGATCTTGTCTTTCGCCAAGGCGATGGGCGAATTCGGCGCAACGATCACCTTCGTTTCCAACATCCCAAACGAGACGCAGACGCTGCCGTCGGCGGTCTACACGTTCACGCAGGTGCCGGGCGGCGATGCCGAAGCGCTCAGGCTGACGCTGATCTCGATCGTCATCTCGATGGCAGCACTTGTCGCGTCGGAGGTGCTGGCGCGGCGCGTCGGCAAGCGGATGGACATCGAATGACGGTCGTAATCGATATCAGCCATCGGCTTGGAGATTTGGGGCTCGACGTCCGCTTCGGGAGCGCTGGGCGGCTGACCGCGCTGTTCGGGCCCTCGGGCTCCGGCAAGACGACGCTGATCAACATGATTGCCGGATTGATCCGGCCCGAGAAGGGGCGGATCGAGGCCGACGGCCGCGTGCTGGTCGATACAGATGCGGGCCTGTTCGTGCCGAAGCACAAGCGCCGCATCGGCATGGTATTTCAGGACGCGCGGCTGTTTCCGCATATGAGCGTGGCCAGCAATCTGCGCTACGGCCGCTGGTTCACGCCGACGGCGGAACGCTACGCCGACATCAATGCCGTGGTCGACCTGCTCGGCATCGGTCCTTTGCTCGACCGGCGGCCGGCAAAGCTTTCCGGCGGCGAGAAACAGCGCGTGGCGATCGGCCGGGCGCTGCTCGCCAGTCCAAGATTGTTGCTGATGGACGAGCCGCTGGCTTCGCTCGACGACGCCCGCAAGGCAGAAATCCTGCCTTACATCGAGCGGCTGCGCGACGAGACGAAAATCCCGATCGTCTATGTCAGTCATTCGATCTCGGAAGTGGCGCGGCTGGCAAGCGACGTCGTTGTGCTGGCGCAAGGCAAAGTCGCCGCTTGCGGCCCGACCGGGGCGATCATGCAGCGGCTCGACCTGTTGCCGGCGGAAGAGCGCGGGGAGGGTGGCGCGGTGCTGGACACCGCGGTGCTGCGCCACGACGAAGTCTTTGGCATGACCGTGCTTGGCTCGGCGGCGGGCGAGATCCGCGTGCCGCTTCTGGCAATGCCGGTCGGTGCGCCGGTGCGCATCCGCATCCGTGCCCGCGATGTGATGATCGCCACCGACAAGCCGACGGGTCTCAGCGCGCTCAACATCCTGCCGGGCACGATCGTGGCGATAGAGCCGGGTGAAGGGCCTACGGTCGAGATCGGCATAGACTGCAATGGCGCAACCGTGCTTGCCCGGGTCACCAAGCAATCGCGACAGACGCTGAAACTCCGGCCCGGCCGAAACGTCTACGCGGTGGTCAAGACGGTAAGCTTCGACCGGGCGAACACGAGCGCCGGCCTGCCTGTCGAGGCGGATGGATGACCGGCGGATGATTGTCGCTATATTATTTTAGAATAGCGGTATCGCCGGAGAGCTTCTAGGATGGATGTGGCGTGACTGCGGAGGAGCAAATGCCGTCGCTGAGCTTGCGGATAAACCTCGATCCAGAAGGGCGCATCGGGCCGGGCAAGATCGAGCTTCTGGAGCAGATCGCCGCCTTCGGTTCGATCTCGGCTGCGGCGCGCGGCATGGAAATGTCCTACAAACACGCCTGGGATCTCGTCGAGGACATGAACCGGGTGTTCGGCAAGCCGCTGGTCGCGGCGCAGACCGGAGGGAAAAAGGGCGGCGGCGCCCAGTTGACTCCGGTGGGGCTTGCAGTGGTCAGCCGCTTTCGCGCCATCGAACGGGCCGCGGCTTCCGCGGCTGCGACGCACATGGAAGCATTGCAGGCGGAGATCGATGCTGGGTGAGGTCGGTGGAATCTGTACCGGCCGAGCCTAAAGCGCGTCGCATTTGAACGGATTCATGCGACGCGCTTTAGGTTCTTTTTTATGCATGTCGTTATCGCAAAACCGCTGCGCACTTTAGCGCGACATGCATTACTCCTCTGGCTCGCCGGGCTTGCGCAGCAGATAAGTGTCCATGATCCAGCCCTTTTTCCGCCGGGCTTCGTCGCGGGTCTTTACGATCTCGTCGCCGACATCGCCGAGGCGACCGGAAATGAGAATCTCGTCGGGCGTGCCGAGATAGGCGCCCCAGTGGATGACGAGGTCCTTGTCGTCCAGCCTGTTGAATGCGCATTTACCGTCCAGCATGACGACGGTGCTGCCGGCATTGTCGGGCAAACCTTCCTCGGTAAGCCGGCGGCCGGTGGTGATCTGAATTGCGTCGCCGATGCGGTTCAGCGCCATCTTATGGCCGGCGGCGAGCGCCTGGACGGCAGTGATGCCGGGGATCACCTCGAGCTCGAACTCGACATTGCCTCTCATGCGCACAAGCTCCAGGATGCGCAGCGCGCTGTCGTAGAGCGAGGGATCGCCCCAGATCAGGAAGGCGCCGCAGCCATCTTGCGAAAGCTCGTCGCGGATCAGGCTTTCATAGATCGCGGCGATCGCCTCGTGCCAGTCATCGACGGTCGAGCGGTAGGAGGGCGCCGGCTCGGCCCGCACCGGCACGTCGAATTCGACAAGGCGCGAGCCTGGATTGGTGACGAAGCGGTCGCAGATCTGGCGGCGCAGTTCTGCAAGATCGTTCTTTTTCGCGCCCTTGTCGGGAATGAACAGCACGTCGGCGCGGTTCAAGCCGCCGATGGCCTGCACGGTCATGTGGTCGGGATTGCCGGCGCCGATGCCGATGACGAGAAGCTTGCGCATGGGCGAACTCCTGCCCGATCGGAACGTCGCTGTCCAGACAAGCCTGGCACGGTGATGGCACGGTGGTCATGGCTTGTGCGCAAGCGCCGACGAGTGCACGGAAGGGCTTTGAAATGCCACGTTGAAACGGCTAGAGCGACGTGCGGCCAATCGGGCGCACAAAGTACGCTCTAACACCTTTAATCCCAGCATCGTGCTTTTCGAAAATCGATTCCGATTGTCGGGCTGGTGCGATAGAGTCATACCGGCATCTCGCCAAAGGAGCTTCCATGTTCCGTTATGTTTTGACCGCCGCGCTGGCGCTCTCGGCCACGCCCGTATTCGCCAATGATTCGATCGCCGAATTGGGAACGGGCGGTCTGATCCTGTCGCGCAGCGACGCGGTCGCCATGGAGAGTGAGGACCTCTACATCTCGCCGGAAAAGGTGATGGTCGACTACGTTTTCCGAAACAACACCGACAAGGATGTCGACGCGATCGTCGCCTTTCCGATGCCCGACATCGAAGGCGATCCGAACGAGATGCCGGCGATCCCCGACGGCCAGAGCGACAATTTCCTCGGCTTCGAGGTGACGATCGACGGCGTGGCGGCAAAACCGCAGCTCGAGCAGAAGGCGTTTGCGCTCGGCATCGACATCAGCGCCGATTTGAAGGCGCAAAACGTGCCGTTCTACCCGTTCGGCGACGCGGCCAGGGCGGCATTGGCAAAGCTGCCGCAAGCGGTTGCCGACGACTGGATCGATCGCGGCCTCATCATCGAGGACACCGCCGACGACGGTTCAGGCATGAAGACCGTCTATGTGCCGTTTTGGCAATTGCGCTCGACCTACTGGTGGCGCGCGACGTTTCCAGCCAACAGCGCAGTCCACGTCGCCCACAGCTACAAGCCGAGCGTCGGCGGCACGTCCTCGGTCAGCTTCTTCTATGACGGCCAGTTCCAGGGCCAATACGCCGCCTACAAGACCCGTTACTGCATGGACGGCACGTTCGAGAATGCGATCCGCAAGGCGGCGAAGGGCAATCCCGACGGCACCCCGAGATACTTCGAAAACCGCATCGCCTATATCCTGACCACTGGCGGCAACTGGGCGACGGGCTCCATCGGCAAGTTCAAGCTGACCGTCGACAAGGGCCATCCGAAAAACCTGGTCTCGTTCTGTGGCGAAAACGTCAGGAAAGTCGGGCCGACGCGTTTCGAGATGACGGCAGAAAATTTCTACCCTGAGCACGACATCGACATATTGCTGCTGGCGCCTTCGGGCGATGGCGGGAGCGGCGGCTGATGGACGTCGCGATCTATGTCGCCATCGCCGAAAACGGCGTGATCGGGCGCGATGGCGGCTTGCCGTGGCGGCTTTCCAGCGATCTCAAGCGGTTCAAGGCCGACACGATGGGCAAACCTATCATCATGGGTCGCAAGACCTATGAAGGCATCGGCCGGCCGCTGCCGGGCAGGCTCAACATCGTGGTGACCCGCAACAAGGCCTGGCGCGCCGAGGGCGTCGAAATCGTGCATTCGCTCGACGAGGCGATCAGTCTGGCGAAGGTGCGCGGGCGCTGCATGGCCGGCGCCGACGAAATCTGCATCATCGGCGGCGGTGAGATCTATGCCCAGGCGCTGCCGCTGGCCGACCGCTTGCATGTCACCCATATCCTTGCCGCGGTCGACGGCGACGCGCATTTCCCGCCGATCGACCCGGATTTGTGGCACATTGTCCGCACGCAGGACGTTCCGGCCGGTGAAAAGGATAGTCATGCGACACGCTATTCAGTTTACGAGCGACGCCGCGACGTGCATTGAGAGGCGATAAAGGATCGCGGCGGTCCAAAACGGGCGGTGACGACGACCGATTACGTTGAAAGCGTGCCCTCGCATCCCTATAGAAGACACATTGGATTTTGCGCTGTTGAAACGGCGCTTGAGGGAATTCCAAGCGAAAGGACATTCATGCCCTGGAATGACAAAAGCGGCGGTGGCGGTCCATGGGGCGGCGGCAACAATCCAGGACCCTGGGGGCAGGGACCGAAGGGGCCTGGCGGTCCGCAGGGCTCGCCTCCCGATCTCGAAGATATCATCCGGCGCGGCCAGGACAGGTTGCGGCGCGCGTTGCCAGGTGGCGGTGGCGCCAGCCCAGCCGTGTTCGGGCTGATCGCGGCGGCGCTTGTCGTGCTGTGGGCGTTCAAGGCGGTCTATACCGTGCAGCCCGACGAGGTTGCGGTCGAACTCAGGTTCGGCGTGCCAAAGGCGGAGTTCTCGCAGCCAGGCCTGCATTTCCATTGGTGGCCCATCGAGACGGTCGAGACGGCCAACATTGCCGAACAACTCGTCAACATCGGCGGCGGCACGGCCTCCGGCAACGGTTCAGGGCTGATGCTTTCGGGCGACCAGAACATCGTCAACGTCCAGTTCTCCGTGGCCTATCAGGTCTCCGATCCAAGGGCCTATCTGTTCGACGTGTCCGATCCCGACGGCATGCTGCGGCAGGTCGCCGAAAGCGCCATGCGCGAAGCGGTCGGTCGGCGGCCGGCGCAGGACATCTTCCGCGATGATCGCGAGGGCATTGCGGCGTCCGTGCGCGAAATCATCCAGACGACGCTGGACGGCTATCAGGCCGGCCTGAACGTCAACGCGATTTCGATCGAGGATGCCGCACCGCCGCGCGAAGTGGCCGACGCGTTCGACGAGGTGCAGCGCGCCGAACAGGACGAGGACAAGTTCGTCGAGCAGGCCAACCAGTACTCCAACCAGAAGCTCGGCCAGGCGCGCGGCGAGGCCGCACAGATCCGCGAGGAGGCGGCCGGCTACAAGAACCGGGTCGTGCAGGAGGCCGAAGGCGAGGCGCAGCGCTTCATCTCGGTCTATGACGAATACGCCAAGGCGCCGGATGTGACGCGCCAGCGGCTTTATCTGGAAACGATGGAGAGGGTTCTGAAGGATTCCAGCAAGGTCATTATCGAGCAAGGCAGCGGACCAGGGGTCGTTCCCTATCTGCCGCTGCCTGCACTGCAGCAGAAGGCGCCGGCGCCGGTCCTCGGAGGAACCCAGTGATGGCCAACCGTCTTCCCATCATCGCCGTCATCGCTGCGGTTATCCTGTTCCTGCTCTATTCATCGGTCTTCGTTGTCAATGCGCGCCAGCAGGCGCTGGTGCTCAGGTTCGGCGAAATCGTAGACGTCAAGAGCCAGCCGGGCATCTATTTCAAGGCGCCGTTCGCCTTCTTCGACGCCGACAGCGTGCAGTTGATCGAAAACAGGGTGCTGCGCTTCGACCTCGACAACATCCGCGTCCAGGTTTCAGGCGGCAAGTTCTATGAGGTCGACGCCTTCATCGCTTATCGGATCTCCGATCCGCGCGTGTTCCGCTCCGCGGTATCCGGCCAGATCGAACTGGCCGAGGCACGGTTGAGGACGCGTCTCGACGCCGCCTTGCGTCGGGTTTACGGTTTGCGCGACTTCGAGGCGGCGCTCTCGGAAGAGCGAGCCGTGATGATGCGTGAAGTGCGCGACCAGCTAAGGCCCGACGCCACGTCGCTCGGCCTGCAGATCGAGGATGTCCGCATTCGCCGAACCGATTTGACGGCGGAAGTCTCGCAACAGACATATGATCGCATGAAGGCTGAGCGTCTGGCCGAAGCCGAGCGGCTGAGGGCGCGCGGCAACGAGGCGGCGCAACGCATCAGGGCGCGCGCCGACCGCGAAGTGGTGGAGATCGTCGCCGAGGCACGGAGAGAGTCTGAAATCCTGCGCGGTGAAGGCGAAGCTCAACGCAGCGCCACCTTCGCGAATGCCTACCAGCGCGATCCAGCCTTCTTCGACTTTTACCGGTCAATGAATGCCTACGGCACGGCGCTGGACAATACCGGGACGACGATGGTGCTGTCGCCGAATTCGGAATTCTTCCGTTTCTTCCGCAATCCCGCCGGCGCGGCTGCGCCGGCAGCGCCGCCCGCAGCACCTGCTGCACCGGCAGCGCAGCCAGGCACCGGCCAGTAACGGCCGGTGCAGGATTTTCTGGCGGCAATAGGCTTGGTTCTCGTGGTAGAGGGCTTGGTCTATGGCGGCTTTCCCGGCCTCGCAAAGAAACTTGCCGGCGAAGTTCTGTCGATGCCGGAGAATGCGCTGCGGGTCGCCGGGCTGATTGCCATCGCCGTTGGCGTCGGCCTCGTCTGGCTGGTGCGTGGATGACGGTTTATGATTTCGGGATAACGGAGGTTTTATCCTCCGCCGATAGCCATAGCCGCAAACGTGCCGTATTTCTTGCCAACATGGTTCGACGCAGCGTTTTCGGCGAGCGCTTTTCTTCTCAGAGACACCGGGAGACTTCTCGATGACATCCAACAGGTTTTTGCGCGCGGCGAGGCGGACGTTCACCGCGGGTGCTGCAGCACTTCTTATCGGCGCCGCTACCGTCCCGTCGCTGGTGACGCCTGCGGCCGCCGCAGACGGCCCGGCTTCGGTCGCTGATCTCGCGCAGGGCCTGCTCGGCGCCGTGGTCAACATATCGACCTCGCAGAGGGTGAAGGGCACGGAAGGCCCGGGCGCGGTACCGATGCCGCAGCTTCCGGAGGGCTCGCCCTTCCAGGATTTCTTCGACGATTTCTTCAAGAACCGTCCCGGCGAACAGGGCAACCCCTCGCAAAAGGTGCAGTCGCTGGGCTCCGGCTTCGTGGTCGACGCCGAGCAGGGCATCGTGGTGACGAATAATCACGTGATCGCCGATGCCGACGACATCGAGGTGAATTTCTCTGACGGCGTGACGCTGAAGGCGACGCTGGTCGGCACCGACACCAAGACCGACGTGGCGGTGCTCAAGGTTGATCCAAAAGGGCACAAACTGACGGCGGTGAAATTCGGCGATTCCAGCAAGATGCGCGTCGGTGACTGGGTGATGGCGATCGGCAATCCGTTCGGCCTCGGCGGCACCGTGACGGTCGGCATCGTCTCGGCCCGCAACCGCGACATCAATTCCGGTCCCTATGACGACTTCATCCAGACCGATGCCGCGATCAACCGCGGCAATTCCGGCGGGCCGCTGTTCAACAGCGACGGCGAGGTGATCGGCATCAACACGGCGATCATCTCGCCGTCCGGCGGCTCGATCGGCATCGGCTTTTCCATTCCCTCGCAGCTTGCGTTGGGCGTCGTCGACCAACTCCGCCAGTTCGGCGAGACGCGGCGCGGCTGGCTCGGCGTGCGCATCCAGCCGGTGACGGACGACATTGCCGAAAGCCTCGGCATGGCGACTGCCAAAGGCGCGCTGGTTGCCGGCGTCATCAAGGGCGGGCCTGTCGACAACGGCACCATCCTGGCGGGCGACGTCATCATCAAATTCGACGGCAGGGACGTCAATGAAATGCGCGACCTGCCGCGCGTTGTTGCAGAGAGCACGGTCGGCAAGGCTGTCGACGTGGTCATCGTGCGCAAGGGCGTTGAGCAAACCGTGAAGGTGACGCTCGGCCGGCTCGAAGATGGCGAAAAGCTTGCCAGCGGCGAGAACGGCACCGCCGAAAAGGACAATGGCGACGAGGCGCCTGCCGTTTCGACGGTTTCCGTGCTCGGCATGACCGTTGGTGAGCTCAACGACGAGACGCGGACGAAATTCGGCATTGCCGCCGAAGTCTCCGGCGTTGTCATCACTGACGTCGCTAAGGATTCGGCCGCTGCCGAACGCGGCATCCAGGCCGGCGAGGTGATCACCGAGATCGCGCAGGAATCGGTCGCCACGCCCAAGGATGTCATGGACCGGATTGCTGCGTTGAAGGAGCAGGGACGCAAGAACGCGCTGCTGATGCTGGCGTCGAAGACCGGCGAATTGCGGTTTGTGACGATCCGGATGGACTGAGTCCGGTAAAGGCGCAACACTTTGATTTTGAGGGAAAAGGGCGGCTAGCGAGCCGCCTTTTTTCTTGCTTGCCAATCCTTGCCTGTCAGCCTGTAGAACACATGCCGCTTGAGCATGGCGTGGCTGTCCGGAATGCCGGGGTGGTCGAAATCGCTGGCCGGGTCGGCGGTCATGCCCAGGCGTTCCATGACGGCGGTAGACCGGCTGTTATCCCTAACGGCGAAGGAAACCATTTCCTTGAGGCCAAGCGTTTCGAAACCATAGGCGAGCCAGGCTTCGGCTGCCTCGGTGACATAGCCATGGCCCCAGAATTCGGGCGCCAGGCGCCAGCCTATCTCGACGGTGCCAGCCGGCAAGAAGGGCAAATGATCGGTTCGGGTTATGCCGACGAAGCCGATGCAATGGCCGGTGACTGCGATCTCGGCGGCTGTGAAGCCGAAACCGTCGCGGTCGATGACGGCGCGCAATTCATCCATCTTGGCGTCGGCCTGCGCGCGGTCGCGGCGAAACGGAAAGAATTCCATGACGCGCTCGTCGGAGTTGATGCGGTAGAAGAGCTCACGGTCGCGATCCTCCCAGTTGCGCAGGATCAGGCGCTCGGTGCGGATCGGCGTCACTCTACAAATTCCTCCCGCCGGTAGCCCTGCAGATAGAGAAGCGCGGTCAGGTCGCCATGGTCGATGCGGAATTTTGCCTCCGCCGCCACGACCTGCTTGGCATGAAGTGCCACACCGGCGCCGGCAAGGCGGATCATGTCGAGGTCGTTTGCGCCGTCGCCGACAGCAAGGGCCTCGGCGGTCGTCAGCCCGAGACGCGCCGAAATCTCGAGCAGCGCGTCGGCCTTGGCGGCACGCCCCAGGATCGGCTCGGCCACCAGCCCGGTGAAGCGACCGTCCTGCTCGATCAGGCGGTTGGCGCGGTTCTCCTGAAAGCCGAGCATGGCGGCGATGCGTGAGGTGAAGACGTCGAAGCCACCCGACACGAGTGCGGTCCATGCGCCGTCGGCCCGCATGGTCTGGACAAGCGCGCGGCCACCGGAAGCCAGCGTCAGGCGGTTGGTGATGACGCGGTCGACCACGGCAGTGTCGAGGCCTTTCAGCAGCGCCACCCGTTCGCGCAAGGCCGGTTCGAAAGCGATCTCGCCATTCATCGATCGCGCCGTGATGGCGGCGACGTAGTCCTTGACGCCGATCTCGTCGGCAAGCTCGTCGATGCACTCCTGGTCGATAACAGTCGAATCCATATCGGCGATGAGGATTTTCTTCCGCCTTCCCTCGGCCTGCTGGACAATCACGTCGACCGGTTCGGGTGCAAGCACGGCGCGCAGGCTGGCGGTCGTTTCAGCCGCTTCGGCCGCCTCGGGCAAAGCGAACTCGCAGGCGATGCCGTCGGCCAGCCAGCGAACGGTGCTTGCGCCGACCGACAGTGACACCATATTCGCAAGCGCCGGCGACAATGCGCGGCTGGCGGGATGGGACACAAGCGTGGCGATCAGCGGCATCGAAAATTCCGGCGGGCAGGCGGGCGAGGGCCGCGTTAAGAACGCGATCCTGATAGCCGGGCCGACCGCCAGCGGCAAGTCCGCCCTTGCGGTCGACCTCGCCGGACACAACGGCTGTGTCATCGTCAACGCCGATTCCATGCAAGGCTATTCGGTGCTCGACGTGCTGACGGCGCGGCCGACTGTTGCCGAACTCGCCCGCGTCCCGCATTTTCTCTACGGTCATGTCCATCCCTCCACCGCCTATTCCACCGGCGCCTGGCTGCGCGATGTGATGAAGCTCATCGACGAGGGCACGTTCTTCGAAAGGCCGGTGATTTTCGTCGGTGGTACCGGACTTTATTTCCGGGCGCTTGCGGAAGGCATTTCGGAAATGCCCGACATTCCGCAGTCGATCCGTGATCGCTGGCGCTACGAACTCCAGGAGCAGGGCGCGGCCAAGCTGCACCGCATCCTGCTGCGCGAGGATTCGGCAGCCGGTATGATGCTGAAGCCGACCGACGGCCAGCGCATCGTGCGAGCGCTGGAGGTGCTCGACGCGTCGGGCCGTTCTATCCTGGAATGGCAGGCGGCGCGCGGCCGCCCACTGATCGACAGGGCGAGCACGCGCTTCTTTGTGATCGAATCGGACCGAGCGGCACTGGTGGAGCGGATCGAGGCGCGGTTCGACCGCATGCTGGAGAAGGGTGCTCTCGACGAGGTCAGGCGGCTGACCGATCTTGGCCTCGATCCCGACTTGCCGGCGATGAAAGCGATCGGCGTTCGCGAACTGCAGGCCGCAATGGCCGGCGAGTTGAGTTTTCCCGAAGCGATCGAACGCGCGAAGATCGCGACGCGACAATACGCCAAGCGCCAGGCGACCTGGTTCAGGCATCAGTTGGGTCCGGAATGGCTGCGATTGCGCCCCGATGATCGTGCGGGATCCACGATCTCGGATATCCTTTCCAGTGCAACCTGAAAAGTTGACTTTGAGGGGAGGCTTCCCGTTGAAGTTGTCCTAATTAACCCTCCGTAAGCCCGTCCATGCCATAACGTCTTTGGAAATTTTCCAACGGGGAGCAGATGCGTTTTCACAAGGCGGAATCAGCCTTTTTCGTCTTCATCTTCGTGATCCTGGCCGCCGGCCTGGTGACGCTTCACGCCTATGGGCTTCTGCAAGCCTTCGCCGAAGAGGTTCATACACCCGCCAGGGTCGACGAGATCATTTATCTCAACAAGCTGTTGTTTGGGACCGGCGTCCTTTTGGCGACTGCCTTGTTCTTCGGGATTTTCTTCATCTACCCGCTGATCCGCAAGCAGGCGACAGAAGAAGGCAAGCTGCGCGCCATGACGGTTTCGCTCAGCGCCCGTTCGGAAACGCTGGAGCACGCGGCGCTGACCGACGGCCTGACCGGCATGCAGAACCGGCGCTATTTCGACGATGCACTGAAGGAATATCTCGAGGAATTCCGCCGCATCGAGAAGCCGGTCGGGCTGATGATCCTTGATCTCGACCATTTCAAGCAGGTCAACGACACCCACGGACATGATGTCGGCGACCAGGTGTTACGCGCGGTCGCCAGCTGTCTCAAGGACATGACACGCTATCACGACGTGGTGGCGCGCCTGGGTGGCGAGGAGTTCGCAGTGGTCACGCCCAACATGGACGCCGAACTTCTGTCCAAATTCGCCGAGCGCATCCGCAAGGCGATCGCCAACATGTCGATACTGTCAGGCAATGTCCGGCTGAAGATCACCACGAGCGTCGGCCTTGCCGTCTGGGACCGTAAGGAAACCGCCGAAGAGTTTTATCGCCGCGCCGACCGCCAGCTCTATGAAGCCAAGAGGCAAGGCCGAAACCGCGTCTGCGCCTGAAATCCCGGGGAAGAATTCATGAGGCCGGCCGACTGCCGCAGCTTTCTCGACTTCCGGTGCTCATGGACTCAAATGTCCACTCCGCTCCGGGTTCTCGAAAGCCACGTCATTCGATCCGGCCTGATGAATTCCCTTCCGGGATTTGCCCCGGTTTCCTAGGTGACAAGGTTTAAACCTTGGAAGCGCTTTGGCCTCACAGGCTAAAAGCCGCCGGGCTCAATCGTTCTGCGGGCGCAGGCCGAAGGTCGCCGGCTTCAGGCCATAGCGCATGTCGAAATCGTCATCCGGCTGGATGCGCGGTACGGCCGGCTTGCGATAGTCGGGATCGCCGGCCTGACGCGCGGAATCCACGACTTCGGCGAAGGCCATCGCCTGCTGCGGTTTCGGCACGTTGCGCAGCCTTTCGACGATCGCCACCAGGTCGACATCATTGCCGATTTCGGACGGCAACGCTTCCTCGCGCTTGGCCGTGCCGGGAATCAGCTCATCGGACATTTTTTCGAACTTCAGCCGCATGGTCGTCGCCACGCCCTCACCGAAGGCGATGGCTTCGCGCTGCCCCATCGAAGACAGGAACGCCAGCGTCGAGGCCGAGGAATCGGCGATCGCCGAGCGGATGATCGCCTGGTCCTGCTCATTGGCAAGCCGCATGGCGAAAAAGGTCGAGCACTGCGACAGGATGGTGGGATCGAGCTCGCCCGGGCGCTGCGTGACGATACCGAGATAACAGCCATATTTGCGGCCTTCCTTGGCGATGCGCGACAGGGCGTGTCGGGTCGGCGCAAAACCAAGGCGCGGATCGGCCGGCATGTAGCGGTGTGCCTCCTCGCACAGCAAAAGCAGCCGCAGCCGGCCTTCGCTCCACAGTGCAAGGTCGAAGGCCAGGCGCGCCAGCACCGAACAGACGGAATTGACCACTTCCGACGGCATGCCGGCCATCTCGAAGCAGGTCACCGGGCGCCCGTGGTGCGGCACGCGGAAAATATTGCCGATCGTCTCGTGGATCGTATCTTCGATCAGCCGCGAATTGAACATGAAGCGGTAGCGCGGATCCGAGGCTGCCGATTCGATGCGCGTCTTCAGCGACTTGAGGGTGGGGCGGTCGTTCTTGCTTTCCAGCAGTCCCATGCGCTCGTCGATCTGCTTGATAAGATCGACAACGCGATAAGGCACCGGGGTGTCCGCGGTCAGTGCATCAGTGCCGCGCTTTAGATACGTGCCCGAATTCGGGTTGCGATACAGGTTCTTGGCCGCGGGAATGAGATCGCGCAAGGCATCGACCTCTTCCGGCACGGTCTCGCGCCCGCGAAACAGCACTTCGGCAAATTCCTCGAGTTTGAACATCCAGAAGGGCAGGTCCAGCGTCGTCGAATCGACCCTGACGCAGTGCTCGGGCAGGGACGCGGCGAACTCGTTGTGCGGATCGAGGATGAGGACGCGCAGGTCGGGTCGAGCGGCGATCGATTTGCGCAAAAGCAGCGAGACAGCAGTGGATTTGCCGACGCCTGTGGTGCCGACAATGGCGAAATGGCGCGCCAGCGTGTCGTCGATGGCGATGTTGGCGTCGATCGCCTCATCCTGTGACAGCGTGCCGATGGTGATCGAATGACGCCCGGCGAGGTCATAGACCGCCTGCAAGTCGCGGCTGCGGATGCGGTGGGCGATGGCGCCGATATGCGGATAGGTGGTGATACCGCGGTCGAAAATCGGTTTGGCGCCGGGCTCGGCGCCGTCGCGCACCTCGCCGATGAGCTCGATACTGACCTCGATCGGGTTCTGGCCCGCATTGTGCCAGGCGCGATCCGATTTGCCGACCTCGTAGACCAGCCCGACGGTTCGCGTGGCGCCAAGGTTGATGGAGATCATCTTGCCGACGCTCCAATGGCCGGTGACCGTGCCTTCGACATCGGCGGCATGGGCGCTGATGGTGGCGCGCGCGCCGTCGCACTGGACGACATTGCCCAGAACGCGCTTGTCGTTCTGCTCCGCCTTGCGGCGCTCCTGCAAAGTCGGCTCTCCGACGGAGGCTTCGCGGTCGACGAACATGGACAGGCTGTTTCCCATTTCCCCAGGCAATCGACCTTACACCGACGGGGTTAAGGGGGGATGAGGTCGGATGGTGTAGGGGACATTAAACCATTCGCAAAAATTGGACCGATCGGCCCCTTGCTCGACTCCAAAATTTCGATATACCGGATGAATGGCTGATATAGCGAACGATATCTCCTCGACCATCGGCAAGAGAATACGCTCCGAAAGAGCCTTGAGGGACTGGTCGCTGGCGGAGCTCGCGGACCGGTCCGACGTTTCGAAAGCCATGCTCAGCACGATAGAGCGCGGCAAGACGAGCCCGACCGCGGCACTTCTCGTGCGCATCGCCGCGGCCTTCGGCATGACGCTTTCCACCCTCATCGCGCGGGCCGAGCTGCAAGGCGGCGGGCTGCTTCGCGAAAACGATCAGCCGCTTTGGCGCGATCCCGCAACCGGCTATGTCCGGCGGCATCTTTCGCCGGTTTCGGACATGCCGCTCGAACTGATCCGGGTCCAATTGCCGGCGGGGGCCAAGGTGAGCTTTCCGGCAGCGTCGTATGCCTTCATCAGGCAGCAGATATGGCTGATTTCCGGACGGCTGGAATTCACCGAGGGCGACATCGTCCACGGCCTCGAACCGGGTGACTGCCTGGCCCTTGGCGCGCCATCGGATTGCACCTTCCATGCTCCGGGACCGGCCGCCGCCGACTATCTGGTCGCGCTGGCCAGAGGCTGAGGCAATGACGCGTCGCCCGAAACGCACCGACAATGGCGGGCCGCCTCTTGACGACTATGAGGGGCCGCCATGGGGCAAGGGCGACGCCTGCATCTTTCTTGCCTGGCAGGCAGCCCACGCCAAAGCCTGGAAAGCGCCAGGCCGTGACGTCATGTTGATGCGGCTGGACAAGGCCGAGCGGCTGGGCCTGACCTATGAGGAATACACGCTCGAACTGCTGGAGCGCGGGCGGCATCTGCAGGAAGAAGATGCGGAGCGCATCGCAGAAATTCGTCGGGCCAGGAGGCGAAGGCGTGTCAACCTTTCCGACTGACGGCAGCGACGATCGCGACTTCACAGACGTTTCATCTTGTTCAAGGATCAGCGCACGCATGAGTTCCATCGAAATCAAGGCTCTGACACAAACTGCGGAAACGCACGCAATGCTGGTCGATATGCTGATCGAGACGGTTGCGGCCGGTGGATCGGTCAGTTTCATGCATCCGCTGGCGCCGGGCGCGGCAGGTGCCTTCTGGAGGAAGTCGCTTATTGCGGCTGCAAGGGGCGAAAGAGCTGTGCTCGGCGCCTGGGACGGCGAGGCTCTGGTCGGCACCGTTACCTTGCTGCTCGACTGTCCCCCCAACCAGCCGCACCGGGCCGAGATCGCCAAGCTGATGACCCGCGTCGACCATCGCGGCAAAGGCGTGGCCACCCGCCTGATGCGGGCGGCCGAAAGCCTCGCCGTCGAGAAGGGCCGCACACTGCTGGTCCTGGATACAGCGACAGAGGAGGGCGCTTCCGGTCTCTATGACAGGTTGGGCTTCACGCTTGCCGGTGAGATACCGGACTATGCATTGAAGCCGCATGGTGGACTTACCGGTACCCTTATCTACTGGAAGCGCATCGGCCAGTGCCGGTGACAGCCCGAATTTCTATCCCGTGTGGTGGACCTCCTGCAGCCCGTAGACCGGCGTCGCGATGCCCTCGTGCCGTGCTTTCAACTGCAGCGACAGGAACTGCGAATAGTGGCGTGACTGGTGCAGATTGCCGCCATGGAACCAGAGTGCTTCCTGTTGCGTCGGCTTCCACATGTTGCGCTGTTCGCCCTCCCAAGGACCGGGATCCTTGGTGGTGTTCGAGCCGAGACCCCAGCACTTCCCGACCTTGTCGGCGACCTCTTTCGAGATCAGCTCCGCCGCCCAGCCGTTCATCGAACCGTAGCCGGTGGCATAGACGACGACATCGGCCGGCAGTTCGGTGCCGTCGCTGAGCAGGACCGAATGTTCCCTGATCTCGGTCACGCCGACGCCGCTCTTCAGCTTGATGGCGCCGTCGATGATGAGCTGTGAGGCGCCGATATCGATATAGTAGCCGGAACCACGCCTGAGATATTTCATGAACAGGCCGGAGCCGTCTTCGCCCCAGTCGAGCATGAAGCCAGCCCTTTCCAGGCCCTCGTAGAAGGCAGCATCGCGCTCCTTCATCTTTTCGTAGAGCGGAATCTGGAATTCGTGCAGGATCTTGTAGGGCAGGGAGGCGAAGATGAGATCGGCCTTGGCCGTGGTCATGCCGTTTTGCACGGCCTGCTCCGAATAGAGCGCGCCGAGCCCGATATCCATCAGCGTGTCGGATTTGACGATATGCGTGGTCGAGCGCTGCACCATGGTGACCTCGATGCCGGCTTCCCAGAGTGCGGCGCAGATATCGTGCGCGGAATTGTTCGAACCGACGACGACGACCTTCTTGCCAACGTAGCCGTCCGGACCGGGATGTTTGGCAGAATGGTGCTGATCACCTTTGAAATTCTCCATGCCCTTGAACCTCGGGATGTTGGGCCGGCCAGACATGCCGGTGGCCAGCACCAGCTGCTTCGGCTTCAGCGTTATGTCCTTGCCATCGCGATGGACGACGACCGTCCATTCCTTTTTCTCGTCGTCATAGGCGGCGCTCTTGGCCTCGGTGGAGGACCAGTAGTTCAGCTCCATGACCTTGGTGTACATTTCCAGCCAGTCGCCGATCTTGTCCTTGGGCGAGAAGACCGGCCAGTTCCTCGGGAAGTCGATATAGGGCAGATGATCGTACCAGACCGGGTCGTGCAGGCAGAGCGACTTGTAGCGCCTGCGCCATGAATCGCCGGCACGCTCGTTCTTCTCGACGATGATGGTCGGCACGCCGAGTTGCCTCAGCCGGGCACCGAGTGCGATGCCGCCCTGGCCGCCGCCGATGACAAGCGTGTAGGGCTGACTGACAAAGCCAAGTTCGGCGGCTTCTTTCTCACGCTCCTCTTTCCAGGTCGGCCGGTTTTTTCCGTGACCATGCTTGGCGCCCAACGGCCGGGCGAAGCCGGCGGGTTCCTCATGACCCTTCAGCTCGACCATGGTGGTGAGCAGTGTCCATATCTTGCCGTTCTTCAGCCTGATATGGCCGAAGCCGCGCGCAACTTCCGTTTCGAAACTGATCCAACCTTCGAGCAGCCCGTCGCTCTCGGTGGCGTCTTCGCCCTTGGCGATCGCCCAGTTCGAAGGTCTTGTCTTCGCCAGCTGGCTCGTCAGCATGTCGTGCACCTGGTCGCGACCTTCCATGGTCTTGATGTTCCAGGTGAAGGTCACCAGGTCGCGCCAATAGCAGTCTTCCTGAAAGCACCCGACCGCCTTGTCGACGTCGCCGGCGGCAAGCGCTGCGCCGAATTGGTCGAGCAGGTCGGACAGTTTCTCGGCTGGGGCCTTGTCGAGCATCAAATTTCCTCCCGTGAAGTCCTGGTCGTTATCGCGGCTTGCCGGACCCTCCCAGCCCGGTTGACCGGAGTATCGCGGCAAACTGTGCGCCGCGTCACGTCGTCAAATAGTTTGGCGTGGTTTCAATGGCTTATCGGGCCGATCGCGGAGCTTTGTACTGCCGGCGATCGTACCGGAGCGGTGTCTTGTGGCAAAAATAGCTGGCTCGATGCGATGATGGACAACCGGCGCGTCTGATACGGCCGGGTTCAAAGCCTTTTGGCGTCGTGCACATTCGCCGTTGACAGCGGCGCAAAACCAATTCTATTGTCCGCCACCATGAAAACGGCACTCATTCTCGTAGTAGGAAAGCGCGTGGGCAAGGCGGTGTAACCGCCGGGCGAAAACCTCCCATGCGCAGACACAGGCTCCCTCGGGGGCCTTTTTTATTGCCCGAAACACGACTAAACGACCAGCAATCGCCCGATGGCGGACAGTACGGGACCAGACCGATGAGCAGTGGACGGAACGAACGGCGCGAAATGCCAAGAACCGAAATGACTGGCGCCGAAATGGTGGTGCAGGCGCTGAAGGACAATGGCGTCAAGCATGTTTTCGGCTATCCGGGCGGCGCGGTTCTCCCGATCTATGATGAAATCTTCCAACAGGACGAGGTCGAGCACATCCTCGTCCGTCACGAGCAAGGCGCGGGTCATGCGGCGGAGGGCTATGCGCGCTCGACCGGCCAGGCCGGCGTCATGCTGGTGACATCGGGGCCGGGAGCCACCAACGCGGTGACGCCGTTGCAGGATGCGCTGATGGATTCGATCCCGCTGGTCTGCCTGACCGGTCAGGTGCCGACCTCGCTGATAGGCTCGGACGCGTTCCAGGAGTGCGACACGATCGGCATCACGCGCCCCTGCACCAAACACAATTGGCTGGTGAAGGATGTCAACGAACTCGCGGCAATCATCCACGAGGCCTTCCACGTCGCGACGACAGGACGCCCCGGTCCGGTCGTCGTCGATATCCCGAAGGACGTGCAGTTCGCCAAGGGCATCTATGTGCCGCCACAGACGGCGCCGCGCACGAGCTATCAGCCTAAGGTCCAGGGCGACCTGGAAAAGATCAAGGCGGCGGTCGAGCTGATGGCCAACGCCAAAAGGCCGATCCTCTATACCGGCGGCGGTGTCATCAATTCCGGCCCGGAAGCCAGCCATTTGCTGCGCGAACTGGTCGACCTCACCGGCTTCCCGATCACCTCGACGCTGATGGGCCTTGGCGCCTATCCGGCTTCGGGCAAGAACTGGATGGGCATGCTCGGCATGCACGGCACCTATGAAGCCAACATGGCGATGCATGATTGCGACGTCATGGTCTGCATCGGCGCACGCTTCGACGACCGCATCACCGGCCGGCTCACCGCGTTCTCGCCGAACTCGAAGAAGATCCATATCGATATCGATCCGTCGTCGATCAATAAGAACGTCCATACCGATGTGCCTATTATCGGCGATGTCGGCCGGGTGCTGGAGGATCTGGTGCGGCTGTGGCGTGCGACCGCCAAGGCCGACAAGAAGGCGCTGCACCCGTGGTGGGAGCAGATCGCGAAATGGCGGGCTCGGGATTCGCTTGCCTACAAGATGAACCACGACGTGATCATGCCGCAATATGCCGTCCAGCGGCTCTACGCGCTGACCAAGGACATGGACACCTACATCACCACCGAGGTCGGCCAGCACCAGATGTGGGCGGCGCAGCACTATCATTTCGAGAAGCCGAATCGCTGGATGACCTCCGGTGGGCTCGGCACGATGGGCTACGGCCTGCCGGCGGCGCTCGGCGTGCAGATCGCGCACCCGGATGCGCTGGTTATCGACATTGCCGGCGACGCCTCGGTGCAGATGACGATGCAGGAGATGAGTGCCGCTGTGCAGCACGAAGCGCCAATCAAGATCTTCATCCTCAACAACCAGTATATGGGCATGGTGCGGCAGTGGCAGCAGCTTCTGCACGGCAACCGGCTGTCGCATTCCTACACCGAAGCGATGCCGGATTTCGTCAAGCTTGCCGAAGCCTATGGCGGCCACGGCATCCGCTGCGAGAAGCCGGACGAACTGGACGACGCGATCAAGGAGATGATTTCGGTGAAGAAGCCGGTGATTTTCGACTGCCGGGTGGCGACACTTGCCAACTGCTTCCCGATGATCCCGTCGGGCAAGGCACATAACGAGATGCTTCTGCCTGACGAGGCGACGGACGAGGCGGTGGCCAACGCCATCGACGCCAAGGGCAGGGAACTGGTGTAACGCCTAACGCCCAAGCCGAGGCAGGGCAGTCGGAAGAAGCCGTGTGGAAACAGAAAAACAGTTCAAAAGTTTGAAATCGAGATTCATGTCATGAACGCACAGCTTCAACCGACCGGCTCGGCCTACTTCATCGCCAAGGAAACTGAAAAGCCGGAGACTCACACGCTGTCCGTGCTGGTCGATAATGAGCCGGGCGTGCTTGCCCGGGTCATCGGCCTGTTTTCCGGACGCGGCTACAATATCGAGAGCCTGACGGTCTCCGAAACCGAACATGAGAAGCACCTGTCGCGCATCACCATCGTGACGCGCGGCACGCCGCATGTGCTGGAGCAGATCAAGCACCAGCTCGAGCGCATCGTGCCGGTGCACCGTGTCGTCGATCTCACCGTGCGCTCGCACGAGCTCGGCCAGGAACGGCCGCTGGAGCGAGAACTCGCGCTGGTGAAAGTGGCCGGCACCGGCGAAGGCCGCGTCGAGGCGCTGAGGCTGGCCGATGCCTTCCGCGCCAGCGTCATCGACGCCAACACTGAGCATTTCATCTTCGAGATCACCGGCAAAGGCTCCAAGATCGACCAGTTCATCGCCATCATGAAACCGCTCGGCCTGGTCGAAATCTGCCGCACCGGCGTGGCGGCGTTGAACCGCGGCCCGCAAGGGATGTGATCATCCGGCGCTTTGGGTCCAGTGCTCTGGCACCGCCCGTATTTATTCTGTCGGCTTGATCCTGACCTTCTGGCCCGGCTGCCGCCGTGAGGTGGCCTTTGTGCGTCTGAGGTAAAAGGACAATATTGCTGACCTGCTTGGGAGAAGCCAATGACCCTCGATGCGTTCCTTGCCTTGCTGGTCTATGCCTTCGTGACCTCGATCACGCCTGGTCCGAACAACTTCATGCTTCTGGCTTCCGGCGTGAATTTCGGTTTCGCCAAAACCATTCCGCACATGCTGGGCATCAGCATCGGCTTCCTCGTGCTGTTGCTTGCCGTCGGCTTCGGGCTGGGCGCGGTGCTGACTGCGTTTCCGGTGCTGCACACCGGATTGAAGATCGCGGGCGGCGTCTACCTGCTCTATCTCGCCTCGAAGATCGCCGTGTCGCGTTCGCTCAGCAGCAAGGGCGAGGCCAAGTCGCGACCGATGCGGTTCATCGATGCGGCAGCGTTCCAGTGGGTCAATCCCAAGGCGTGGGTGATGGCGATCACCGGCATGGCCGTCTATGCCATTCCGGAGCATCCGTTTCTCTCGGTGGCGTTGATCTCGATAGCCTTCACCGTCGTCAATTTGCCGAGTGTTTCGGTGTGGGCAGGCTTCGGCATGGCGCTGCGCGGTTTTCTGTCGGACCCGGTGCGGCTTAAATGGTTCAACATCGCCATGGGCGTGCTGCTGGCAGCGACACTGTGGCCGATGCTGCGGTAGTTGTCGCTTTGTTGTGCACTGCCTTCGGCGCCTTCTATTCTATTTGGTGAAACCGCGGCACGAGGCTGCGAGTTACACCAGATATGACCACCGAACCACGGCGTGTCGAAGGCTTCTTGACGTTGCAAGGCGAGCCGCAGAGGGCGGCAGCGGAATAGAAGCCGCAAGGTCGTCGGTGCGCCCGATGTCTGCTGGCCCAAGCCGTGGCGCTTGCGGTGGAATGCTTGCAGCCGTAATTTACGGCCATGTCCCATAACCACGACAACGAACTTGATCCTTTTGCCGCCCGGGTGCGCGCGCTGGAGACGATCCTCACCCAAAAAGGACTGATCGATCCGGCCGCGATCGACGTGATCGTCGACACCTATGAGACAAAAATCGGCCCGCGCAATGGCGCCAAGGTGGTGGCGAAGGCATGGGTCGACCCTGACTTTGCCGTTTTGCTGAAACGCGACGCGACGGCGGCGATTGGCTCGCTCGGCTACACCGGCCGGCAGGGCGAGCACATGCAGGCCGTGTTCAACACGGCGGACACGCACAACCTCGTCGTTTGCACGCTGTGCTCCTGCTACCCGTGGTCGGTGCTCGGCCTGCCGCCTGTCTGGTACAAGGCGCCGCCCTATCGTTCGCGCGCGGTCATAGATCCGCGCGGCGTGCTCGAGGAATTCGGGCTGATCTTGCCGGCAACGACAAAGATCCGGGTGTGGGATTCTACCGCCGAGCTGCGTTACCTGGTCGTGCCGATGCGGCCGAAGGGCACCGATGGCTGGAGCGAGGAGCTGCTGGCGGATCTGGTGACGCGCGACGCGATGATCGGCACCGGACTGGCGCGGGAGCCGGCATGAACGGGCCGCAGGATCTTGGCGGGCAGATGGGGTTCGGGCCGGTCGCAGCCGAAAAGGACGAACCCTATTTCCATGCGGCCTGGGAAAGGCGGGCGCTTGGCGTGACCTTGTGCGCCGGCGCAATGGGCGCCTGGACCATCGACGAGAGCCGGCATGCGCGGGAATCGCTGCATCCCGCCGACTATTATGGCTCCAGCTACTACGAGATCTGGATCAAGGCGCTCGAAACCTTGCTGAAGCGGCATGGTTTTGTCAGCGACCGTGATCTGGCCGCGGGCAAGGCGGTCGATCCTGCCGCGACGCCAAAGCGGGTGCTGAGGGCCGAAAACGTGCCTGATGTGTTGGCTAAGGGCGGCCCCTGCGACCGGCCGGTTGCCACGCCGGCGCGGTTCAAGGCTGGCGACCTCGTGCGGACGAAGAATTTCCATCCGACCGGCCACACAAGGCTGCCGCGCTACGCACGCGGCAAGCAGGGCGCCGTCGAGGCGGTGCGCGATGGTTTTGTCTTCCCCGACGCCAATGCGCACGGCCAGGGCGAAAACCCGCAATGGGTCTATACGGTGGTTTTTGACGGCGCGGAGATCTGGGGCGCCGGCGCCGACCCGACGCTGACAGTGTCGATTGACGCCTGGGAGAGCTATCTTGAGCCGGCGTGAGGCGAAGTCAGTCACCGCCACGCTGCCTGCTGGCGTCGATGCGCCGGTGTTCGCAGAGCCATGGCAAGCGGAAGCTTTCGCCATGACCGTTGCGCTGCACGACAAGGGCCTGTTCTCCTGGAGCGAATGGGCAGACGCCTTGTCCGCCGAGGTCAGGAAACCGGGTGTCGCAAGCGATGGCCACGATTATTACGAGCACTGGCTCGCGGCGCTGGAGAATTTGCTGTCGGCCAAAGGCGTTGCCGGCAAGGGCGACGTCGATGCGCTCGCTGCCGCCTGGGAACGCGCCGCGCATGCGACGCCACATGGCAAGCCGATCCTGCTCGAGAACGATCTCAGCCCGACCGAAGGTCGTGGCGGCCCGACCGGCTAGGTCGTGGCGGCTCGACTTCGTTCTCTTTACGTTCCGCCCTCTGCCTGATAACTTGCGTCATTGGCGGTGCGGCCCGCTGCCGACGAACTTGGTTAATGGCCGTCGGCCTTGTCTTTCCCTCGCGAATCCGGTCTCTCGCGCTGATGGAATTCTCTCCTCAACAGGACGACGCGCTGAAAGCCGTCGCCACCTGGCTCAAGGCCGGAAAGCCGCAGCTCTTCCGGCTGTTCGGCTATGCCGGCACCGGCAAGACGACGCTGGCGCGCTATTTCGCCGAGCATGTCGACGGCCAGGTGCAGTTCGCTGCCTTCACCGGCAAGGCGGCGCAGGTGCTGCGTTCCAAGGGCGCGGTCAATGCCCGCACCATCCATTCGCTGATCTACCGGCCGAAGGGCGAGGAATCGGTGGCGGACGAGGTGACCGGCAAGACCTTGATATCGCCGACCTTTTCGCTCAACCGGCAGAGCCCGATCTCGCGGGCGAAGCTCGTGGTCATCGATGAATGTTCGATGGTCGACGAGCAGCTCGGCCGCGACCTGATGAGTTTCGGCACGCCGATCCTCGTTCTCGGCGATCCCGGCCAGTTGCCGCCGATCTCGGGCGGCGGCTTCTTCACCGACCATGAGCCGGATATTCTGCTCACCGAGATCCACCGGCAGGCGCGCGACAACCCGATCATCCGGCTGGCGCTCGACGTCCGCGAGGGTCGCGAATTCATGCGCGGCGATTATGGCACGGCGCAGGTGATCGGCAAGGAAGACGTCACCCAGGAACTGGTGCTGAAGGCGGACCAGGTGCTGGTCGGCACCAACAGGACGCGGCGTCGCTATAATCAGCGGCTGCGCGAGCTGAAAGGGTTCAATGCCGACTACCCTCAGGCCGGCGACAAGCTCGTCTGCCTGCGTAACGACCCGGCCAAGGGATTGCTCAACGGCTCGCTGTGGAAGGTGATGACCTCGTCGCGCGAGACGGTGAAACCCGGCATCAATTTACTGGTCTCACCGGAGGAGGACGATCCGGACCGCGGCGTTGCCAAGATCAAGCTGCTCAAAGCGGCGTTCGAGGACCCTGACGCCGATATTCCCTGGCAGCAGAAAAAGCGCTTCGACGATTTCGACTATGGCTACGCGCTGACGGTGCACAAGGCGCAAGGCTCGCAGTGGAACGAGATCGTGCTTTTCGACGAAAGCTGGGCATTCAAGGAAACCCGCCAGCGCTGGCTCTACACCGCAATCACGCGCGCGGCCGAACGGCTGACGATTGTCAGATAGGCGGATCGAGCCAGGACTGTGACTGCGTCAGCGTGGCGCAAGCGGTCTGGCGCCGAGCCATTCCCAGGCGGATGCTTCGTCCTCTGCCCCGAAATGCCTGAGCTCGACGGGCAGGGAAGCAGGCAGCAAAGCCTGCGCGTCCGGTACCCAGTTCGGCTCGCCGACCGCAGCGCAGCGGCCGACATGCTCCACGGCATGGGCCGTGCCCTGTTCAAGCGTTTCGTCCGACACATCGACCCAATCGACGCCATCATGGTCGATCAGGCGCACCAGCACGTCGATTTTCGGGTGCAGCGCGTAAGCCGCCTCCAGCAAACCGAACAGGTTTTCCGCATCGGCCGCCGTGACATGGCCGACGACGTCGATGGCGAACAGGTCGTCGCGGTCGGTGTCGATGCGGCGAACCGCCGGCACGGCTTCAAGATAATTCACGGGTCTTCCTCTTGCTGGATATCATACGTCCCTCTGGAACACCGGAAACCCCCTGTCTGTTCCCGCCAAAGGCGGTATAGATGGCCGCAAATACATCCGGACCCGAGAAGCCATGCCTGCAAAACTCTCCGTCAATCTCAATGCCATCGCCATGCTGCGCAACCGGCGCGACCTGCCGTGGCCAAGCGTCACCCGGCTCGGACGCATCGCACTTGCCGCGGGCGCGCATGGGCTGACAGTGCATCCGCGGCCCGACGAACGGCACACCAGGCATTCCGACCTGCCGGAGATCAGGGCGCTGATCGACGATGAATTCCCCGAGGCAGAGTTCAACATCGAGGGTTATCCCAGCAAGGATTTCCTGGCGCTTGTGGAAAAGCACCAGCCGGAGCAGGTGACGCTGGTGCCCGACGACCCTGCCCAGGCAACCTCCGACCATGGCTGGAACTTCGCCGCCGAGGCGGCGTTCCTGACACCGATCGTCAAGCGCCTGAAAAAGGGAGGCTTTCGCGTGTCGCTGTTTTCCGACCCGGATCCGGCAGGCATGAAGGCCGCGCGCGACACCGGCGCCGACCGGATCGAGCTCTATACGGGTCCATATGGCAGCTATCATTCCGATTCTGCAAAAGCGGCGAAAGAGCTGGAAAGATTGGGAAAAACCGCGGATGCCGCGCTTGCCGCCGGGCTTCAGGTCAATGCCGGCCATGATCTGGTGGTGACCAACCTGCCGGCATTGGCAAAGCGCATCCCGGCTTTGGCCGAAGTGTCGATCGGACATGGGTTGACAGCCGATGCGTTGGAGTATGGCATGGCCGGTACGTGCAAAAGATTTCTGAAGGCCTGTGGGTGGTAGAGATGGAAGCCTCGCTTTGCGGACATGGCAGCCATCACGTTGGGGCACTTGATATTGCATCGCAGCAAGCGTAGAGCACCGCCCGCTTATCGGAGTGTCGTCCATGGCCCTTACCAACAGTGGTAGTGAGGCAGAACCAGTCGAACAATCAAGCCATCCTGAGGTTGAACAGCACAGCACCAAGGTTCTGATGCTGGGCGCGCTCGGCGTGGTCTATGGCGATATCGGCACCAGCCCGATCTATGCGTTTCGCGAGGCGTTGCGCGCTTCGGCTGGCGGCAACGTTGCGGACCGCGGCCATATCCTTGGCGTGCTTTCGCTGATCATCTGGTCGCTGATGATAACCGTCACCGTCAAATACATCATGTTCGTGCTGCGCGCCGACAACCGGGGCGAGGGCGGCACGCTGTCTCTGATGGCGTTGGCACGCGGCAGCTTTCCGGCACACTCGGCGGCGATCCTCGGCATCGGCATCGTTGGCGCGGCTCTATTTTTCGGCGACGCAGTCATCACCCCGGCAATTTCAGTGCTATCGGCGGTCGAGGGCATGAACGTTGTCACGCCTACCTTCCAGCCCTATGTCGTGCCGCTGACACTGGTCATTCTGGCGATCCTGTTTGCGGTCCAGCGGTTCGGAACCGGCGGCGTGGGATTGGTGTTCGGGCCCGTTACCGCGCTGTGGTTCCTGGCCATCGGTCTTTCCGGCCTCAACCACATCATGGATGACCCGGAAATCCTGCTGGCAATCAGCCCGCATTATATCGTGTCATTCCTGGTCAACTCGCCCGAAGTTGCCTTCGTCACGGTTGGTGCGGTCTTTCTCGCCGTCACCGGCGCCGAGGCGCTCTACGCCGATCTCGGCCATTTCGGGCGCAACCCGATCGTGCTTGCCTGGCTGGCGGTAGTGTTTCCTTGCCTGTTGCTCAACTATGTCGGGCAAGGCGCCTTCGTGCTGGCGAATGGCGGTGTCGTCGGTCATCCCTTCTTCGAGATGAACGAAGGCTGGATGCTTATCCCGATGGTGGTGCTGGCGACGGCGGCGACCGTGATCGCCAGCCAGGCGGTGATCTCCGGCGCCTTCTCGCTGACCAGGCAAGCAGTACAGCTCAACATGCTGCCGCGTTTCGTGATCCTGCATACGTCGGAAAAACAGTCGGGCCAAATCTACCTGCCGCGCGTCAACCTGCTGCTGGCGCTGGTGGTGATGCTGCTGGTGGTCGGCTTCGGGGAATCCAGTAGACTGGCCTCGGCTTACGGTATTTCGGTGACCGGCAACATGCTGGTGACGAACATACTGCTTTTTGTCGTCATGACGCGCATCTGGAAATGGCCGCTCGCCGTCGCGATCGCCTTGATGGCGGTGTTCGTCTTCATCGATACCGGCTTCTTTGCAGCCAACATCGTCAAGGTATTCGAAGGCGGCTGGGCCTCGCTTGCCATTGCCGCAGTGATCGTGATGACCATGTGGACTTGGATAAGAGGCACCAGGTATCTGTTCGACAAGACCCGCAGGAATGAGATCCCGCTCGATTTCCTTGCCGGCAATTTGTTGAAGAAGAAGCCGCAGCTGGTGTCCGGTACGGCCGTGTTTCTGACCAGCGATCCCGCCAGTGCGCCGACCGCGCTGATGCACAGCCTGAAGCACTACAAGGTGCTGCACGAACAGAACGTCATCCTCTCGGTGGTGACGGCGCAGCAGCCCGTCGTGCCCGACAGTGACCGGGTCAAGATGGAAACGATCAACGAGCTGTTCATGCGGGTGACGCTGACCTTCGGCTACATGGAGCAGCCCAACATCCCGCGTGCGCTGGCGATCTGCCGCAAGCAAGGCTGGAAATTCGACATCATGACGACGTCGTTCTTCCTATCGCGGCGCTCGCTCAAGGCGTCACCCAATTCCGGCATGCCGGTGTGGCAGGACAAGCTGTTCATCGGGTTGGCGCGCACGGCAGCGGATGCGACGGAGTATTTCCAGATCCCGACCGGACGTGTCGTCGAGATCGGGACGCAGGTGGCTATCTAGACGAAAGGCCGTGCCCGTCGAAAGGCACGCCTTTTGTTAGAATCTCCGCGGCCTTCAGCCGGCCAGAGCTGCCTTGTTCGCCTCGAGGAAATGCCTCAACGATTTCGGCTTTTTGCCTGAAAGTGTCTCCATCGCGTCGGTCACCATGGCGATCCGCCCGGAGCGCGTGTTGGTGTCGAAGGAAGTGACGACGGGGGCAAAACCTTCGGGAACGCCTGATGCCTTCAGGCCCTCGGTCAACGCCTCATCCGAAAGCTGAACGACCTCGATGGGCTTGCCGGTGACGTCGGTCACCAGGGCCGCGATCTCGGCGACAGTGTAGGCCTGCGGACCCGTCAGCGTGTATGTGGTACTTTCAGTATCGCCCGAGGCAAGGCCGACGGCGATCGCTGCGGCCATGTCGTCGCGAGCGCCATGGGCGATGCGGCCGTCGGCCGCCGATGTGTGCCACTGCCCCGAGGCAATGGCATGCGGCAGCGACATGAACAGGTTCTCCTGATACCAGCCGTTGCGGAAAATCGTGTAGGGGATGCCGCTTGCCTTGATCGCCTGCTCGGTCCCGTAGTGATCGCCCGCAAACAGCACCGGCGATCCCGGCTCAGGATTGGGCATCGAGGTGTAGAGCAGATGCGAAACACCAGCCTTCCTGGCGGCTGCGACTGCATTCTCGTGCTGCTTGAGGCGCTTGCCCCCAAGGTCGATCTCGCCGGTCGAGATGATCAGGACCCTGCCGGCGCCCTTGAATGCCTCGACGAGCGACGCCGTGTCATCGAAATCGGCTTGCCTGATGGCAACGCCGCGCGTCGCCAGGTCGGCGAGGTTTTCCGGATTACGGGTGGCGGCGATGATGCGTGCGGGCGGAACCTTGAGCGTGTCCAGCAGATGATGGATGACGCCGCGGCCGAGCTGGCCGGAGGCGCCGGTGACGAGAAGGGTTTCGGTCATGGGAAGTCCTGTCGTTGCGCCGGAGCGGCGGGTGCTTATATAAGTCTCAAAAAGAGACCAGCACTAAAATAGGAATTGACCGACCTCCGTAAAGAAGGCAGTTTTGCGGGAGGTAGGCAGGCGCAGGGAACCAGCGATGGACAACAAAATCGTCAGTCTGAGATCGAAACTCGAGATTTACAAAGCGGGCAGCGGCGGGGGCAACATTGCGGACTGTCCGGTTCGCGATGTGATCCAAGGCATCAGCAACAAATGGAGCTCGCTGCTGATAATGGCGCTGGCCGAAAAGCCGTACCGTTTCGGCGAATTGCGGCGATTGGTGCCCGACATTTCACAGCGCATGCTCACCCAGACGCTGCACGATTTGCAGCGCGACGGCTACGTCCATCGCGAGGTGTTCCCGACCAAGCCGCCGAGCGTCGAATACAGTCTGACCGATCTCGGACGCTCGATGTTCGGACCCCTGCACCAGCTGCTCCAGTGGGCCGAGCTCAATCATGGCGCTGTGCGCGACGCGCGGAACGCATTCGACGCTACCGAGACCTAACCATCAGTGCTGGAGTGGCAACGCCAAGCGCGACGGCTTGATTGGCGATACCGCTGAAGGATCGATGGTGGCTGGAACCGCGGTCGATCCGTTCAGGCGGATCGGTATCAAGGAAGGGCGGTGGCCGCCTCGTAGCAGCGGGTGAGGTTCGAAAGATGTGAACCCTTCGCTTGCAGGAATGCATGAAGGCGCTGTGGGTAATCCGGGGCGACAGCGTTCTTCACCGACTTGCGTTCGTGCAATCCCTTCCGCCAGGCCTCGACACGCGGCTTTCCGCTCAGGATGCCGAACTCGCCGATCCGATCGAAGGCGTCGAAATAGCGGAAGATTGGTCCATAGACAGCATCGACCAGTGAAAAGCGCTCGCCGGCAAACCATGGCCCAGCTCGGCCAGCCGTCAGTTCTATTTCGAGACGATCGAACATTGCCGACAGACCTTCGCTTTCGGCAAGGAAGGCGACCTCGGTCGGTGCGGAATAGAGTCGACCGATTGCGTTGAGGATGGCCGAGCCGAACTCGATCCAGGCGCGATGCCGTGCGCGGGCCAGCGGGTCGGCAGGGTGGAGTGGGTTGGCCAGCGTTTCCTCAAGGAATTCGAGGATGACCGCCGATTCGAAGATCGCGGTTTCCTCGCCATTCTGCTGCACGCGCAGCAGCGGTACCTTGCCGAGCGGCGATATCGCCTTGAACCAGGCCGGCTTGTTGGCGAGATCGATGGTGAGGCGTTCGAACGGCACGTCCTTTTCGGCGAGCGAAATCGCCGCGCGCTGCACATAGGGACATAGGGGATGGCTGACGAGAGCGAGCTTGTCGGTCATTTCATTCTCCCCAGACATAGTTCAACGCGCCGTCCTCGACGCGGGTGGAGAGGAACATGAGACGGGAGCCTTTGGACGCCGGGCCTTCGACCCGATCCCCGCTCGCCATGTCGAACGAGGCGCCATGCCACTGGCAGACCAGCTTGCCGTCCTTGCAGTCGAGCGGCCCACCGAAATGCAGGCAGACATTGGCGGCGGCGCGGATACGCTCGCCGCTGCGGTAGACATGGACTTCGCGGCCGAAGAATGGAGCGATCAGGCTGCCCGTCTCCGGGATGTCGGCGACCTTGCAGATTTCATGTTTCATGGCAGTACTCCGATATCAATGCAATTGCATTTATATAGATGCATTTGCATCGATCGTCAAGCTTGATGCAATTGCATCTATCGCCTATGCTGCAACCATGACGGAGCAGACCAACCCTTCGCCGGCGGCCATCAAGGCCTGGGCGCGCCTGATGCGCGTTTCGCGTCAGCTGGTGGAAAGAGCCGAAGACGCGCTGAAGGACGCTGGCTTACCGCCGCTTGCCTGGTACGATGTGCTGCATGAGCTTGCCGAAGCCGGCGAGGGCGGCTTGCGGCCATTCCAGCTGATCGAGCGCACCCTGTTTGCGCAATACAACATCTCCCGGCTGCTGGCGCGGCTCGAAGCGGACGGGCTGGTCGAGAAGCTCAGGGTTGCCGATGACGGGCGAGGACAGACCATCCGCATTACTGAGAAAGGGCGTGAGACGCGCCGCCACATGTGGGCCGTCTACGGACAATCGATCGCGGAACTGGTCGGTGCCAAGCTTTCCAATGAAGACCTGGAAACCTTGTCGGCTCTGCTTGGGCGGCTGCGTCATCCGGCCATGCTGGAGTGATGTGGCCCATTGGCGCTGAAGATCGGTTGCGGCGACGTCAGGCACTTCCCCGGAGGAACGCCAGTGCCGCCAGCACGCCAAGCATGACGCGAACCAGGTGCAGATTGCCCCATTTGACGATCAACGCCCGGGCCTGCGGATTGGTGCCGGCCGCGTCCATCGCCTCCAGCAATCGGTTTGTCGGCATCATTGCGATCAGCGTCCATGGCCAGGGCAGGATGATCAACACCGCCCCGATGAGATAGGCGAGACTACCGGTCTGCCACCAGGCAACGACACCAAGAACACATGCGATGACGGCTATCGACGTCAAAAAGCGGAGATAGGGCTTGCACCGGGTCCGACAATACATCATAGACATGCCGAACCGTAACGTACGGTACGGCCCTGGCTGCCGCCGTTATCGAGCAGGAAAACAGCTTGTTGCAGGCAACCGTCGACATCGACAACGGCGAAGCGCTGACGGAGCGGCAGAAAGCCGTGCTCGATGCCGCACTTCGCCTGCTGGTCGAGGAGGGCGATCAGTTGACCATGACCGCCGTGGCGCGGCGGGCGAGCTGTTCCAAGGAAACGCTCTACAAATGGTTCGGCGATCGCGACGGGCTGTTGACGGCAACGGTGCAATGGCAGGCCTCGAAGGTGCGCGTGCCGCCGGTCGACGGCAAGGGGCTTACCCTTGCTTCGCTGACGGTGAGCCTCGCACGCTTCGCTTCGGACTGGCTCAAGGTGATTTCGAGCGACACCTCGATCGCGCTGAACCGCGTCGCCATTGGCCGTGCTGGCTCGGGGAACGACGATCTTGGCGCCATCGTGCTGGAGAACGGCCGCTTCGCGCTGGCCAGGCGCCTGAAGCCGGTGCTGGAGGCCGGCCGGCAGGCCGGGCTTCTCGAGTTCTCCGATGCCGAAGCGGCATTCCGCACCTTTTTCGGGCTGGTCGCCCGTGACGTGCAGATTCGCCTTCTGCTCGGCGACCGGCTGGAAATGACTGATGCGGCGATCGGCGGCGATGCCGTCCGGGCGACGCAGCAGTTTCTCGCTCTTTATGGAGCAAAAACCGGGCCGCAAGGCCCCCTAGAGCCGGATGATTTCAGGTCAAGTCGACCTGAAATCTGAATCCGGCTCTAAATCAAAGAGATAGAGCATGATGTCGTCCGAAAACCGCTTCACACTTTTCGGCATCATGCTCTGAATTCAAAAACGGGAAGGAAGAAAAATGCGTGTCTATTACGATCGCGACGCCGATCTCAATCTGATCAAGGGCAAGAAGGTCGCCATCATCGGCTATGGCAGCCAAGGCAGGGCGCATGCGCTCAATCTCAAGGATTCCGGCGTTAAGGATATCGCCATCGGCCTCAAGGCCGGATCGGCGACCGCCCAAAAAGTCGAGGCCGACGGGCTCAAGGTGATGAGCGTGGCGGAGGCTGCCAAATGGGCCGACCTGATGATGATGGCGACGCCAGACGAGTTGCAGGCCGACATCTACAAATCCGAGATCGCGCCGAACATCCGCGACGGCGCGGCGATCGCCTTCGCCCACGGCCTCAACGTGCACTTTGGCCTGATCGAGCCGAAGGCCTCGGTCGACGTCGTCATGATTGCGCCGAAGGGGCCGGGCCACACGGTGCGCGGCGAATACCAGAAGGGCGGCGGCGTGCCGTGCCTGGTCGCGGTCAACCAGGACGCTTCGGGCAATGCGCTCGATCTCGCTCTGTCCTACGCTTGCGGTGTCGGCGGCGGCCGTTCGGGCATCATCGAGACCAATTTCCGCGAGGAATGCGAAACCGATCTGTTTGGCGAGCAGGTTGTGCTGTGCGGCGGTCTGGTCGAACTGATCCGCGCCGGTTTCGAGACGCTGGTGGAAGCCGGCTACGCGCCGGAAATGGCCTATTTCGAGTGCCTGCACGAGGTCAAGCTGATCGTCGACCTGATCTATGAGGGCGGCATCGCCAACATGAACTACTCGATCTCGAACACCGCCGAATGGGGCGAATATGTTTCGGGCCCGCGCATCATCACCGCCGACACCAAGGCCGAGATGAAGCGCGTGCTGAAGGACATCCAGACCGGAAAGTTCACCTCGGAATGGATGCAGGAATACCGCGCCGGCATGTCGCGCTTCAAGGGCATCCGCCGCAACAACGACAGCCACCAGATCGAGGAAGTCGGCGCCAAGCTGCGCGCGATGATGCCGTGGATTTCTAAGAACAAGCTGGTAGACAAGGCCAAGAACTGATCGAAATCCACGTTCGTTTCCTTGCGCGTCCTCGGGCTTCGCCCTGTGGGCGCGCGGGAGATTTCGAAGAACAGGCTGGTCGACAAGGCCAAGAATTAATTCACGATTTTATCAATGCTCAGAAAAGCCGGCGGAGCGTTCCGCCGGCTTTTTTCACATCAATGGCTGGTGATCTCGCCGGTATTTGAAAAGACGCGGTATGCTCGCTGCCGTGGTATGCATGCGCAGGCATGCGTTGCCGAGGGGGCAGATTTGGAACTCAAACTTCTGTTGGTCGGGTTCGCCTGCGTGGTCGCCGGCATGCTGACCGTTGTCACACTGTTGAAGTGCAGAGAGGTGAGGGCGGTCAGCCGCTGGTTTCCGACTCCTGGAAAGATCCTCTCGTCACGAGTGGAGGCTCGCGAAGTGACCAGTTCGGGATCCGGCTCGGGACGCAGAGGTTCAACCGAGACTCGAAGCTTCCCGGCGATCACCTTCGAGTACAAGGTGGGCGGGAAAACGTTCCGCAGTTCGCGCTATAGCGTGCAGGAGAATGTCGGAAACTTCGCCGTTCCCGAAACCCTTGCGCGGTTTCCCAAGGGAGCCGACGTAACCGTTTTCTACGACCCGTCCGATCCGGCCGAGGCCGTGATCGAGCGCACCATGCCCGACGGCGCCCTCAAGTTTATGATCCAGCTTTCGGCGGGGCTGGTGATTGGCGCCATGGTGTTGGTCTTCTCCGTCGGCGGCGTCCTGGAGGCGATCAGGCCGCATTTGCCCAAGCCGCAGAACCTCGGCGCGGGGGCCCTGCTGCTTGTGATGGGGCTATTTACCTTGCGCATGCGCTTTGCCCAGAAGTCGCTAGCGGAACAGGCGGCCAGATGGCCTGTCACCACGGGACGCATCGACGCATCGGGCCTGCAGAAATTCCAGATCCGCGACAGGTTGAAGGACGGTGGGTACCGGCCTTGGCGAACGGTCTTCAAATCCCGCGTCGTCTATAGCTATAGCGTCGCCGGCCAGCGCTATGCCTCCGACCGCGTCGCTTTCGGCTCGAACCTGACGGCCTCGCTGCCAGGCCTCGTCAGCGGTCAATCGCAGCGCTACCTCCAGGGCGACAAGGTCGAGGTCCACTACGATCCCGCCAATCCCGCTGCGGCCGTTCTCGACTGCAGGGTGCGGGGACTTTGGGTCCTGTGGGTCTCCGCCTCTGTCTTCCTTGCCGGGGCCGCACTGCTCGTCGGGGTATTCTAGGAGATTTTCTCTCCTAACTTCGTCGACTGCTCAGAGGACGCGGTTCGGGGGATTTAGCCGTAGTGCCAGTGGGGCTTTGGCTCGGTGCCGGTGAACATGATGCCGATGCGGTCCTCGCGGCGCCAGCGGACCACTGCCTTGTAGGCGATGCCGTCGGTCGGCACATAGAGCAGGAATTCGTCGGGCACGCGAGCATCGATCGAGACCTTCAGTTCGGCGCCGCCGTCATGCATGTTGCGCACCGTGCACGTGACCTCGGACCTGGTCATGCCGGTCAGGATCGTCGCGCCCTTGAAGACGCGCTGCCTGCGTTTGTCCCGGTGTTCGTCTTCAGCCATCGCGCGCCAATCCCCGGCGATCGTCGCATTTCATGTGGTGCGATCGGCAAGATAACTAGCCCTGCCGGATAAACATAGCGTTATCGTCGGCGGCGAAACGATTTCGCGGTGCCCTGGCCGGACAAAGAACAGTTCAGAAGAAGGCTGAGCCAGTCGGAAACGGCGCCGCGAGGGGCGGCGCCGTCTGGAATGCATCAGTCGATCAGCGATAGGGCGACCAGCATTGCCGGCGCGGGCCGTTATAAGGTTGGAACGTGTTGTCCCAGGTGCGATACGACCGGTAACGATTGTAGCACCAGCGGACATGGGCGCTCGAATAGTAACCGTTGTTGTAGTAGCCCCGGTTGTAGTAGCCCTGGTTGTAGTAGCTCTGGTTGTAGTAGCCCTGGTACAGGCTGCCAAGGCCGAACCCAAGGCCCAAACCGAGAAGCGCGGCGGCGGCGTCGTCGTCGTCGTCGTCGTAGTAACGGCCGTAATAGCCGCCACCGTAGTACCGGCCGTAATGGCCGCCACCGTAGTACCGGCCACGATTATGGCGCCAGTGCCGCCCACCGTTCCAGTTGCCACGGTTCCAATTGCCACGGTTCCAATTGCCACGGTTCCAGTTCCGGGAGAAATTACGGCCACGCATCCAGACGTTATTATTGCCGCCAGCCCAGCTATCGCGCACCGGCACGATTTCGCGTGCCGCGGCAGCAGTTGGGAGCGGGACGTCAGGCTGAATGGGCCCGGCCATGGAAGGCGCCGAGAGGCCGGAAACAAGACCCAAGGTCAACATGCCCGATCGAATGGTAGTCAAAAAGAGCGGTTTCATTTCACTCTCCGAAGATTCAGGCCCCACTCAGACTAACCCTTAATCATGGACCTTTGCGTCTGAACGGAAGATGAACGGAAAGGTTCCATCAACCATGAATGGGCATCGCCCAGCCCCCTTGTTTTCGGCTGCGCTTGTGGGCAAAGGTCACCGCCATGTCCCTGCGCCTCGCCACCTTCAATGTCGAAAACCTGATGAACAGGTTCGATTTTTCCGGATACCGCAACCAGCTCCATGAAGATCGCACGCTGGCGCTCTTCGATATCCAGAGCGAGGCCGAATACAAAATGCTGGAACAGGCGCGGGCGATCGCGCTATCCGACGACACGCGCCAGCTGACGGCACTGGCCATCGCAGCCACCCGCGCCGACATCATCTGCATGCAGGAGGTCGACAATATCGAGGCGCTGAAGGCTTTCGAATACGGCTATCTGTTCAAGATGGTCGGGCATGGCTACCGCCAGAAATACACCACAGCCGGCAATGATTCGCGCGGCATCGACGTCGCCGTGATGATGCGCAACGAGACCGCGCAGGGCCAGCCGATCGAATTCGTGCGCATGACAAGCCACGCCTATGTCACGTTCGAACAATTCGGCCTGCACACGCCGGAACTGGCAGCGCTTGGGCATCAGGCCAACCAGCGCATCTTCCGGCGCGACTGCCTGGAAATCGACCTGACAGTCGGTGGCGTGCCGCTGACGCTGTATCTGGTGCACTTCAAGTCGATGGGCTCGCCCCGCAACGGTCTCGACGGGCGCCAGGCGACAATGCCGCTGCGCATCGCCGAGGCGCAAGCGGTGCGCCGGATCATCGAGGAGCGTTTCGGTGGGGATCACGCCGCCGATAAAAGCTGGGCGATCTGCGGCGACATGAACGACTATCGGCAGCGCGTGAAGATCTTCGGCGACGCCTTTGACGGCTACCGCTTCGAGGTGATCGATGAGAGCCAGTCCTGCCTCAACGTGCTCACCGCCGGCGGCTTTTGCGAGAATGCGGTCGAGCGGCGCCCGGAGATGGACCGTTGGACCTTATACCATACGCGCGGACCGCAAGAGCGGCATCTGTGCCAGCTCGACTACATCCTGTTGTCGAAGGAACTGGCAGCCAAGAATGCGACCGCCGTTCCCGACATCATCCGCAACGGCCAGCCCTGGCGCACGATCTTTCCGGCGGGCCAGGAGGTGGACCGCTTTCCGCGTGCCGGCTGGGACCGGCCGAAGGCGTCGGATCATTGTCCGGTGGCGATCACCCTGGAAATGGCCTGAGGATCGTTTCGTTGAGCTTCGACCTGCCGCGCAACATCATCCTGCCGGTCGACGCCGTCGACGTCAGGCTCGACCCCGGCCCGCATCCGTTCGAACGCGATAATGCGCAAGCGATCGCCGAGAATTGGCGGCGCGAGACCTTGACCAACCCGGCGTTGTTCGATGGCACCGTGGTGCTGCTTTCGGCGCTCAGTTATCGCGACAACAGCCTGGTCGGCCGCTGCCATGCGGTGCGCTACTCGACCTTCATGCTTTGGCGCGGCAATCGGCAGGTGGCTGGGGCCGAGCACGCCTATGCCCATGCCATGCTGGTCGCCGGCGACAATGCGCTGGTGGCGATCCGCATGGCGTCACACACGGTCAATGCCGGCCGCGTCTACTTCGCCGCCGGCTCGTTCGAGCCGACCGATTTCCGCGACGGCCTTGTCGATGTCGACTTCAACATGATCCGCGAGGTGCGCGAAGAAACCGGCCTCGACCTTGCCGGCGCGACACGCGGCAGGCGCTACTATGCCCTGTCGACGGCAACCGGCACGGTGATCTTTCGCCGCTATCGCGAGACGGCATCCGCCGACGAGGTCGCGCAGCGCATCAGTGCCTTTGTCGCCGCCGAGGCAGAGCCGGAAATCGACGGGCCTGTCATCATCCGCAATGCCGATGACCTGCCGGACGGGCTGATGCCGCATATGAAGCCACTGATCGAGTGGCATTTTGCCGACAAGGACTAACGCATCGGCCCGAAAAATCGGAATCGATTCTCGGAAAGCACGATGCGCAGATTCAAAGTGTTAGAGCGTACTTTGTGCGTCCAAGTGGACGCACGTCGCTCTAACGACGCATTTTGTCTTCGATGGTTTTGCGGTCGTTGCGAGCGGCGACGATAAACAGCATGACGCCGATACCCAACAGTGCACCCATCGCCGTTCCCATCGTCTGTCCGACAACCTGCTGGAAATCGGCGGTGACATGATCGGGATTGGCCATGCCATAGCTGGCCAAATACCACCAAAGCCCCGCCAATGCGGCCTCGATGATCACCGTCACCAAAACCACTCGCTCTTTCCTGCTCATCCCACTATTCCCCCGTGTCCCCGAGGCGATTGCTATCACCGCGGTCTGTTTCGCGACAGGGGGAAGCGACGGCAGCGTCAAAAATTTCGTGGGACGTCTGAGGCGGCGCACGCTCCGCCGCGCTATTCATGCCTCAGTGCGTCGATCGGATCGAGCCGTGCGCCGCGCAGCGCCGGGAAGAAGCCGAACACCATGCCGATCAGCGCCGAGAAGCCGACGGCGAGCAGGATTACCGCCGGGCTTGGCGCGAACGGGATGGCCAGCGTCAGCGAGGCGAGGCCGGCCAGCGCCAGGCCGATCAGGATGCCGATAATACCGCCGAGCAGCGACAGCACGGTCGCCTCGACCAGGAACTGGATGAGGATATGCTTTTCATGCGCGCCGATGGCGAGCCGGATGCCGATCTCGCGGGTGCGTTCGGTGACCGACACCAGCATGATGTTCATGATGCCGATGCCGCCGACCAACAGGCTGACGCCGGCGACCGCTCCCAGCATGCCGGTCATCGTCGTGGTGGCGCTCGCCATGGCGTCGGCGATCTGGGTCATGTCGCGGATCGAGAAATCGTCCTCGCGATCCGGCGTGATGCGGCGCGTGTCGCGCAAAATGTCCTCGACGCGCGGCAGCAGCTCGGTGGTCGGCGTCCGGTCGTCGGCGGCGACGTAGATCGAGTCGATGTCGCGGTTGCCGGCGATGCGGCGCTGGTAGGCGGCGAGCGGCATCAGCACGACATTGTCCTGGTCCTGCCCGAAGCCGGTATAGCCCTTCGGCTCGAGCAGGCCGATGATCTTGCACGAGGTGCGGTTGACGCGGATGATCTCGCCTTCGGGGTCGCCGGCGCCGAAGAACTGCTGGCGTACGGTTTCGCCGATCAGGCAGACGCCGGTACCCGAGCGGATTTCCGAATCGCTGAACGGGCGGCCCGAAACCAGCTTCCAGTCGCGCGCATCGAGATAGGCGCTGTCGGTGCCGGTGACACCCGACGTCAGGCTTTCGGTGCCGAAGATGACGCGGACCTGCTTTTGCGATGCGGGCGAGATGGCGCGGGCGCCGCTCAGGTGTGCGACGAGCGCGGCAAGTTCCTTGCTGCCGAGCGGACGGGTAGCCTGGTCGAGCCCTCCCGGTCCGCCGGGTCCGGCTGGGCGGCCGGGACGCACAACGAGCAAATTGCTGCCGAGCTTGGAAATGTCGGCCTTTACCTTTTCGGTGGTGCCCGAGCCGATGGTGAGCATGGCGATGACGGCGGCGACGCCGATGACAATACCGAGCAGCGTCAGAAACGAGCGCAGCACGTTGCGGCGGACCGAAAGCAGCGAGAGGCGGACGGTTTCCCAGATCACGGTTACACCACCTCGAGATTCATGGTGTCGGAGGCGACGTGGCCGTCGAGGAAGCGAATTGTGCGCTCGGCATAGGCAGCGACGTCGGCCTCGTGCGTGACCATGGCGATGGTGAGGCCAAGCTCGGTGTTCAGCCGCGTCAGGAGTTCCATGATCTCGTGCGTGCGGGCGGTATCGAGATTGCCGGTCGGCTCGTCGGCGACGAGCAGGGTTGGCCTGGTGACGATGGCGCGGGCGATCGCCACGCGCTGCTGCTGGCCGCCGGAAAGCTCGGCCGGCGTGTGGTGCTCGCGGCCGACAAGGCCGACCTCGGCCAGCGCTTTCATGGCGAGGTCATGACGCTCGCGGGCGGCGACGCCGCGATAGATCAGCGGCAGTTCGACATTTTCCACCGCGGTGGTGCGCGGCAGGAGATTGTAGCCCTGGAAGACGAAGCCGACATAGAGATTGCGCAGCATGGCGCGGCGGTTGCGGTCGAGACGACCGGCGTCGATGCCCATGAAGCTGTAGGTTCCGGCCGTCGGCGTGTCGAGGCAACCGATGATGTTCATCGCCGTCGACTTGCCCGAGCCGGACGGGCCCATGATGGCGACGAATTCACCGCGGCGGATGGCAAGGTCGACGCCAGCCAGCGCATGGACCGTGGCTTCGCCCTGGCCATAGCTTTTCCAGACCTTGTCGAAGGTGACGAGCGGCGAGCCTGACATGATATCAGCTCCGCTGCTGCGCTGCGGTGATGACTTGCGCACCTTCTGCGAGACCGGAGGTGATCTCGGTCAGTTCGCCATCGGTGGAGCCGATCTTGACGTTGACCGGCCGGGGCCGGCCATTCTCCAGCACGTAGAGCGTGCGCGAGCCGTCGGTGGGCTGCGCCGTCGCCTGGCGCTGGCGGTTGCCGCCTGGACGGCCCATACGACCCGTGAACAGGTCGCTCAGGCTCCACGCACGGGCGGCTGTTTGCGCCGGCCGGTAACGGAAAGCCGTCGACGGTACGGTGAGCACGCCTTTTGCCTGCTTGGTGACGACCGAAACGGTGGCAGTCATGCCGGGCCGCAACAGTAGCTCGTTATTGTCGACCTCGAACCGCGCGTCGTAGGTGACGACGCCGTCGGTGGTGACCGAAGCGTAGGAAATGTCGCGGATCTCGGCATCGAACGGCCGTTCCGGAAAGGCGTCGACGGTGAAGCGGGCACGCAGGCCGGGCTTGACCGCGCCGATGTCGGCCTCGTCGACCGCTGCCTTCAACTCCATGTTCCTGAGGTCGGCGGCGATGACGAACAGCACCGGCGCCTGCAGCGAGGAGGCAACCGTCTGGCCGGGATCGACCGAGCGCGTCAGAACGATGCCGTCGATGGGCGCATAGATGGTGCTCTTGGCGAAGTCCGTCTGCTGCGCCTTGAGATCGGCATTGGCGATGGCAAGATTGGCTTTGGCGCTGTCGAGTGCTGCCTTGGAGCGGTCGCGCGTCGCTGTCGCCGCTTCAAGCGACTGGTCCGTCGCCATGCCGCGTTTGGTGAGCGCCGCCGCGCGCACAAGCGCCTTTTCGTTTTCGGTGAGGGTTACGGTGGCGGTCTCGACATTGGCGGCCGCTGCCTTGGCGGAAGCCTCGGCGCGCTCGATCTGCACCTCCAGCTTGGCGGTGTCGAGCGCCGCCAGCACATCGCCCTTCTTCACCTGCTGGTTCTCGTTGACCGCGACCGAGCGGACGACGCCGGACAGTTCGCTCGAAATGTCGACCTGGGTGAGGGGCTGCAGCGTGCCGGTGGCCGATACCTCGACGGTGAGGTCGGCAACAGCGGCCGGCACCGTGGTATAGTCGATCTTGGCTGGAGACACGGCATACCACTGGTAGCCGGCAAGGCTTGCAGCGATGACGACCAGCACAAGCAGGCCATAAAGCCAGCCGCGCCGGCGTTTCTTCTTCAGACCCAGGTAGTCAAGTCCGAGCGCCGTCTCTATGTCGGAAGTGGATTCCGTCTTTGGCAGATTGACAATCTGGTCCACGCCGGACCCCTATAAACAGTGATGATCCCATCAGGGCACAGATCAGGCCTAATGGTTCAAATATCAAATTAAATTTCGCCCATGTTGGGATTGAGGCAGAAGGCTTTCTACAATGCTGACCCGGAATTACTTACTTTACGACGTGTTCACCACCGAGCGGCTGGCCGGAAATCCGCTGGCCGTCGTGCTTGACAGCAAGGGACTGGACACGGCCGCGATGCAGGCCACCGCACGCGAGTTCAATCTGTCGGAAACCGTTTTCGTGCTGCCGCCTGACAATCCCAAGCACCGCGCCCGCATCCGCATCTTCACGCCCGATTATGAGATGCCGTTCGCTGGCCATCCGACTGTCGGTTCCGCGATCGCGCTTGCCGAAATGGCTGGCGATGGCGACACCGCCGGCATCTTCGTCCTGGAGGAGAATATCGGCCCGGTGCGCTGCGCCGTCAGCAAGCACGATGGCGCCATCTTTGCCGAGTTCGACCTGGCCAAACTGCCGGAGCCACTGGAACTTGTCGCTGACCCGGAGGCGATCGGCGCAGCACTTGGGCTGGGGCCACACGAAGTCGGCTTCGAGAATCACCGCGTCTCGTTCTGGTCGGCCGGCGTGCCCTATGTGACCATCCCCGTCGCCGACCTTGAGGCGGCGGCCCGGATAAGGCTGGACAACCAGGCGTGGTCGGAATTGGCACCCCGCAAGAGCGAATGGGCCTTCGCCAGCCCGTATGTCTACTGCCGCGAGACGGTGAACCACGACAGCGCCTTCCATGTCCGCATGATGGTGCCGGGCAATCCTTCCTATGAAGATCCGGCGACCGGTTCGGCGGCGGCCGCCTTCGCCGGCGCGATCATGCATTTCGACGGCCCGCGAGACGGAGTCTCGCGACTGTGGATCGAGCAAGGGCTGGAGATGGGCCGGCCTTCGCGCATCCGCCTCGAACTGAATGTCGAGGGCGGCAAACTCGCCGCCGCCCGCATCGGCGGCCATGCGGTAAAAGTGGCGGAAGGCAAGCTGTTTGTCTGACATACCTGCTTCGTCATCCTAGGGCGTAGTAGGAGCGAAGCGACGTCGCGGAGACCCTAGGATCCATGCCGTAACCGAGCGGCCGTGCTCCGGCGGTGCGAGCTAGGTTTCCAAGCCGTCCGTCTTCTGGAGTGGTGGGCTCTCCGATTGAAACCGTGCGGCTCTTATGCGCATGAGCGCATTCTACACCGCTGCATTTTGGGCGACTGTTACGGCATGGATCCTAGGGTCTCTGCTCCGCTTCGCGTTCGCTCCGCCCTAGGAAGACGAAACCCGGCGCGATTTGTCGGGAAATGAATCCGGCAGGGCTGGACATGGCGGATGGCGGCGGCTATATGCCCGCCGACGCTGGTTTTACCGGCGAGTGGGTGCGTAGCTCAGTTGGTAGAGCAGCTGACTCTTAATCAGCGGGTCACAGGTTCGATCCCTGTCGCACCCACCAAAGATTTCAAAGACTTAGGTGGAAAGACCGTGGAACAGGGTGAGAACGTGAGACGATAAATGCCGTCTCACGCCCCTGTATCGAGCCGTGTCGCCTCTCATGAGTTTGCGAGCATTTACTTCTCCGACACGCCGGCCTCTGCAAAACTTGCCATGCGGGCGTGGCATTCGAGCGCCGAGCGGACGATGTTGACGGCGAGGCAGGCGCCGGAACCTTCGCCGAGCCGCATGCCGAGATCGAGCAGCGGCGGCAGGCCGAGCGCCTCGAGCAGGCGGCGATGGCCGGATTCGGCCGAGACATGGGCGGCAAGCGTGTGGGCGAGGCCGGCGGGGTGCAATCTTGCCAGCGGTGCTGCGGCGGCGGTGCAGACGAAGCCGTCGAGCAGCACCGGTACGCCTAAATGGCGTGCGGCCAGCGTGGCACCGAAGATGGCGGCGAGTTCGCGTCCGCCGAGTGCTGCCGCGACCGTCAGTGGGTCGGCAAGGGCCTCGGCGTGGCGCTTGAGGCCGGCCTCGATGGCGGTGATCTTGCGCACCAGGCCGGCATCGTCGACGCCGGTGCCGCGGCCGGTCCATTTTTCCGCGCCGCCGCCGAAAAGGGCGGCTGAAATGGCTGCCGCCGGCGTGGTGTTGCCGATGCCCATCTCGCCGAAACAGACGAGGTCGAGGTCTTTCGTCACGGCGCCGTAGCCGGCCGAGACGGCGGCGAGGAACGCCTCGTCGTCCATCGCCGGCTCTTGCGTGAAGTCGCCGGTCGGACGGTCGAGGTCTAGCGGAATGACGTCGAGTTCGGCGCCGGCGATGCGGGCGAGCTGGTTGATCGCGGCGCCGCCGCCGGCGAAATTCGCCACCATCTGCACGGTGACCTCTGACGGGAAGGCCGACACGCCCTGTGCGGTGACGCCGTGGTTGCCGGCAAAGACGAAGACTTTGACGCGATCGAGCTGCGGCATGTCGCGACCCTGCCAGCGAGCAAGCCAAGCCGCTATGGTTTCCAGCCGGCCGAGGCTGCCTTGCGGCTTGGTCAGCGTGTTTTGGCGGCGGGCGACGGCATTTGCCGCAGCGTCGCTGCCGGCAGGCAGGTCGAGGCAGGCCGCGCGCAATTCATTAAGCGATTTGAAAGGCATGGGGGCAAAGTCTCCGAAACAGGGTCAGGAAAGGTGAACGGAAGCGACGAGCAGGATTGCGATCTCGCCAAACTGCTGCAGCGCGCCGACCGTGTCGCCGGTCTGGCCGCCGATCTGGCTGCGGCACAGTACGCGGAAGGCGGCAAACAACAGGCCGAGCAGGATGAGCGCGGCGATCGCGCCATCGAACCCTAGCGTCAGCAGTACGACGGCGCCGAGCACGGCACCGGCAATGGCGGTTTCGGCCGACACGGTGCCTGCGTCAACCGAGAGACCGTCGCTGCGAGCCGGCGGCAACAGATGCATGAAAGCGCCGAGCAGGCCGCGCGAACCGGCATGCGCGGCAATGAGAGCGGCGAGAACCTGCGCCGGGCTGGCGAATTCGGAAAGCACGCTCCAGCGGATCAGCAGCGAGAGGCCGAGCGCACAAGCGCCATAGGCGCCGATGCGGCTGTCGCGCATGATCTCCAGTTTTTTCTCGCGTGTCTTGCCGCCACCAAAACCGTCGGCGACATCCGAAAGTCCGTCTTCATGCATGCAGCCGGTGGCGAGCAAGGTCGCGGCAAGGGCAAGTGCCGCTGCCGGGCCAGATGCAAGGCCGAGCCAGGTCCCGATCGCGTAAACCAAGGCGCCAATCAGAGCGACGGCGAGGCCGGCGACCGGCGCTGCCCAGATCGCGGCAGCAAGGCTGCGGTCCCGGAGATCGACGACCGGCAGCGGCAGCCGGGTGAAGAAGACGAAGCAGAGCGCGATGTCATCGAGCGCTTGGCGGGGCGAAGGGGGCATGTCCTTGAGTTTGAGCATGATCTATTCCGAAAACCGGTTCCCACTTTTCGTTGACGCGGACCTCCGGTTCGGGATCATGCTCTAGGCTCTCGCAATGGCATGGAAGAACGTGCCGCTGACATGGCCGCGGCGGTAACCGGAGGCGCCGAGCGGATTGCCCTGGCCGTCAGCGAGGTCGGCCAATGGCTCGTCATTGCCAGTCGCGCTCATCTGCGCATAGTGGAATTCGTGGCCGCGGATCAGCGCGCCTTGGGCTCCAAGCGGGCAATCGGCGCGCAGCCGCGCCTCGCGGTAGCCGAGATTCATCTTTCGCTTGGCAAAACTGGTCGAGTGACCGAGCAGGCCGAGCATCCTGTGCGTCTCGCCCGATGCGTCCTCCAGCGCCTCGCCGAGCACCATGAAGCCGCCGCACTCGCCATGCACCGGCCGCGTTGCCGAAAACGTCTCAATGCCGGCCTGGAAATTCGCAGCCGCCGCAAGGCGGCCGGCGTGAAGCTCGGGATAGCCGCCGGGCAGCCAGCAGACATCGCAACTGTCGCTGGGCGGTTCGTCGGCGAGCGGCGAAAAGGGGACGATTTCCGCCCCGGCTTTGTGCCAATGCGCCGCGACATGCGGATAGAGAAAGGTGAAGGCAGCGTCCTCGGCCAGTGCGATGCGCTGGCCGGGCGGTGGCAGCGCGTCGCTGAAGTTGCCCGGCGCAGGTTCAAATGGTGCCGCCAGTGCCATAATGGCGTCGAGGTCGAGCGAGCGTTCGACCATGTCGGCCAGTCGGTCGAGATGCACCATCAAATTCTCATATTCGCCGGCCTGGACGAGGCCGAGATGGCGCTCCGGCAGGTTGAGCGATGGATCGCGCAGGATCGCGCCGACCACTGGCAGATCGAGCGCTTCGATCGCGTCGCTGCAAAGCCGGCGGTGACGCTCGCTGCCCAGCCGGTTGAGCACGACGCCGGCCATGCGCACATCGGGGTCATATGTAGCAAAACCCTTGGCGACGGCCGCCGCCGTGGTCGACTGCCCGGAAACATCGAGCACCAGCAGTACCGGCAGGCCGTAGAGCCGGGCAAGGTCTGCGGCCGAGCCTGTGCGGCCCGGAGCAGCGGGAATCCCGTCGAACAAGCCCATCGCACTTTCGAGAAAGATGAAATCGGCATCTTCAGTTGCGTCACCGGCCAGCGCGTTGAGCAAGGCGGGCGGCATTGCCCAGCTGTCGAGATTGACGCCGGAAAGGCCTGTCGCGGCGGTGTGGAAGCCGGGGTCGATATAATCGGGGCCGGATTTGGCGCCACGCACTTTAAGGCCGCGCTTGGCGAGCGCGCGCAGGATGCCGATGGTGACGCTGGTCTTGCCCGAGCCCGAGCGCGGCGCGCCGATGATGATCGCGCGGGTCATCGCTCGCCCGCCAATGCCGCGCGCATCGCGACGATGCCGCCGATGACGATCAGCGCCGGTGAGGTCAACCCGGCGGCGGCCGCCTCCTCGGCGATGGTGGCGAGCGTGGCGACGACGATGCGCTCCTGCGGCGTCGTCGCGGCAACGATCACCGCCGCCGGCGTCGACGGCGCCAGTCCGCCCTCGAGCAGCGAGGCTGATATCAGCGGCAGATTGGCCATGCCCATATAGACGACGACCGGCTGGCCGGTGCGGGCGATTGCTGCCCAGTCGAGGTCGTCATCGGTGCCGGCGGCGTGGCCGGTGGCCAGGATCACCGCCTTGTTGATGCCGCGCATGGTGGCCGGGATGCCGGCACCGGCAAGCGCGCTGAGGCCCGAAGTCAGGCCGGACAGCACGCGGAACGGGATGTTTTCGCGGGCGAGCGCAAGCGCCTCTTCGCCGCCGCGACCGAAAATATAGGGGTCGCCACCCTTCAGCCTGACGACGCGGCGGCCTTCTCGCGCCAGCCGAACCAGCAGAGCGGTGATGTCGTCCTGCTTCATCGATGGCTGGCCGCCGCGCTTGCCGGCGTAGAACAGCTCCGCGGCCTCGGCGACAGCGACGATATCGGGCGATACCAGCGCGTCGTAGACGAGCGCATCGCACTGCCCAAGCGCGGCCAGCACTTCCAGAGTCAGGCAGCCGGGATCGCTGGGGCCGGCGCCGGCCAGCCAGACATGGCCCGGCTCCAGCTGGCGCGGCTTGAAGTTCAGCCGAGCCAAAGCCTGTTCGATCGTGGCGTTTCCGCTGTTGTTTCCGGTGCCGTCGTTCACAATCCGTCCCGCCCGCGAAAACGCCGCTGGTAGTGGGCGTCGTAAAGTGAACTCTCGCGAAAGCCTTCCGCTGCCAGCGAACGGCCGACGAAGATGATTGCCGTGCGCTCCATCGGATCGGCGGCCAATTGCGCCTCGATGGTGGCCAGTGTGCCGGTCAGCACGCGCTCGTCCGGCCAGGAGGCACGGAAGACGACTGCCACCGGGCAATCGGCGCCATAGAACGGCGTCAGCTCGGCGACAACACGATCGATGGCGTGGATGGCAAGATGAATGGCCAGCGTCGCGCCGGTGCGGCCGAAGCCGGCCAGAGTTTCGCCGGACGGCATTTTCGAGGCACGACCGGAGATGCGGGTCAGCACCAGGCTTTGCGCGACTTCGGGAACGGTCAGCTCGCGGCGCAGCGCTGCCGCGGCAGCAGCGAAGGAGGGCACGCCCGGCGTCAGCGTATAGGCGATGCCGTGCTTCTCCAGCCGGCGGATCTGCTCGGCGACAGCGCTCCACACTGACAGGTCGCCGGAATGCAGGCGGGAGACATCGTGGCCGGCCTGGTGGGCCGCCACATATTCCGCTTCGATCTCGTCGAGCGACATCGGCGCGGTGTCGATCAATTTCGTGCCGGGCGCGCAGTGCTGCAACAGTTCCGGGGCGACGATCGAGCCGGCATAGAGGCAGACCGGGCAGCTTGCCAGCAGTCTGCTGCCGCGCAAGGTGATGAGGTCGGCTGCGCCAGGTCCGGCGCCGATGAAGTGGACGGTCATGCCGCGTCTCCGCTGATGGCGATGGCGCAGGTGACCGGGCCGAGCACGATGCGCGGCCCAAGCAATTTCGCGCCTTTTCCGGCGGCGGCAAGCGCGGAGGCTTCGGAAACCGACGGCGTGCCGGCACGCGCCTGCGACAGGTCGGAACGGCTGAGCAATGCGGCCCCCTCATCCGGCCCTTCGAGCCACCTTCTCCTCGCTGGGGAGAAGAGACTGGCGCCAGCGTGCGTGATCTCCTCTCCCCTCGGGGAGAGGTCGGCCGAGCGAAGCGGAGGCCGGGTGAGGGGGAGCGACGGTTCAGAGCCAGCAACATCCACCACTATGACCGGGAGATCGAGTTTACGGCCGGCAGCAAAAATGGCCTCTTCGCTGCGTTTGAATTCGGTCGTCGCCAAGGCAGACAGCGCCGTCATCGCCAGCCCATGCGCTTCCAGCGCGGTTTCTATCGCCGCAAGAACGTCTTGCACACTCACGCCTTTGCGGCTGCCGATGCCCGCGATCATCATGGCTTGACCCAGCTCCATTGGGTGACCGGCATAGCCGGCCGCCATGCCTGCATCGAACCAACCGGTGAAGCACGGGAGATAGAGATGTGGGTGAGATCGCCGCCGAGCGCGGCGTGACGGGCGAGAAGCAGCGCCTCCATCTCCAGCGTCACCGCGCTGGCGACCAGCCGGCCGCCAACACGCAGTGCCTTGATGGCCGCGCCCAGCACGCCGGTATCGCTGCCGCCGCCGCCGATGAAGATCGCGTCGGGCGTGCCTAGCCTGGCAAGCGCCTTTGGTGCCGAGCCTTCGACCACGACAAGGCCGGGCACGCCGCAGTGTGAAGCGTTGCGGCGGATGCGAGCGGCGCGGGTTGGATCGGCCTCGATGGCAATGGCGCGCATCGTGGGATGGGCCAGCATCCATTCGATGCCAATTGAGCCCGAGCCGGCGCCGATGTCCCACAGCAATTCGCCGCGCCTGGGAGCGAGGGCGGACAGGGTGATGGCGCGCACCTCGCGCTTGGTGATCTGGCCGTCATGCTCGAACAAATGATCGCCAAGGCCCGATGTCAGCGGCAGGATGCGTGCTTCCGAAGTTGAGTCAACTTCGATTGCCAGAACGTTGAGCGGATTGATCTTTTCGAGGTCGAAGGCGTCCGCGCGCGCCGAACGCAGCCTTTCGTTCGGGCCACCCAGTGCCTCCAGAATCGTCAGCCGTGAGGCGCCGAAGTCGAGTTCGGTCAGCAGGCGCGCAATCGCCGCTGGTGCATCGCCGTCCGAGGTCAGCGCAAGGATGCGGGTGCCCGGATGCAGCAGCGGCCGGATCAGGTCGATCGAGCGGCCGTGCAGCGAAATGGTCTCGATACCCTGCAGCGCCCAGCCGAGGCGGGCGGCGGCCAGCGACATGGCCGAAGGGGCGGGGATCACCTGCATCTCTTGGGAAGGAATCTTGCGAGCAAGGGTGACGCCGACGCCATTGAAGAACGGATCGCCTGAAGCCAGCACGCAGACCTTTTTACCCGCAAGTGCCAGCACGTCGCGCATCTCGGCATCGAAAGGGATCGGCCAGGCACGTGCCTCGCCTTTGGCGAGTGACGCGACAAGGGCAAGGTGGCGCGTGCCGCCGAAGACGAATTCGGCCTCGGCGATCAGCCGCTTGGCCTCTTCGCCGAGACCCGCTACACCGTCCTCGCCGATGCCGACGATCGTTAGCCATTTTTGTGTGAGCCGGGCGGCGCGCGGACCTTCAGCAGGCATGATGACCCACCGCATTCTGATCCTCGGCGGAACCACCGAAGCCCGGCAACTGACGGGAAAGCTGGCCGCGCGCACCGATGTGTCGCTCACGCTGTCGCTGGCCGGCCGCACCGAAAATCCTGTCGCGCAAGGTGTGCCGACGCGGGTGGGTGGTTTCGGCGGCGCCGATGGACTGGCGGCGTATCTCCGCGAGACCGACGTCGGCCTGCTGATCGACGCCACGCATCCCTATGCGGCGAAAATCTCCGCCAACGCAGCGGAGGCGGCGGGCAACACCGGCGTGCCCCTCGTTGCGCTCAGGCGCCCAGGCTGGGAGCCTGCCGAAGGTGACCGGTGGACGCTGGTCGACAGCGTTTCCAGCGCGGTGACGGCGCTGGGCGCTGTGTCGCGCCGCGCCCTCCTGGCGTTGGGCCGGCAGGAGGTCGCCGCTTTTGAGGCCGCAGCCCAACATCACTATCTCATCCGCAGCGTCGATCCGGTCGAGCCAATGCTCGCTGTGCCCGATGCTACCTATCTCTTGGCGCGCGGGCCGTTCCGGGAAGCCGACGAACGTGCACTGCTTCTGGAACACCGCATCGACGTCGTCGTTTCCAAGAACAGCGGCGGCGAGGCGACCTACGGCAAGATCGCCGCAGCGCGGGCGCTCGGCATTGAGGTGGTCATGATCCGCAGACCGGCGCTGCCGGACGTTACGTCGGCGGAGACCGTCGAAGCGCTTGCCGCAATGGTCGATCATTTTCTGGTCAGTCATTTTCTTGGGCCCGCCGCCGAACGCGGCGTGTAGACCAGCGCCGGTTTTTCACCGCGCTTGATGATCCTGGTTTCCGGCGAGCCGATGATGATGCAGGTCGCCATGTCGGCCTTTTCCGCATCGGCTTCCGCCAGCAGAACGACCTCGATGCGCTCGTCGGGGCGGCCGGCGGCACGGCCGAAGACGACCGGCGTGGTGCCGGGCAGGATCGCTGTGAGGCATTCGAAGGCGCGGCCAAGCTGCCAGGGGCGAGCCTTGCTGGTCGGATTGTAGAGCGCGATGACGAAGCCGGCGCCCGCCGCCGCCAGCAGCCGCAGCTCGATCAGGTCCCAGGGTTTTAGATTGTCGGACAACGAGATGGCGCAGAAATCATGGCCGAGCGGTGCGCCGATGCGGGCAGCGACCGCGAGCATTGCGGTGATGCCCGGCAGCATCGCCACGTCAACGGCACGCCATTCGGCCGGGCCGGCCTCGATCGCCTCGCAGACGGCTGCCGCCATGGCAAAGACGCCGGGGTCGCCGCCCGAGACGACGGCGACATCATGGCCCTGCGCAGCCTTTACCAGCGCGTCCTTGGCGCGGGACAGCTCCTCGCGATTGTCCGAGGCGACGCGGGTCTGGTCGGGGCGCAGATCGAGCCGGTCGAGATACGGCTTGTAGCCGTAGAAGAATTTTGCCTCTGCGACGGCGCGGCTTGCCTCCGGCGTCACCTGGTCGGCATTGCCGGGCCCAAGCCCGATGACGGTCAGGCGGCCGCTCATGCCCCGGCCTCCACCAATGCTTCAGGGCGGCCGGACCAGCCGGCCACCAGCACGATGGCGAAATAGGGCGCCTTATCGTCCTGCTTGTCGGCCAGCCGCATCGAGACGCCGCCCGGCATGGTGCCGCGCTCGACATAGACGGCACGCGCCAGCTTGTCGGTCGCTTCCAGTGCGCGCCTGATCTTGGGCAGGTTGCGTCCAACCTTCATGATGACGGCGGCATCGGTATCGGCGAGGCGGCGCGTCAGCTCGAATTCGCTCATTGTGCCCGGCAGCACTGTCAATACATCGTCGCCCTGGACGATCGGCAGGCCCGTCGCCGACCAGCACCCGGACATCGCGGTGACGCCGGGAATGACCTCTGTTGGAAAGCGGTGCGCCAGCCTGACATGCAGATGCATATAGGAGCCGTAGAACAGCGGGTCGCCTTCCGAAAGCACCGCGACCATCCTGCCGGCGCTGAGATGCTCGGCGACCTTTACGGCCGACTCTTCGTAGAAATCCATTATCTGCGACCGGTAATCGCTGTGATCCTTGTCGATTTCGGTGGTCACGGGATAGAGCAGCGGCAACTCGATCAAATCAGGACGAAAATGTGCGCCGACGATGGCGCGCGCGTTGCTGTTGTTGCCGCGCTTGGCGAAATGCGCAACCACGTCGGCCTCGGCCAGCGCGCGCACGGCCTTGAGCGTTAGCAGTTCGGGGTCGCCGGGACCGGTGCCGACGCCTATAAGCCTGCCTTTTGCAATCGCGTTCACAGGCCCGGCCTCGCCAATGCGTTGAGTGCTGCGGCGGTCATGGCGCTGCCGCCCAGCCTGCCGCGCACGATTGCGTAGGGCACGCTATAGGAATTGTCGGCCAGCGCGTCCTTCGATTCGGCAGCGCCGACGAAACCGACCGGCATGCCGATGATCGCCGCAGGCTTTGGCGCGCCGTCGCGCAGCCTTTCCAGCAGGTAGAAAAGTGCTGTCGGCGCATTGCCGATGGCGACGACTGAACCGGCCATCCGCTCGCCCCACAGGTCGATGGCTGCAGCGGAGCGGGTGTTGCCGATCCTTTTCGCGATGTCGGAGGTTCGCGGATCGCGCAGCGTGCAGATCACCTCGTTGCCGGCCGGCAACCGGGCGCGTGTCACGCCATGCGAGACCATCTGAGCGTCGCAGAAGATCGGCGCGCCACCCGCCAAAGCCGCGCGTGCGGCGGCAACAAAATCCTCGGAAAAAACAAAGTGCTGCGCGGCCTCTACCTGGCCGCAGGCATGGATCATGCGGATGGCGACATCGGCCTCGGCATCGGAAAAGCGCGACAGGTCGGCCTCGGCGCGAATGATGGCGAAGGAGCGCTCATAGATCGCCGTGCCGTCATGGATGTAGTCGTAGGCGGTGTGGGCGGGCATGTTCAGTCCTGTCGGTAGAGTTCGGTGACACCGGCCGCGCCAAGCCTTGTCAGGCAGGCGGCGGTGGTCTCGCCTCGAAATCGTGCTTCGCGGATGGCTGCGGCAATGCGGCCAATGCCGCGCGCGGCGTCATAACCAGGCCTGTATCCGGCGGGAAGGATTTTTGCCGTCCCGTCCACGACAAGTCCGGCCCCGTTTTCGCCGCCGACCAGTGTCAGCGCAGCCGGGCCGGGATGGGCACAGCCCTTGGCGCAGCCGGAAATGTGCAGGGTGACGGAGGCATCGAGGAGGTCGCGGTTTTCTACGGCGATGGTCTCGGCGATGTCGCGCGCGGCGATCCGGCCGGAGGCGCAGGCGGGGGCACCGGGGCAAGCGGCGATTTTCGTGCGTGGGTCGGCAGCGTCGGTAACGAAGCCGAGGGTGGTGGCGGCTTGCTGGAGCGAGTGGCAGGCGGTTGGGGAGAGGCCGAGGAAAAGCAGCGCGCGCTGCGGCGCCAGGCGGATTTCGGTTGCGCCGAGGGTGAGGGCCTGTTGCGTGAGCTCGATGAGTTTTTGCGCCGGCATGCTGCCGAAGGGAAGGCCGATGCCAAGGGCGGTGCCATCTGTCAGATCGAAAACGCCAATGGGCAAGCGAGCCGGCCCAGGAAGGCGTTCCACGGCGCCCCCCTCTGTCCTGCCGGACATCTCCCCCACTTGGGGGGAGATCGGCAGCTTCGCCGGCGGCTCCCCCTTAGCACCTCGGGTGATTGGCGAAAGCGGAGACAAGGGCGAAATCTCCCCCCTCGTGGGGGAGATGTCCGGCAGGACAGAGGGGGGCGCGAAGGAATGCCAACTTGCGAGAGATCTTAGCTGCCTCTCCGTCAAATCCCTTGTATGGGCTTCGCGGCCTTTTTCGGCGATCATCCTCAGAATCGCGACGGCGATGTCACAGGCCTCATCTTCCTTGACCATGACGAGTAGCGTCGCAGTCTGACCGTCGCCGGCGACAGCCACCTGCCACTGCGTTCCCGCATCGGTCCGCATTGCTGCCAGCCTGACATCGGCCGCCACCGCACCCATGGTCAGCCGTCCGCCACCATCGACGATTACCGAAACCTTCGGGCCAAGGCGCTGTGCCAGCCCAGCTTCACCAATTGCCGCCCGAATCTGCTCGGCTAATGGGCGCGGGTCGGCGATCTCCTCGGGATCCAGCCCCGCCAGCGGCCCGGTCTCGACCGGCACGCCGGTGCGCACCGCGATACCCATTGCATCGACCTCGACGGCCAGAAGCCGCGCGCTGGCCGGCGTCAGACCGCGTATCTGCAGGCTGCCGCGAGCAGTCACTTCCATGATGCCGTTGCCGTGCTGCGATGCGGATTCACCGAGTGCGACCAAGGACTTCGGCGAGAGTCCTCCAGCGACCGGGTTCAGCCGCACCAGAAGCCCGTCGCCGGTCTGCATCGGCGCGGACAAAGCGGGGCAGGCGCCGCGTCGGGAGAAGGCGTTCATGCCGCCACCCCCTGGGCTTGGGCGATCAATGCGGCGAGGTCGTCGTCGACGGAATTGCGCAGCGGGTGCCAGAGACCGCGCCGCCGCGCCGACAGAAACCGCTCGGCGATGATTTTCGCCGCCGCCGGGTTCTCGCGCAGGATGAAGGCGCGAACCGTGGGATCGCTAAGATAGGCGTCGTGCACGGCCTCGATCAGCGCGCCCGATATGGCATGAGTGGTCTCGGCAAAGCCGACCAGCCGGTCGACCGTCTCGGCGAATTCCGAAGCGCCGCGCGGGCCGTGCCGCATCTGGCCGGCAATGAAGCGCGGGTTGACGGCACGCGCCCGCACGACGCGCGACACCGCTTCTCCGATCGAGCGCGGCTTCGGCTTTTGCGGGTCCGTGGTGTCGAGGACGATCACGTCGGCGTTCTTGCCGAGCGTCGCAAGCGCCGCCGAAAAGCCGCCAATGAAGGCGACATCGGCGGAGCCTTCCAAAATATCGCGGCCGGGATCGTCTCCCGTATGGACGAGAAGGTCGGCCTCGGCGATACGGTCCTCAAAAGCGCCTGGCGACGAAATCCCTTCCCCGTCGGCGCCGCCATAGGCATGCGAAGTGGCGTCGAGATAGGCGCGACCGATCTCTTCGCGCGCGGCCCAGTCGCCGCTCGACAATAAATCCTCGACGCCGGCGCCGTAGGTGCCGGGCGAGGTGCCGAAAATGCGCGGGCTGATCTTACCGTCAGCGCGGGCCTTGGCCGCGAGCGGGTTTTCCGTCGCGTCCTCGTCGCGGGCGGCGACGGCGTTGGCGGCCGCATCGATCAGGGCGATCTGGGTCGGGAACATATCGCGGAACAGGCCTGAAATGCGCCAGGTGACATCGACGCGCGGGCGGCCAAGGGTGGCCGGCGGCAGCACCTCGATGCCGGTGACGCGGCCGGTGGCAGAATCCCATTGCGGCCGGCAGCCCATCAGCGCCAGCCCTTGCGCGATCTCTTCGCCGCCGGTGCGCAGCGAGGCCGAGCCCCACAGGTCGATGACCAGCGAGCGCGGCCAGTCGCCATGCGATTGCATGTAGCTGCGCAAGACCTCGTCGGAGGCAGCCCTGCCGAGATCGAAGGATGTCGGCGTCGGCATGGTGCGTGGATCTGATGTGAACAGGTTGCGGCCGGTCGGCAGGACATCGCGACGGCCACGCGCTGGCGCGCCGGCAGGACCTGCAGCGACATGGCGGCCGTCGAGGGCGGCGAGCAGCGCAGACTTCTCGGCCGCCGCACTTTGCCGGCGCAGCGGATCGGTCTCGCCCTGGGCTGAGCGGCCAAAGATGTGAAGGCCGTCCTTGATGGCGAAATCCTTGAGGTCGCAGAGCCAGGCGTCGATGCGGCGCAGCGCTTCGTCGGGCGCGTCGGTTCCGGCGACGCCGGCCTCGGAAGCGAGACCGGTCTTTTGCGCGGTTTCGACGATCAGCCTCGCCAGGCGATCGCGACGGCGGCGGTCGAGCCCGTCAGCCTGGGCATATTCGTCGACCAGCCGTTCAAGCTGGTGCTGGTTTTCGTCCAGTCCGGCGCCGGTCAGCGGCGGCGGCAGATGGCCGAGGGTGACGGCGGCAATGCGCCGCTTGGCTTGTGCGGCCTCTCCCGGGTTGGAGACGATGAAGGGATAGACGACGGGCAGGGGACCGGTGACGATCTCGGGGAAGCAGTTTTCGCCGAGTGCCACGGTCTTGCCGGGCAGCCATTCCAGCGTGCCATGGGCGCCGACATGGATGAGGGCATGGACGCTGACCGTCTTGCGCAGCCAAAGGCCGAAGGCGATCAGCGCATGTCGAGGCGGCAGCGTCGGGTCGTGATAGTCAGCGCGACGGTCGGCCGAGCGCCCGCGGTCAGGCGCCAGCGCCACGGTGACATTGCCGAAGGTGGCGGCGCGGAAGGGGAATCTTGCGGCGGTAGGCGCTTGAACACCCCCCTCTGTCCTGCCCTCTTTGCCACCACTTGGCATCTCCCCCTCAAGGGGGGAGATCGACAGTTCCGCCGACGGCTCTTCCTTAACATCCTCGGTAATTGGCGAAAGCAGCGACGACAGCGCAATCTCCCCCCTTGAGGGGGAGATGTCCGGCAGGACAGAGGGGGGCGCATCGCACAAACCTGTCTCATCTGCCGCATTCCCCCACGCGGCCGTCACGGCAGCTATTGCCTCAGCAGGCAATTGCGTCGAAAGGTCGAGATAATCCTTCAGCCCCAATCCTTCGTCACTGCGCTCCAACTCATCCAGCAACTCCCGCGGCGTTTGCGGAATCCCTTCAACGGTGTAGCCCTGTTCGCTCAAGTCGTGCAGCATCGCCAGCACGCTGGACGGCACGTCGAGGCCGACGGCGTAGCCGGTGCGGCCGGGCGCGCTTGGATAGTCGGGGATCAGGATGGCCAGCTTGCGTTCCGCGCGCGGCGTCCGCTGCAGGCGGATGAAAGCTTCGACACGGTTCGCCACCTGCGCGACGCGGTCCGGCTCCGGCCGGTTGGCGAAAGCGCGGAAGGCCAGCGCCGGATCGACCTCGCTCTCTCCCTTGAAGGAAATGGCACCGGCAAGAATGCGGCCGTCGAGTTCGGGCAGGACGACATGCATGGCCAGGTCGGCGGGCGCCAGGCCGCGCTGATTGTTTTGCCAGATATCGCGGCGTGTTGTCGCCACAATGACCTGGAATGCCGGCACGCCGGCGCGGTCGAACAGGGTTTCGACGCCGGGCTCAGCACCGGAGGCGAAGGCCGTGGCGGTGATGATCGCGGCAGGGTTTAGCGCAGCAAGCGCAGTCTCGACAAAGGCCAGCGAGACCGGATCCTTGAGGCTGGAGACGAAAATGGGGACAGGGATGATGCCACGCTGCCCGAGCGCTTCGAACAATGCGTCGATCGGCGCGACATCGGCGGCGAGCAGCATCGAACGGTAGAAGAGAATTGGCACGACGTCCCCCTCCCCCTTGAGGGGAGGGTGGCCCGAAGGGCCGGGGGGGGGGGTTGGGGGCGGGGTGGACGGTTTTTTATTCCGGCGCGCGTAAAAGCGTTTGGGCGGGTTACAGGCGCCCCCCCCCCCCCCCTGCGGCCGGACCCTCCCCTCGAGGGGGAGGGGGACGTCGCGCTCGACGATCCCCAGTCCCGGTTGATAGTAGCCGGCTTTTGGCACGCTGACAGGTTCAGCGACCGCCACACCTGATCCGGCGAGACCTGCCAGCCGATGCACCAGCGCCGTCATGTTGGCCGGGCCGCCTTCGCGAAAATAGCCCAGCAGGCCGTCGAGTTCTTCGCGCGGCAGCGTCGAGCATTCGATTAGCCGGAGATCCTCGTCGCGGCATTCGCCGGGCAGCAGCGCCAGTTTTATGCCGCGTGCGCGGGCGATCGAGGCGAGCTGGTCGCAGCCGTAGCGCCACCAGTCGTAACCGCCGAGGACGCGAACCAAAATAACCCTGGCGTGCCGGGCGACGCTGTCGATCCAGAGATCGACGGACATCGGATGGCGCAGGTCGCGCAAGGCCGCCAGCCGCATCGATGGCAGGCGATCCGCGTCCGCCTTCCACGCTGCTGCCAGCCCGGCCAGATCGCTGTCGGTGAAGGACAGCGCCACGACATCCGCAGGCGTCTGCCTGAGATCAACAGGCTCGGCGAGATCGTCGAGCGAGGCGGATGTTGTGGTGAGGATGTGCATCGCGGCTCGTGCCTGAGGTCAGCCGGCGAGAATACGCTCGATGGCCGGGCGGTTCAGCCCTTTCAGGCCGATGACGACGAGGCGCGAACGGCGCTCGTCCTCGGCGGTCCAGGCGCGGTCGTAATAGTGATTGACGCGTGGGCCGACGGCCTGCAGCAGGAGCCGCATCGGCTTGCCGCCGACCTCGACGAAACCCTTGACGCGCAGCACGTTTTCTTCCTCGGCCGCGGTGGCGACGCGCAACGCCAGCTCGTCGGGATTGGCGATCGATGGAATGTCGATGACGAACGAGTCGAAATCGTCATGCTCATGGTCGAGCTCGTCGTCGTGATGGGTCTTGCGGTTCTCGATGTCGTCCTCGACGGCAAGGCCGAGGCCGAGCAGCACAGACGGATCGACCTTACCCTGCGAGGTCGGCACGATCTTGACGGCGCGCGCGGCATGCTCGCCGATGATGGCATTGGCACGGGCCGAGCCGGCGGCGTCCATCAGGTCGCTCTTCGACAATATGATCAGGTCGGCGCAGGCGAGCTGGTCCTCGAACACCTCTTCGACCGGATCATCGTGGTCGAGCGTCTCGTCCTGCGCGCGCTGCGCCTGCAGGGCGTCCATGTCGTTGGCGACGCGGCCTTCCGCCAGCGCCGGTCCGTCGACGACCGCAATGACGCCATCGACGGTCACCCGGCTCTTGACCGTCGGCCACTGGAAGGCCTGGACCAGCGGCTTGGGCAGAGCCAGCCCGGAGGTTTCGATCAGGATATGGTCGACTTTCGGCGATAGCGACAGGATCTGGTCGAGCGCCGGGACGAAGTCGTCGGCGACGGTGCAGCAGATGCAGCCATTGGCCAGTTCGACGATGTTTTCCTCAGGGCAGGTGTCGATGCCGCATCCCTTCAGAATCTCGCCGTCGATGCCGATATCGCCGAACTCGTTGACGATGATGGCCAGCCGCTTGCCGCCGGCGTTTTCGAGCAGATGGCGGATCAGCGTCGTCTTGCCGGCGCCGAGGAAGCCGGTGACGACGGTGCAGGGCACGCGGGAGACGGAAGTGGTCATATCTGATCCTTAACAAGGTCGAGGGGAGGAATGCGGGCGACGAGGCCGCGTTTCAGGCAATCGGGCCGGCCGCGCCATGGAATGAGGCCGTCCGTCGAGGTGGCGAAGAGCTTTGCACCGGCGACCAGATCGGCGCCGCTGGTCACGGTCAGGTCGCCAAAGACATAGCTCCAGCAGCCGTCGCGCAGGATCGCGGCGCTCAGCCGGCGCTTGCAGTTGCCGAGGCATTCGACGGTGCGGATACTGATATTTTCGCCTGATACAGCGCGGCGCGTGTCTTCGGCCAACAATTCGCCGGCGCGGGGATGGCCATCGGAGCCGGTTTCGTCCCGGCAGGAGGCGCAGACGATCACGGTGACGTCGGCCAGAGCATCATCATCGCCGGACAATACGCCCGCTGTCTCAGCCGAAAAACTGCTGTCGCGTTCCAAATCAGGCTCCTTGCCCGGAAAACCCGCCAGGCGATCGGATTCTTATGTCCTAGACGGCAGGTCTCCTGGCTCGCGGGTCATCGCCTTGGTGCCGCCTTCCCGGGACCGTCCCAGTGGTTTTCGGCCTTGGCTCGTCGCTTACAGTTGCGGGGACAGCCGCGGATTTGAAATCGGGGATTTCGCACCGCATTCCCTCTTGGCTCCTCCCTTTGCCGAGAGGAGACCGTCTGAACCGGATTTAGGCTTGTGCAGGCAGTCGTGTCAACGCACGTCTACGACGCGGCAATGTCGGCGAGAGCCGAACCCAGATCACCGGCCGGCGTCACCTCGATGCGGTCCAGGCCGAGCCAACCCTGCATCAGCTTCAACTCCTCGAAGAGTTCGGCGGCGGTTTGCGGCGGGGCGCCGGGCTCGGCATAGGCGGCATGGACGCGCAGCACGCCGGCGGGGCGGTCGGCCTTGAGGTCGACGCGCGCCACGATCCTTTCGCCGAGCAGGAACGGCAGCACGTAATAGCCGTATTGGCGCTTTTCGGCCGGGGTGTAGATCTCGATGCGATAGCGGAAGTTGAACAGTCTTTCCGTGCGCGCTCGTTCGAAGACGACGGGATCGAACGGCGCAAGCAAGGCGCGCGCCTCGATCTTGCGCGGAAAACGGGCATCCCTGTGAAGATAGGCTGTTTTGTCCCAGCCTTCGACGCGAACCGGCAAAAGATCACCTGCGTCGACCAGTTCCTCAATGCGGCCCTTGATGTCGGCGGGAGAGAGACGGAAATAGTCGCGCAGGTCGCCCGCTGTCGCGACGCCGTGGGCGCGGGCGGAAATGCGCAGCAATTCGCGGTGCGCATCTTCCGGGGAGGGCACCGGCAAAGCAAGTACTGCCGGCGGCAGCACGCGCTCCGGCAGATCGTAAAGCCGCTCGAAGCCACGACGCGACGCCGTGGTGATACGGCCGGCCCAGAACAGCCATTCGAAAGCGTGCTTGGCATCGCTCCAACCCCACCAGCCGCCGTTTCCCTTCTGGCCTTCGAGGGCGGATGCGGCGACCGGCCCTCGTTCGACGACCTCGCGATAAATGTCTTCAATGTAGGCGGCGCGTTCGCGGCCCCACTTGGCCAGTCCGTTATACATTTCCTCGCCACGTTCGGCCCGCTCCATGCGCCAGCGCATCAGCGGATAGGTTTCGACCGGCAGAAAGGAGGCTTCGTGCGCCCAATATTCGAAGACCGTGCGCTTGCGCGTCACGGCGGCGTTATCGAGCAGCGCAAGCGGGTAGGGGCCAAGCCGCGAATAGAGCGGCATATAATGGGCGCGCACCACCGCGCTGACGGAATCGATCTGCAGCAGGCCGGTCCGGCCAAGCACACGGGCCAGATGGCGGCGATCGGGCGTGCTGTTAGGGCGAGGATCGGCAAACCCCTGTGCGGCAAGCGCGATGCGCCGGGCCATGGCGAGCGAGATTTTTTCCTTCATGCAGACGGCACTCTGTCGGCGTTCGACCAAGGTTGGGGGCGAATGATTCCGCGTCATGCTAGCAGGGTTTTGTCGGCATCTATGTCAGGAGAGAAAACTGGAGTAAAAAGTGAAGGAACTCAAACAGGAGTGGATCAGACCAGTTTATCCGGATATGCTGCCCAGCACCGTGTTTTGAACAAGGTTTGACTTGCTTCGCCGAAAGCCCTGCGCTAACCCTCGCCGCGTTGCAGCATAGAGCCCCCTAAAACGGTTCAGTGGTTAAACTGTCACGCTTCCGCAAGTGGGTCCGGTGCTGTAATCAGAGTGGATTGGCCGCCAACGGAAAGCTGCAGCATGAACGCATTGTTGAGTTCGTACCTGCCCATCGTCCTGTTTATCGGCGTGGCGCTGGTCGTCGGCCTGGCGCTGCTTGCCGCACCCTTCCTGGTGGCCTACCGCAACCCAGATCCGGAAAAGCTTTCCGCTTATGAGTGCGGCTTCAACTCGTTCGATGACGCCCGCATGAAGTTCGATATCCGCTTCTACCTGGTGTCGATCCTGTTCATCATCTTCGATCTGGAAGTGGCCTTCCTGTTTCCGTGGGCCGTGTCTTTCAGCCAGATCGGCATGCTCGGTTTCTGGTCGATGATGGTGTTTTTGGCGGTGCTGACCATCGGCTTTGCCTATGAATGGAAGAAAGGAGCGCTGGAATGGGATTGAGCGACAATTCCGGCACGCTCGTCGCGCCGAAGCCAAAAGGCATTCTCGACCCCAGCACCGGAAAGCCGGTGGGGGCGAATGATCCCTTCTTCCTCGAGATCAACGACGAGCTTGCCGACAAGGGCTTTCTCGTAACCTCGACCGAGGCGCTGATCACCTGGGCCCGCAGCGGCTCGCTGATGTTTATGACCTTTGGTCTTGCCTGCTGCGCGGTCGAGATGATCCACACCTCGATGCCGCGCTATGACAGTGAGCGTTTCGGAGTCGCACCGCGCGCGTCTCCGCGCCAGTCGGACATCATGATCGTCGCCGGCACGCTGACCAACAAGATGGCGCCGGCGCTGCGCAAGGTCTACGACCAGATGCCTGAGCCGCGCTACGTCATCTCGATGGGCTCCTGCGCCAATGGCGGCGGCTACTACCACTATTCCTATTCGGTGGTGCGCGGCTGCGACCGTGTCGTGCCGGTCGACATCTACGTGCCCGGCTGTCCGCCGAGCGCGGAAGCGCTGCTCTACGGCATCCTTCTGCTGCAAAAGAAGATCCGCCGCACCGGCACGATCGAGCGGTGAGCGGGATGATGAGCCTGAATGAACTCTCGACCTATCTCGGCGAGAAGCTGAGCGGCCGGATCGGCGATGCAGTGTTTGCCTATGGCGAACTCACCATCTCGGTCGAGCCGCAGGATCTGATCGAGGTGGTGAGCTTCCTGCGCGACGATCCAAAATGCCAGTTCATCTCGATCATCGACGTCTGCGGCGCCGATTATCCATCGCGGGCCAAGCGATTCGACGTTGTCTATCACCTGCTGTCGCCGAAGCAGAATGTTCGCATCCGGCTCAAGGTGCAGGCGGACGAAGAGACTGTGGTGCCATCGATCACCAGTGTGTTTCCGGGCGCCGACTGGTTCGAACGCGAAACCTACGATCTCTATGGCGTGCTGTTTTCGGGTCATCCCGATCTCAGGCGGATTCTGACCGATTACGGCTTCGAGGGTCATCCGCTGCGCAAGGATTTCCCGCTGACCGGTTTCGTCGAGGTGCGCTACGACGACGAGGCCAAGCGGGTCATCTACGAGCCGGTCGAGCTCAAGCAGGAATTCCGCAATTTCGATTTTCTCTCGCCATGGGAAGGGACGGACTACGTTCTGCCGGGCGACGAGAAAGCCAAGACGAATTGAGACGCCAGAATGGCTGAAACCTCCGTCCGTAATTTTAACATCAACTTTGGACCTCAACACCCTGCAGCGCATGGTGTTTTGAGGCTGGTTCTTGAGTTGGACGGCGAAGTCGTCGATCGCGTCGATCCGCATATCGGACTGTTGCATCGCGGCACTGAAAAGCTGATCGAAGCCAAAACCTATCTGCAGGCCGTGCCCTATCTCGACCGGCTCGACTATTGCGCGCCGATGAACCAGGAGCATGCCTTTGCGCTGGCCGCAGAGCGGCTGCTCGGTATCGAGGTGCCGAAGCGCGGCCAGCTGATCCGCGTGCTCTATTGCGAGATCGGCCGCATCATGTCGCACATCCTCAATGTGACGACGCAGGCGATGGATGTCGGCGCGCTGACGCCGCCGCTGTGGGGCTTCGTCGAGCGCGAAAAACTCATGGTATTCTATGAGCGGGCCAGTGGCTCGCGCATGCATGCAGCCTATTTTCGGCCCGGCGGCGTCCACCAGGACCTGCCGCAGCAGCTGGTCGAGGATATCGGCAACTGGATCGATCCGTTCCTGAAATCGCTCGACGACCTCGACGCACTGCTGACCGGCAACCGCATCTTCAAGCAGCGCAATGTCGATATCGGCATCGTCTCGCTGGCCGACGCCTGGGCCTGGGGCTTTTCGGGCGTCATGGTGCGCGGCTCCGGCGTCGCCTGGGATCTGCGCAAGTCGCAGCCTTACGAATGCTATGCCGAGATGGATTTCGACATTCCAATCGGCAAGAACGGCGACTGCTTCGACCGTTACCTCGTGCGCATGGAAGAGATGCGCCAGTCGGCGAAAATCATGCGCCAGTGCGTCGACCTGCTGCTCGGCAAGGAAGGCACGGGGCCGGTGTCAAACCTCGACGGCAAGGTGGTGCCGCCAAAGCGCGCGGCGATGAAGCGCTCGATGGAAGCGCTGATCCATCACTTCAAGCTCTACACTGAGGGCTACCGCGTGCCGGCCGGCGAGGTCTATGCGGCGGTTGAAGCGCCGAAGGGCGAGTTCGGCGTCTACCTGGTCTCGGACGGCACCAACAAACCCTATCGCTGCAAGCTGCGGGCGCCGGGCTTCGCGCATCTGCAGGCCATGGACTTTTTGTGCCGCGGCCACATGCTGGCCGACGTCACCGCCGTTCTCGGCTCCCTCGACATCGTGTTCGGGGAGGTCGATCGGTGATTCGCCTTCTGAGCCCAATGTTAATCTTCACTGCTGTCGCATGGCACCCTGCATATGCATTCGAGTGCGGGGCGTCTATCGATGCTTCCGATCTCGTGAAGCAGCACTTCAAGCGGAGCTACGTCACGCTTGGCATGCAAGAAAGTGCGACAGCTGAATCTGCCGATGTCGATGCTTTCTATTTCAAGAGAGATACGTGCGAGTGTAGCGTCGCAGCGCCGGATGGCGCGAGTTTCTCTAAGGCGGAAGTATCAGCAGCCGCTTCCGGCAAAGCAGGGCTCGTGCGGCTAGTCGCTCGATTGACTGGCAAGTCCGGCGTTTGCCCGCCTGTCATGACAAATTCGCCGACTTTCCACTGTTTCGACGGTACGGCGAAACTTTGTAAGGAGGCTGCAGCAAGATGACGAACCTATACGTGTTTGGTGAGGTCGATCGCTAGATGTCAGTCCGCCGTCTCGCAGAAGCCAGCCTCCAGCCAGCCGCCTTCGCCTTCAACCGGGCGAATGCGGCAGCGGCGAAGCAATGGATCAAGAAATATCCGAAGGGCCGCGAGCAGTCGGCGATCATCCCCTTGCTGATGCTGGCGCAGGAGCAGGAAGGCTGGGTGACCAAGGCGGCGATCGAGACGATCTCCGACATGCTCGGCATGCCCTATATCCGTGGACTCGAAGTCGCGACCTTCTACACGCAGTACCAGCTCAATCCGGTCGGCACCCGCGCGCATATCCAGGTCTGCGGCACCACGCCCTGCATGCTGCGCGGCTCGGAAGCGCTGATGGATGTATGCCGCTCGAAGATCCATCACGACCAGTTCCACACCAACGACAAGGGCACGCTGTCGTGGGAGGAGGTCGAATGCCTTGGCGCCTGCGTCAACGCGCCGATGGTGATGATTTTCAAGGACACGTTCGAGGATTTGACCCCGGAGCGGCTTGCCGAGATCATCGATCTCTATGACGCCGGCAAGGGCGCCTCGGTGAAGCCGGGGCCGCAGAACGGCCGCATCACCTCCGAGCCGATCACCGGCCTGACGACACTGAAGAGCGAAAAGGCGATCCTGAAGACGACCCGCGACAGGGAAGCCAAGGCAGCCGCCAAGGCCGCCAGGGAGGCAGCACCAGCGGCAATTGTCGCGACGCCAGCCGCTCCGGCCGTACAGGCACCGGCTGCCCCCGTTGCGCCGTCGAAAGCCAGCAAGCCGAAGACCGATGCGCCCGAAACCAGCCCGGCGCTGGAGACGCCTTCTCCGGCAAAGGTCGCACCAGAGACGGAAAAGGCGGCGAGCGTCAGAGCACCGCGGCATTCGGCCGCCAATGCCAACAAGGCCGCGCCGGAAGTCGAAAAGGTTTTGAAACAGCGCAGCGGTCCGATAGTCAAGGCTGAGCCAGCGGCTGCTTTCAAGGCGCCGGAAGCCAAGGGCACGCAGCTCGGCGCTGCCGGTAAGACGGCCGCCGCGAAGACGACCAATGCCAAGCCTTCGCTCGAGGACAAGAACCGTCCGGCCGGCATCGCAAGGCCGGCACTGGTCGACGATCTCAAGCTGATCTCGGGGGTCGGCCCGAGAACCGAAGGCGTCCTGCATTCGCTTGGCATTTTCACTTATGCGCAAGTCGCGTCCTGGAAGAAGGCCGAGCGCGAGTGGGTCGATGGCTACCTCAGCTTCCACGGCCGCATCGAGCGCGATGACTGGGTCAAGCAGGCCAAGGCGCTGGCCAAGGGCGGGGTCGCCGAATATATCCGCGTCTTTGGCAAGAAACCGGTCTGAGGGACGAACAATGCTTCAGGACAGAGACCGCATCTTCAACAACATCTACGGCCGCTTCGACAAGTCGTTGGCCGGTGCGATGGCGCGCGGTGCCTGGGACAACACGCCCGGCATCATCGCCAAGGGGCGCGACTGGATCGTCAACGAGATGAAAGCCTCAGGCTTGCGCGGCCGCGGCGGCGCCGGCTTTCCGACCGGGCTGAAATGGTCGTTCATGCCCAAGCAGAGCGACGGCCGGCCGAGCTATCTCGTCGTCAACGCCGACGAATCCGAGCCCGGCACCTGCAAAGACCGCGACATATTGCGCCACGATCCGCATACGCTGGTCGAGGGCTGCCTGATTGCCGGCTTCGCCATGGGCGCGATCGCCGCCTACATCTATGTGCGCGGCGAGTTCATCCGCGAGCGCGAGGCGCTGCAGCGCGCCATCGACGAGGCCTATGAGGCCAAGCTGATCGGCAAGAACAACACGTCCGGCTACGATTTCGACATCTACGTGCACCATGGCGCCGGCGCCTATATCTGCGGCGAGGAAACGGCGCTGCTCGAAAGCCTCGAAGGCAAGAAGGGCCAGCCGCGGCTGAAGCCGCCATTTCCGGCCAATGTCGGCCTGTATGGCTGCCCGACGACGGTCAACAATGTCGAGTCGATCGCCGTGGCGCCGACCATTTTGCGCCGCGGCGCTGCCTGGTTCTCGTCCATCGGCCGGCCCAACAATGTCGGCACCAAGCTGTTCTGCATCTCCGGCCACGTCAACAATCCGTGCACCGTCGAAGAAGCGATGTCGATCCCCTTCCGCGAGCTGATCGAGACGCATTGCGGCGGCATTCGCGGCGGCTGGGACAATCTGCTGGCGGTCATTCCGGGCGGCGCCTCGGTGCCGCTGGTGCCGGCGGAGCAGATCATCGACGCGCCGATGGATTTCGATGCGCTGCGCGACCTGAAATCGGGCCTCGGCACGGCGGCTGTCATCGTCATGGACAAATCGACCGACATCGTGAAGGCGATTGCCCGGCTTTCCTACTTCTACAAGCACGAGAGCTGCGGCCAGTGCACGCCGTGCCGCGAAGGCACCGGCTGGATGTGGCGGGTGATGGAGCGGCTGGTGCGCGGCGAGGCGCAGAAGCGTGAGATCGACATGCTGCTCGACGTCACCAAACAGGTCGAAGGCCACACGATCTGCGCGCTGGGCGATGCGGCGGCGTGGCCGATCCAGGGCCTGATGCGGCATTTCCGTGGCGAGGTCGAGCGACGTATCGACGAGTTTTCGCGCAATGCGCACCGCGCAGAGCCGGTGATGGTGGCGGCGGAATAGAGACGAATTCGAAATACGGGCGAATGCCCGATTGGAATGCGGGCGCATGCCCGATTTGATGGAATAGGCCGGGGTATACGGAAGAAACGACCAGGAGAGACCACCTATGTCGCTGAATTCGAGACTCAATCATTTGATGCCAGATTTGGACCCGTTCGAAAAAATGAACCAGGACCTGACCAGGATGATGCCGAAGGAGATGGCCAGCGCCGTCAATCTCCTGGCGCACCCTGTCGCGGGTGCGGCAGCGATGTCGGCGCTCGGCATCGGGCTTGCCAATCATGCCTTCGGGGTATGGATGGGCGTGCTCTCGGGCGCCGCCGAGGCCTCGCAGCGCATGTTCCAGCCGGTGGTCGACGATTTCGATGCCAGGGTCGAACGCTTTTCGGCGGCAGGGACAAGCTCCTCGACCAAGGCGCGGGCGGCGACGAAAACCCTGATCGCCGAGGCGCAGTCCTTCGCCAAGAACGTGAATGACATAGCGGCGAACAGCATGGATGGTGCACGAAACGTAACGGATGTGGATGCGGCCGCCGCTCCGGCCCGGTTGATGCCCGAGGATTTCAAGCGGCCCAAGGCTATGGATCGTCCGGAAAATCCGGCCGACCTCAAGGCGATATCGGGCATCGGCCCGAAGCTGGAAGAGGTGCTGAACGGCTTGGGCATCTGGACATACGGCCAGATCGCGGCATGGACGCCGGAAGAGATCGCCTGGGTCGACGATTATCTGTCGTTCAAGGGCCGCGTCGGCCGCGACGACTGGCTTGGCCAGGCGGCGGTGCTGGCCGCGGCCAAACATTGAATTCAATGCCGGGCGCGGTTTCGGTTGCGCCCGGAAAGAAAGATTGCGGAATGTCCGCAGGGGTTTGAGACGACATGGCAAAGCTCAAGGTCGACGGGAAAGAGATTACTGTACCCGATCACTACACGCTGCTGCAGGCAGCCGAGGACGCCGGCGCGGAAGTGCCGCGCTTCTGCTTCCATGAGCGGCTGTCGATCGCCGGCAATTGCCGCATGTGCCTGATCGAGGTGAAGGGCGGGCCGCCCAAGCCGCAGGCATCCTGTGCCATGGGCGTGCGCGATCTGCGCCCGGGACCGAATGGCGAAACGCCGGAAATTTTCACCAACACGCCGATGGTCAAGAAGGCCAGGGAAGGCGTGATGGAATTCCTGCTGATCAACCATCCGCTGGATTGCCCGATCTGCGACCAGGGCGGCGAGTGCGACCTGCAGGACCAGGCGATGGCGTTCGGCGTCGATTCCTCGCGCTATCACGAGAACAAGCGGGCGGTCGAAGACAAATATATCGGGCCGCTGGTCAAGACGATCATGAACCGCTGCATCCATTGCACGCGCTGCGTCCGCTTCACCACCGAAATCGCCGGCATTTCAGAGCTCGGCCTGATCGGCCGCGGCGAGGACGCCGAGATCACCACCTATCTCGAAAGCGCGATGACCTCGGAACTGCAGGGTAACGTCATCGACCTTTGCCCGGTCGGTGCGCTGACCTCCAAACCATACGCCTTCCAGGCGCGGCCGTGGGAACTGACCAAGACCGAATCCATCGACGTGATGGACGCCGTCGGCTCGGCGATCCGCGTCGATTCCAGAGGCCGCGAGGTAATGCGCATCCTGCCGCGTACCAACGAGGCGGTGAACGAGGAGTGGATTTCCGACAAGACCCGCTTCATCTGGGACGGCTTGCGCACCCAGCGCCTCGACCGGCCATACGTACGCAAGAACGGCAAGCTGGCCCCGGCAAGCTGGGCCGAGGCTTTCTCCGCGATCAAGGAAGCGGTGTCGAGTACCGCACCCGACAAGATCGGCGCCATATCAGGCGATCTTACCGCCGTCGAGGAGATCTATGCGCTGAAGCTGCTGATGGCGTCGCTCGGCTCGAAGAACACCGACTGCCGCCAGGATGGTGCCGCGCTCGATCCGTCGCTCGGCCGGGCAAGCTATATCTTCAACCCCACCATCGAGGGCATCGAGCAGGCGGACGCGGTGCTGATCATCGGCGCCAATCCGCGCTTCGAGGCGTCCTTGCTCAACGCCCGCATCCGCAAGCGCTGGCGGGTCGGCAACCTGCCGGTCGGCGTCATCGGCGATGTCGGCGATACGCGCTACGACTATGAACAACTCGGCGCCGGAACGGAATCGCTGAAGGATCTGGCCGACGGCAATGGCAAGTTCTTCCAGGTGCTGAAGAAGGCGACGCATCCGCTTGTTATCGTCGGCCAAGGTGCGCTGGCACGCTCGGATGGCGCGGCCGTGCTCGGCCAGGCGGCGAAGCTTAGCCTGGCCGTCAATGCCGCGAGAGCCGACTGGAACGGCTTTGCCGTGCTGCACACTGCGGCGGGGCGTGTCGGCGGTCTCGATGTCGGCTTCGTGCCGGGCGAGGGCGGCAAGAACGTCGCCGGCATGCTGGGCGACATGGACGTGCTGTTCCTGCTCGGCGCCGATGAGATCGCCATGGCCAAGACCGGCGCCGCCTTCGTCGTCTATATCGGCACGCATGGCGACCACGGCGCGCACCGCGCCGACGTCATCCTGCCGGGCGCCGCCTATACCGAAAAGTCGGGCACCTACGTCAACACCGAGGGCCGTGTGCAGCAGACCAACCGTGCCGGCTTCGCGCCGGGCGATGCGCGCGAGGACTGGGCGATCCTGCGGGCGCTGTCGGATGTGCTGGGCAAGAGGTTGTCGTTCGATTCACTGCCGCAGCTTCGCGCAAAGCTCTATGGCGAATACCCGCATCTCGCCCGCATCGACCAGGTGGCGGCCGGAAATCCTAACGATGTCGCCAGGGTGGCGAAGCTCGGCGGGCGGCTTAACAAGGGCAGCTTCACCTCGCCGGTCAAGGATTTCTACCTGACCAACCCGATCGCGCGGGCTTCCGCGGTGATGGCGGAATGCTCGGCGCTGGCGAAAAACGGCTTTAGGCAGGCGGCGGAATAAACATGGACACCTTCGTCTCCTTCTACGTGCTGCCGGCGCTGCTCATCCTTTTGAAGTCGGTCGTGCTGATCGTCGTGCTGTTGATCTTCGTCGCCTACATCCTGTACGCGGACCGCAAGATCTGGGCGGCGGTGCAGTTGCGCCGCGGCCCAAACGTCGTCGGCCCATGGGGCACGCTGCAGGCTTTCGCCGACCTTCTGAAGTTCGTGTTCAAGGAACCGGTGATCCCGTCCGGCGCCAACAAGGGCGTTTTTCTGCTGGCGCCGCTGGTTTCGGCGGTGCTGGCGATCTCGGCCTGGGCTGTCATTCCGGTCAACGAGGGCTGGGCGATCGCCAACGTCAATGTCGGCATTCTCTATGTCTTCGCCATCTCCTCGCTCGAGGTCTATGGTGTGATCATGGGCGGTTGGGCGTCCAACTCGAAATATCCGTTCCTCGGCGCGCTGCGCTCGGCGGCGCAGATGGTGTCCTACGAAGTCTCGATCGGTTTCGTAATCGTCACCGTGCTGCTTTGCGTCGGCTCGCTCAACCTGTCTGATATCGTGCTGTCGCAGCAGGATGGGCTGGGCACGCGGGTTGGCCTCCCCAACACCTTCCTCGACTGGCATTGGCTGTCGCTGTTCCCGATGTTCGTCATCTTCTTCATCTCGGCGCTGGCCGAGACCAACCGCCCGCCTTTCGACCTCGTGGAAGCCGAATCGGAACTCGTCGCCGGCCATATGGTCGAATATTCGTCGACGCCGTTCCTGCTGTTCTTCCTCGGCGAATATGTCGCCATCGTGCTGATGTGCGCGCTGGCCACCATCCTGTTCCTCGGCGGCTGGCTGCCGCCCTTCGACTTCGCTCCCTTCACCTGGGTGCCGGGCCTGATCTGGTTCGTGCTCAAGGTCTGCCTGGTATTCTTCATGATCTCCATGGTGAAGGCCTTCGTGCCGCGCTACCGCTACGACCAACTGATGCGGCTCGGCTGGAAGGTCTTCCTGCCGATCTCGCTGGCGATGGTGGTGATTGTCGCCGCGTTCCTCAAGATCACAGGGTTTGCGTGATGTCTGCTCTAGCCCAAGCCGCAAAATCGCTGCTCCTGCAGGACTTCGTCAGCGCTTTCTTCCTGTCGATGCGCCAGTTCTTCGCGCCGAAGGAGACGATCAACTATCCGCACGAGAAGGGGCCGACCAGCCCGCGCTTCCGCGGCGAGCATGCGCTGCGCCGCTATCCGAACGGCGAGGAACGCTGCATCGCCTGCAAATTGTGCGAGGCGATCTGCCCGGCGCAGGCCATCACCATCGAGGCCGGCCCGCGCCGCAACGACGGCACGCGCCGCACCGTGCGCTACGATATCGATATGGTGAAGTGCATCTATTGCGGCTTCTGCCAGGAGGCCTGCCCGGTCGACGCCATCGTCGAGGGGCCGAATTTCGAGTTCGCGACCGAGACGCGCGAGGAACTTTATTACGACAAGGACAAGCTCTTGGCCAATGGCGACCGCTGGGAGCGCGAACTGGCGCGCAACATCGCGCTGGATGCGCCGTACCGCTGACATTTGACGCATGGACGAGGCGAAGGGCCTCGTTTAAGGAACACGCGGCTTCGGCACCGGAGGCGGAACGAAGCACACAACGGACAGTGCGAAAGCCGGTCCGACAGGAACCCCGGGGGAACCCATGCTGAATGGACTAGAGGCGGCCTTTTTCTACATCTTCGCCTTTGTCGCGGTGGCGTCGGCGTTCATGGTCATTTCGGCGCGCAATCCCGTGCATTCGGTGCTGTTCCTGATCCTGACCTTCTTCAATGCCGCGGGCCTGTTCATGCTGACCGGCGCCGAGTTCCTGGCGATGATCCTGCTCGTCGTCTATGTCGGCGCGGTCATGGTGCTGTTCCTGTTCGTCGTCATGATGCTCGACGTCGATTTCGCCGAAATGAAGGAAGGCGCCCTGCAATATGCGCCGATCGGCGCGCTGGTCGGGCTGATCCTGGCGGCTGAGCTGATCGTCGTGCTCGGCGGCTATACGTTCGCGCCGCAACTGGCTGCGACGGTTGCAAAACCCATTCCGGACCTTGCCGCGCGCTCGAACACCGCAGCGCTCGGCGACATCCTCTATACCGACTACCTCTACTATTTCCAGATTGCGGGCCTTGTGCTGCTGGTCGCCATGATCGGCGCCATCGTGCTGACGCTGCGCCACAAGCCGGGCATCAAGCGGCAGTCAATCGCCGCCCAGGTCGGCCGCACGCCGGCAACGGGAATGGAAATCCGCAAGGTCAAGACGGGCGAAGGAATTTGAGATGGTCGTCGGCATCGCACACTATCTGACCGTATCGGCGATCCTGTTCACGCTCGGCGTGTTCGGCATTTTTCTCAACCGCAGGAACATCATCGTCATCCTGATGTCGATCGAGCTGATCCTGCTCGCGGTCAACATCAATTTCGTCGCCTTCTCGGCAGCACTCGGTGATCTCGTCGGACAGGTGTTTGCGATGTTCGTGCTGACGGTCGCAGCGGCTGAAGCGGCGATCGGCCTTGCCATTCTCGTCGTCTTCTTCCGCAACCGCGGTTCGATCGCGGTCGAAGACGTGAACATGATGAAGGGTTGACGGAAACCACCATGTATCAGGCCATCGTCTTCCTTCCTCTGCTCGGCTTCCTGATCGTCGGCCTGTTCGGCACGTCGCTCGGCGCCAAGGCGTCCGAATACATCACCTCCGGCTTGCTGGTGATATCAGCCGTGCTGTCGTGGGTCGCCCTCTTCGCCGTCGGGTTCGGCGAGGGCGAGGTGTTCACCGTGCCGGTGCTGCGCTGGATCCAGTCGGGCGGGTTAGAGGCCGCATGGGCGCTCAGGATCGACACGCTGACCGCGGTGATGCTGGTTGTCGTCAACACGGTCTCGGCGCTGGTGCACATCTACTCGATCGGCTATATGCATCACGACCCGAACCGGCCGCGCTTCTTCGCCTATCTGTCGCTGTTCACCTTCGCCATGCTGATGCTGGTGACGGCCGACAACCTCGTGCAGATGTACTTCGGCTGGGAAGGCGTCGGCCTCGCCTCCTATCTCTTGATCGGCTTCTGGTACAAGAAGCCGTCGGCCAATGCCGCCGCGATCAAGGCCTTCGTCGTCAACCGTGTCGGTGATTTCGGCTTCGCGCTCGGCATCTTCGGCGTGTTCGTGCTGTTCGGCTCGGTCAATCTCGGCACCATCTTCGCCAATGCGGCGACGTTCGTTCCAGCCGAAGGCGCGCCTGAGGGCGCAGCCGTGCTGACCTTCCTCGGCTATGCGCTCGACAAACAGTCGGCGATGACCGTCGTCTGCCTGCTGTTGTTCATGGGCGCCATGGGCAAGTCGGCACAGGTGCCACTGCACACCTGGCTGCCGGACGCCATGGAAGGCCCGACGCCGGTCTCGGCGCTCATCCATGCCGCCACCATGGTGACGGCCGGCGTGTTCATGCTGGCGCGGCTGTCGCCGCTGTTCGAACTGTCACATTCGGCGCTGATCGTGGTCACCTTCATCGGCGCCTTCACCGCATTCTTCGCGGCGACCGTCGGCCTCGTCCAGAACGACATCAAGCGCGTCATCGCCTATTCGACCTGCTCGCAGCTCGGCTACATGTTCGTGGCGCTCGGCGTCGGTGCCTATGGCGCGGCGATCTTCCATCTGTTCACGCATGCCTTCTTCAAGGCGCTGCTGTTCCTCGGCTCGGGCTCGGTGATCCACGCCGTCTCCGACGAACAGGACATGCGCAAGATGGGCGGCCTCAGAACGCTCATTCCGAAGACCTACTGGATGATGGTGATCGGTACGCTGGCGCTGACCGGCGTCGGCATTCCGGTGACGGTCATCGGCACCGCCGGGTTCTTCTCCAAGGACGCGATCATCGAAAGCGCCTTTGCCGCGTACAATCCGGTCGCCGGCCTTGCCTTCGTGCTGCTGGTCGTCGCCGCCTGCTTCACCAGCTTCTATTCCTGGCGGCTGATCTTCATGACCTTCCACGGCCAGCCGCGGGCGAGCCACGAGGTGATGCACCATGTCCATGAATCGCCGCCGGTCATGCTGGTGCCGCTGTTCATCCTGGCGGCGGGCTCGCTGTTCGCCGGCGTGATCTTCCATGGCGCCTTCATCGGCGAGGGCTATGCCGAGTTCTGGAAGGCGTCGCTGTTCACGCTGCCGGAAAACCATATCCTGCACGAGATCCACGAAGTGCCGCTGTGGGTGAAACTGGCGCCGTTCATCGCCATGCTGATCGGCTTTGCGATTGCCTGGCAATTCTACATCCGCGCGCCGGAAATGCCGAAGAATTTGGCGGCGCAGCATCGCGGGCTCTACGCCTTCCTGCTCAACAAGTGGTATTTCGACGAACTCTACGACCTCCTGTTCGTGCGGCCGGCAAAACGCCTCGGCCACTTCCTGTGGAAGACCGGTGACGGCACCGTCATCGACGGGCTTGGTCCGGACGGCGTTTCGGCGCGCGTGGTCGACGTCACCAACCGGGTCGTCAAGCTGCAGACCGGCTACCTCTATCACTATGCCTTCGCCATGCTGATCGGCGTTGCCGCACTCGTCACCTGGATGATGCTCTGATGAAGATCCTCTCGCTGGTCACCTTCCTGCCGCTGGTTGGTGTGCTGCTCATCCTGTTCGTGCGTGACGACAGCGAAAATGCCCGCCGCAACATCCGCGCCATCGCGTTGTGGACGACGAGCATCACCTTCATCATCTCGCTGTTCATCTGGACCGGCTTCGACAATTCGGAGCCTGGCTTCCAGTTCGTCGAGAAGTTTGCCTGGCTGGATTCCGGCATCTCCTACCATATGGGCGTCGACGGCATCTCCATGCTGTTCGTCATCCTGACCACCTTCCTGATGCCGCTGTGCATCCTGGCTTCGTGGGAATCGATCGAGCAACGCGTCAAGGCCTACATGATCGCCTTCCTGCTGCTGGAGACGCTGATGATCGGCGTGTTCTGCGCGCTCGACATCGTTTTGTTCTATGTCTTCTTCGAAGCCGGCCTGATCCCGATGTTCATCATCATCGGCGTGTGGGGCGGCAAGCGGCGCGTCTATGCCTCGTTCAAGTTCTTCCTCTACACGCTGGCCGGCTCGGTGCTGATGCTGCTCGCCATCATGGCGATGTTCTTCCAGTCCGGCACCACCGACATTCCGACGCTTCTGACGCACAACTTCCCGGCCACCATGCAGACCTGGCTATGGCTCGCCTTCTTTGCCTCCTTTGCCGTGAAGATGCCGATGTGGCCGGTGCACACCTGGCTGCCGGACGCGCATGTCGAGGCGCCGACGGCCGGGTCGGTGATCCTGGCCGCCATTCTGCTCAAGATGGGCGGATACGGCTTCCTGCGCTTTTCGCTGCCGATGTTTCCGATCGCCTCGGAGATGTTCGCGCCGCTGGTCTTCGCGCTGTCCGTGGTCGCCATCATCTACACCTCGCTGGTGGCGCTGATGCAGGAGGACATGAAAAAGCTGATCGCCTATTCGTCGGTCGCCCATATGGGCTTCGTCACCATGGGCATCTTCGCGATGAACCAGGAAGGCGTCCAGGGGGCGATCTTCCAGATGCTGTCGCACGGCCTCGTCTCCGGCGCGCTGTTCCTCTGCGTCGGCGTCATCTACGACCGCTTGCACACGCGCGACATCGACGCCTATGGCGGGCTGGTCAACAACATGCCGAAATACGCCACCGTGTTCATGATCTTCACCATGGCCAATGTCGGCCTGCCCGGCACCAGCGGCTTCGTCGGCGAGTTCCTGACCATGCTCGGCGTGTTCCGGGTCAACACCTGGGTGGCGTTCTTCGCCGCAACCGGCGTCATCCTGTCGGCCGCCTATGCGCTCTGGCTCTATCGCCGGGTGATCTTCGGCGCGCTGACCAAGGACAGCCTGAAAGGCCTGCTCGACCTGTCGGCGCGCGAGAAGGTGATCATCTACCCGCTGGCCGCGCTGGTCATCTTCTTCGGCGTCTACCCGGCGCCGGTCTTCGACGCGACGGCCGAATCGGTCAAGGCGCTCGTCACCAATGTCACCGCATCCATCGACACCGCGCAGACCGCGGCGGCGAACTGACTGAGAGGTTTTGCGAACCATGACGCCGGACCTTCTCTCCAGCCTGTCGTTGTCGACACCAGAGCTGATCCTCGCCACCGGCGCCCTGGCGCTGCTGATGCTCGGCGCCTATTCGCGCGCCAACACCACCACCACGGTGAGCGGCCTTGCCGTCGCCTTCCTGGTGGTTGCCGGCGTCTGGACGATCTTTTCCACCGGGCAGGGCAACGCTTACGGCGAAGCCTTCGTCCAGGATCCCTTCGCCCGCTTCATGAAGGTGCTGGCGCTGATCGGGTCGGCGGTGACGCTGGTCATGTCGATGCGCTTCGCCAAGGCGGAGCACTTCGACAAGTTCGAATATCCGGTGCTGATCCTGCTGTGCACGCTCGGCATGATGCTGATGATCTCGGCCAACGGCATGATCGGGCTTTATCTCGGCCTCGAATTGCAGTCGTTGGCGATCTACGTGCTGGCAGCGATCAACCGGGACAATCTGCGCTCGACCGAGGCGGGACTGAAATATTTCGTCCTCGGCGCGCTGTCGTCGGGCATGCTGCTTTACGGCATCAGCCTGGTCTACGGCTACACCGGCAACACCGGGTTCCAGGAAATCGCCACGGCGCTGGGCGGCGGCGAGCGGCAGCTTGGCCTCGTCTTCGGCCTGGTCTTCGTGCTGGCCGGTCTCGCCTTCAAGATATCGGCGGTGCCGTTCCACATGTGGACGCCCGACGTCTATGAAGGCGCGCCGACGCCGGTGACGGCCTTCCTCGCCGCGGCGCCGAAGATGGCGGCGATGGCGCTGATCGTGCGCGTCACCATGGGCGCGTTCAAGCCGATCGCCGCCGACTGGCAGCAGATCATCGTCTTCATCTCGATCGCCTCGATGGTGCTCGGCGCCTTCGCGGCTATCGGTCAGACCAATATCAAGCGGCTGATGGCCTATTCCTCCATCGGCCATATGGGCTACGCGCTGGTCGGCCTCGCCGCCAACAGCCAGGCCGGCGTGCGCGGCGTCGCTATCTACATGCTGATCTATCTGGTGATGACGCTCGGCACCTTCGCCTTCATCCTCGCCATGCGGCGCAAGGAAGGCAATGTCGAGCAGATCAGCGATCTCGCCGGCCTGTCGTCGACCAATCCGATCATGGCGACGATCCTCACCATCCTGATGTTCTCGCTGGCCGGCATCCCGCCGCTGGCCGGCTTCTGGGGGAAGTGGTACGTGTTCCTCGCCGCCATCAACGCCAACCTCTACGCGCTGGCGATCATCGGCGTGCTGGCCTCGGTGGTGGGCGCCTATTATTATCTGCGCATCATCAAGATCATGTGGTTCGATGAACCGGTCGGCGGCTTCGTGCCGATGGCGACCGAGCTTCGCGTCGTGCTCGGCGTCTGCGGCGCCTTCGTGCTGTTCTATGTGCTGATCGGCGGGCCGATCGGCACCTATGCCGAAGCCGCCGCCAAGACATTTTTCTGACGGGATGGCATTTCGGCTGGCTCCAACAGCGGCCTCGGAAGGGTTCCGGCTCGAGGCACATGACACGGTCGGTTCCACCAATGCGCTGGCGCTGGACCATGCGCGGGCGGGGGATCCGGGCAAGCTCTGGGTCGTTTCAAAAAAACAGCAAAGCGGGCGTGGCCGGCGAGGCCGGGTCTGGGCGACGCCCGAGGGCAATCTGGCGGCGACGCTGCTGGTGGTCACCAATGCCGAGCTTCGCCTGGCTGCGACGCTCGGCTTCGTCGCCGGCCTGGCGCTGGCCGATGCGCTCGACGCCGTCGTGCCGAAGGGCCGGATCGCAATCGGCCTCGACGGCGGCAGCGATGGAAGAAACCGTTTCGAGCTGAAATGGCCAAACGATGTGCTCGCCTCCGGCGCCAAGCTTGCCGGCATCCTTCTGGAATCGGCGATACTCGAAGGCGATCGCTTCGCGGTGGCTGTGGGCATCGGTGTCAATGTTGTGGCTTATCCCAAAGATTTGCCTTATCCGGCGACATCGCTCAGGGCTCTGGGCGCTGCTTGTGATGCCGAGACGTTGTTTCTGGCGCTGTCGGATGCCTGGAGCGAGAATGCGCGGCTGTGGAATGATGGGCGCGGGCTTTCCGCCGTCAGGCGGCGCTGGCTGGCGCGCGCGGCAGGGCTTGGCGGGCAGGTTGCTGTCAGAATTGACGGTAATGTGGTGCGCGGCACGTTCGAGACCATTGACGAGGACTGCCGTTTCGTGATCCGCGACGATGAGGGTTCGGTTCTGACGATCGCCGCCGGCGACGTGCATTTCGGTGCGGTCGCGTCGGCCCAGGTTTGACGGGCCCAGATTAGACGGACCGGTTTTGACAGGCCCCGTTTGGAAGGGCTTGGCTTGACCGGCCAGGAAAGGAAAGATCATGGCGACAGCGGAAAACGCCGAACTCGTCTTCGTGCCGCTCGGCGGCGTCGGCGAGATCGGCATGAACTTCGCCCTCTATGGCTACGGCCCGGCCAATGCGCGCGAATGGATCGTCGTCGATGTCGGTGTCACCTTTCCCGATGCCAGCCTGCCCGGCGTCGACCTGGTGCTGCCAGACACGCGCTTCATCGAGGAGAACATCGCCAATCTGCGCGGCATCGTCATCACGCACGCGCATGAGGACCATTACGGCGCGCTGCTCGACACATGGCCGAAGCTCAAGGCGCCGGTCTGGATGACGCCGTTCGGCGCTGGATTGCTGGAAGCCAAGCGGCAGGGCGTGCAAGGTGCACCGAAAATCCCGGTGACGATCTACCGCGCCGGCGAAAAATTCAGCATCGGCCCGTTCGAGATCGAGGCCATCCCGGTCGCGCATTCGATCCCCGAACCGATGTCGCTGGCGATCACCTCGCCGGCCGGCGCCGTCATCCATACCGGCGACTGGAAGATCGATCCGGCGCCGACGATCGGGCCGATGACCGACGAGGCCCGCTTCCGCGCCTATGGCGACAACGGCGTGCTGGCGCTGATCTGCGATTCCACCAATGCGCTGCGGGAAGGGGAGTCGCCATCGGAAGTGGCGGTGGGCGAGGGCCTCAAGGGCGTCATCCAGAGCGCCAAGGGCCGGGTCGCGGTCACCACTTTTTCCTCCAATGTCGGGCGTATCGTCTCCATTGCCAAGGCGGCACGCGATGCCGGCCGCCAGTGCCTGGTGCTCGGCCGCTCGCTGAAGCGCGTCATCGATGTTGCCGGCGAGCTCGGCTATATGGACGGGCTGCCCGAATTCATCGCCGAGGAGGACTTTGGCTTCATCCCGCGCGAAAACCTCGTCATCATCTGCACCGGCAGCCAGGGCGAGCCGCTTGCGGCCTTGGCAAAACTGTCGCGCGACGAGATGAAATCGGTGTCGCTGACGGCAGGGGACACGGTGGTGTTTTCCTCGCGCACCATCCCCGGCAACGAGAAGGGGATTCTCGAGATCAAGAACCGGCTGATCGATCTCGGCATCAAGATCATCGAGGACGGCGATGCGCTGGTGCATGTCTCCGGACATCCGCGTCGCAGCGAATTGCGCAAGATGTATCAATGGGTGCGCCCGCAGATCGGCGTGCCGGTGCATGGCGAGGCGGCGCATCTGGTAGCGCAGGGGTCGCTGATGTCGGTGTCCGGCATCGGCCAGGTGGCGCAGGTCCGCGACGGCGACATGCTGCGGCTCTATCCCGGTGCGGCGACGATCATCGACCAGGTGCCGTTCGGCCGCATCTACAAGGACGGCAGGCTGATCGGCACCGACCAGGCGATGGGCATTCGCGACCGGCGCAAGCTGTCCTTTGCCGGCCATGTCGCGGTCAATGTCGTGCTCGACGACAGGTATGAGCTCGCCGGCGATCCCGATCTGGTCGCCATCGGCGTCGCCGAGGCCGATGCCCGCGGCGAGAGCCTGGAAGACCTGATGATCGATGCGGCAATCGGCGCCGTGGACTCCATCCCCCGTCAGCGCCGAAGAGATCTCGACCTCGTGCAGGAGGCAGTGCGCCGCGCCGTCCGCGGCGCCGCCAATGAAGCCTGGGGCAAGAAGCCGCTGGTGACGGTGTTCGTCACGCGGTGACGAACAAGGGAGTAGGGCAGTAGGGGAGTAGGGAAAAACAAGGCGGTGCAGCTATTTGCTTTCCCTACTCCCCTAATGCCTTATTCCCCTCCTCCCCTAACTTTCCACGGAGTTCCAATGCTCGGACGCCTGAACCATGTCGCGCTTGCTGTGCCGGATCTGGCCGCGGCGACAGCGGCCTATCGCGATACGCTCGGCGCTCGGGTGAGCGCGCCGCAGGCGCTGCCGGAGCATGGCGTGACGGTGGTGTTCGTCGATGTCGGCAACACCAAGATCGAATTGCTGGAGCCGCTCGGCGAGGATTCGCCGATCGCGAAATTCCTCGAGAAGAACCCCTCGGGCGGCATGCATCATGTCTGCTACGAGGTCGACGACATTCTTGCCGCGCGTGATCACCTCAAGGCCAGCGGCGCCCGCGTCCTTGGCGACGCCGCCCCGAAGATCGGCGCGCATGGCAAGCCGGTGCTGTTCCTGCATCCCAAGGATTTCTTCGGCACGCTGGTCGAACTGGAGCAAGCATGAGCTGGGTTTCGTTTCTCGCCCTGTTCTTCATCACATGGTGGGTAGTGCTGTTCGCCATCCTGCCGTTCAGTCTGAGGACGCAGGACGAGGATGAGGACGTGACGCTGGGCACGGTACCCAGCGCGCCGCGCGGACCCCATATGCTGCGCGCCGTGCTGCGGACGACGATCGTCACGATGGTTCTTCTTGGCATCTTCTATGGCATTACGAGGGGGCTCGACCTCGGCATCGACGACATCCTGCACATCGTGCCGGATTTCAGTCAGAGCCCCGAAAATTAGACCGCCGGGCACGGCTGGCCACATCCTGCATGTGAGCACCAATCCGGGCTGGAAGCCGATGCAGGTTTCGAACCCGCTGTGCTGGCGCTAGGTAAAGTGGTTTAGCAAGTTGTCGTGCTAACCAAGTGATTGCACAAAAAAAATGCAAGGCACGAAGCCTTGCAATTTAAACGCGTCCGATCTGTTTCCGGTGTCCGGCGGCAGCGAGTAACCGCGCCTAGATCGCATCCTCCCAAGACTTTGACCGCGTAGGAGGGCAGATTTCTTTCCGCCCTCTCGGTTATCGGGGCACATTAGACCAAGGCGGGTGAAAATGTCACGCAGAATTTTGCCTGGAAATAAGCATTCTCGTGCTGCAGTGCACAATAGTATGGCAGGCGTTGCTTGCGAAACGACCAGCAAGGCGGATGCGGCACTGCGGACCCTTTGCGGCGTCCCGAGGGGCGGGTTTCCATTCCGTCATGAAATGGCTATGAAGCCGGGGCAAACAAGCCTGCGCTGCGCCGATTCCGGTGCGGCAATCCTCTCTCTCACGGACCAGTCCATGCGTTTGTCGCGCTATTTCCTGCCTATCCTCAAAGAAAATCCGCGCGAGGCCGAAATCGTCTCGCACCGGCTGATGCTGCGCGCCGGCATGATCCGCCAGCAGGGGCAAGGCAGTTTTTCCTGGCTGCCGCTCGGCAAAAGGGTGCTGGACAAGGTCTGCCGCATCGTTCGCGAGGAGCAGGACCGGGCCGGCGCGCTCGAGATCCTGATGCCGACCATCCAGTCCGCCGAGCTGTGGCGCGAAAGCGGCCGCTATGACGACTACGGCAAGGAGATGCTGCGCATCAAGGACCGGCAAGACCGGGACATGCTCTATGGACCGACCAACGAGGAGATGGTCACCGAGATTTTCCGCGCCTATGTGAAGTCCTATAAGGATCTGCCGCTCAATCTCTATCACATCCAGTGGAAATTCCGCGACGAGGTGCGGCCGCGCTTCGGCGTCATGCGTTCGCGCGAGTTCCTGATGAAGGACGCCTATTCCTTCGATCTCGATTTCGAAGGCGCCAAGGCGGCCTATAACAGGATGTTCGTGTCCTATCTCAGGACGTTCACGCGCATGGGGCTGCAGGCAATCCCGATGCGTGCCGACACCGGGCCGATCGGCGGCGACCTCAGCCACGAATTCATCATCCTGGCCGACACCGGCGAGAGCCAGGTCTATTGCCATCGCGATTACCTCGCGCTTGATGTGCCGGGGGCGGACACCGACTTCTCCAACGATGCCGAGATCGGCGACATCGTCAAGGAATGGACGACGCCCTATGCCGCGACCGACGAGATGCACGACGAGGCGGCGTGGGAGAAGGTTGCGACAAGCGACCGGGTCTCGGCGCGCGGCATCGAGGTCGGCCACATCTTCCATTTCGGCGACAAATATTCGAAGCCGATGGGTGCCAAGGTGACCGGGCCCGACGGCAAGGATCATTTTGCCTCCGGGGGGTCCTACGGCATCGGTCCGACGCGGCTGGTCGCGGCGATCATCGAGGCCAGCCATGACGACAACGGCATCATCTGGCCGGAGGCGGTGGCGCCTTTCGACATCGGCCTGATCAACATGAAAGCCGGCGACGCCGACTGCGACCGCGTCTGCGACGAACTCGATGCGGCGTTTGTCGCCGTCGGCAAGGAGGTGCTCTACGACGACACCGACCAGCGGCCGGGCGGCAAGTTCGCCACCGCCGACCTGATCGGCCTGCCGTGGCAGGTGATCGTCGGGCCGCGCGGCGTGGCGGCCGGCGAGGTCGAGATCAAGAATCGCAGGACCGGCGAGCGTGAGACGCTGCCGATCGAGGACGTGAAGAAACGCTTCGGTTTTGCCGCATGAGCGAAGCGGCAGTAACGAAACCCCCGGCCGCCGGACCTTTTTCCGTGTTCGAACGCATGGTCGCGTGGCGCTATCTGCGCTCGCGCCGCAAGGAGACGGTGATCTCCGTCATCGCGTCGATCTCCTTCCTCGGCATCATGCTGGGCGTCGCCACGCTGATCGTCGTGATGGCTGTCATGAACGGGTTTCGCGCCGAGCTCCTGACGCGCATCCTCGGCGTCAACGGCCATCTGATCGTTCAGCCGCTCGACATGCCGCTGGAGGACTATGCGCAGGTTGCCGGCCGCATCAACGGCGTGCCCGGCGTCCAATACGCCATTCCGCTGATCGACGGGCAGGTCTTGGCGCAAGGCAATATCGGCGGCGGATCAGGGGCGCTGGTGCGCGGCATACGCGGCGAAGATCTGGGCAAGATTTCAATCGTCGCCAGCAATATCAAGCAGGGCTCGATCGCCGGCTTCGACACAGGCGAGGGCGTCGCCATCGGCAGCCGCATGGCCGACAATCTCGGTCTTGTGCTCGGCGACACCATCACGCTTATCGCGCCCGACGGCGATGTGACGCCGCTCGGCACGACACCGCGCATGAAAGGCTATCCGGTCACGGCGATCTTCGAGGTCGGCATGTCAGAATATGACAGCTCCATCGTCTACATGCCGTTTTCGGAAGCGCAGCTCTATTTCAACATGGATGGCCGGGCTCAGGCGATCGAGATCTATGTCGACAATCCCGACAATGTCGATGCGCTGAAGCCGAAGGTCGAGGAGGCGTCGCAGCGGCCGATCACCATGGTCGACTGGCGAGAACGCAACAGGACTTTCTTCGATGCGCTGCAGGTGGAGCGCAATGTCATGTTCATGATCCTGACGCTGATCGTACTGGTGGCGGCGCTCAACATCATCTCGGGCCTGATCATGCTGGTGAAGGACAAGGGCCACGACATCGCCATCCTGCGCACCATGGGCGCCACGCGCGGCGCGATCCTGCGCATCTTCCTGATGACGGGCGCGGCGATCGGCGTGGTGGGCACCATCGCCGGGGTGCTGCTGGGCGTTGTAATCTGCCTGAACGTCGAGCGAATCCGCCAGTTCTTCTCCTGGCTGGCCGGCGAGAGGCTGTTCAATCCCGAGCTCTATTTCCTGAGCCAGCTGCCTGCCCGCATGGACGCCAGCGAGACGATCTCGGTGATCCTGATGGCTCTGGTGCTGTCGTTCCTTGCGACGCTGTTTCCGGCATGGCGCGCGGCCAGGCTCGATCCGGTCGAAGCGCTGAGGTACGAATGATGGCCGAGGCCATTATCGAGCTGAAGAGCGTCGAGCGGCACTATGTCCAGGGGCCGCGCAAGCTGACCATCCTCAACGGCGCCGATTTTTCGCTGAAGCGCGGCGAGATCGTGGCGCTGGTGGCGCCTTCGGGTACCGGCAAATCGACGCTGTTGCACACCGCCGGACTGCTGGAGCGGCCCGACGCCGGCGACGTGATTCTGGCAGGCCGCGCCTGCGGGCGGCTTTCCGACGACGAGCGCACGGCGATCCGCCGCAACGATATCGGCTTCGTCTATCAGTTCCATCACCTGCTGCCGGAGTTCACGGCGCTGGAAAACATCATGATGCCGCAGCTGATAAAAGGGCTGACGCGCAAGGAGGCTGCCGAGCGTTCGGCGCAACTGCTCGACTACATGCAGATCGGCAAGCGGGCGCAGCACCGGCCGTCCGAACTGTCCGGCGGCGAGCAGCAGCGCGTCGCCATCGCCCGCGCCGTCGCCAATGCGCCGCTGGTGCTGTTTGCCGATGAGCCGACGGGCAACCTCGACCCGGTCACCGCCTCCTATGTGTTCGAGGCATTGGGAGCGCTGGTCCGGCAGTCGGGGCTGGCGGCGCTGATCGCCACCCACAATCACGAGCTTGCCTCGCGCATGGACCGTCGAGTCACGCTCGCCGACGGCAAGGTTGTTCCGCTTTAGGTATATCAATATTCAGCCGGCCTACTGCGCTTCCGGTACCGTACCCAACAGTACGCTCGGTTCCGGTTCTCGGAACCCACCCAGTCTGGTCGCTTCGCGCCCGTCTTCGACTCTGGCTCGGCCTGACCTGAATCTCGATACAACTAACGGGCTGATCGCCAGCGTGCCGTCTGGCTGCATTTTTCGCCACAACCAGCGCGGAAACAGCGAAATCCGTTCTCAACCTTTCCTTAACCCTGCCGAACTGAGCGCCCGAATTTCGCGACACGCTCTGATTGCGGTCGTTGACATTCGAACAAAATTAGAACAAAATACGAACATACTGAAAACAGGAGAGAGTTATGACCGGTCTTGTTCAGGATGTCGTGTCACTGGTGTGCATGAGCACGTTTCTCATTTCCATGGCGATCTGGATCGGAGCGATGTGACGCAGCGCGCCCCGTTCTTCACGGGGTGAGGGGCGGCGTCGGAGCTCGGTGGTTCAGCGCCGCTTTGTCAGCCGATCTTGCGGGCCAACTCGACAAGCAAAGGTGCCGCGGGTCCGAAGACATCCTCGAAGGCGGATTTTAGCGCGAGGTCGAGATCGGCCATCGTTATGGGAAGACCGAGATCGACGAGACTGGTGATGCCGTGATCCTGTACGCCGCACGGCACGATGCCGCTGAAGTGGGCGAGATCCGGCTCGACATTGATGGCGATACCGTGAAAGCTTACCCAGCGCCTCAGCCTGATGCCGATGGCGCCGATCTTGTCCTCGGCGAGCGATCCGTCGACCAGGGGCGGGCGATCCGGTCGCGCCACCCAGACGCCGACGCGGTCCTCGCGCCGTTCGCCGCGCACGTTGAAGGCGGCGAGCGTGCCGATGATCCATTGTTCAAGCGCGGCGACGAAGGCGCGGACATCCTCGCGCCGACGCTTCAGGTCGAGCATCACATAAGCGACCCGCTGGCCTGGCCCATGATAGGTGTATTCGCCGCCGCGCCCGGCCGCGAACACCGGGAAACGGTCCGGCTCGATCAGATCCTCGATGCGGGCGCTGGTGCCGGCGGTGTAGAGCGGCGGGTGCTCGACCAGCCAGACCATCTCGCCGGCGGCGCCGCTTCGGATCGCGTCGGCACGCGCCTCCATCACGGCAAGCGCATCCGGATAGGCGGTGAGGCCGGGTTCGATCCGCCATTCGACCGGCGCCGAACCGGGCAGGGGCAGGAACGACGTGGCGATCTGGCTGCGTTCTGTCATGGTGTGTCTCGTGTCGCCCACATATGGCGACAATCTGTTGAAACGTCCAGTTCCGGGCACGTTCTAGCCCCTTTGGAGGGTTATGCCGAATGCCGGGCAATTATTGCGCGACGCGCCCTTGTTTCGCCGGAAACGATTTGCTACACGCCGCGAGCCGGTTCGTTTCGGCTCCTACCACGTGCGGTCGTGGCGGAATTGGTAGACGCGCAGCGTTGAGGTCGCTGTGGGGCAACCCGTGGAAGTTCGAGTCTTCTCGACCGCACCAGCTTTATCCAATAAGCTGTTATTTTTATTGCGCAATTTTGTGTTTCCCTGCAGTTCTTCCCAAGACTGTTTGTGCAAGCTGAAACACTGTGCGGACCTGCGGGTGGTTTGGGCGCGGAATGCCGCGCACTAGCCGCGTGGTTTGCCCCGTCATCAAATGCCAGCTGCTTCAAAGACCGAACCGTGCCGCGAAGCGGACCATTGGGAAAGTGCGCTTTTAACGCAAGCGCTCACGCGGCTATCTATGATGTGATTGCGCGGCGAATAGCCCGCTAGTTGCGTTATGTCGAGGCTTGTTTGCGGACGCGGCTTTCCAGCCGCGAGAGCAGGTAGTCGACCTCTTGTCTGGCCGCCGCCGACAACGCACTGCCCGGCTTGCGCTGGGCGTCGGACGCGATGGCACCCCGCTTCATCATCACATATTTGCGTACCGCAAGTCCCACGCCGGGTTGCTGTTCATAGCGCAGATAGGGCAGGTGGGCGTCGAAAAGATCGTGCGCTTTGTCGCGCTCGCCGGCGGCAGACAGTTTCACCACGTCGACCAGCATATCGGGGAAGGCGTAGCCGGTCATCGCGCCATCGGCGCCGCGCTCCATCTCGAAGTCGAGGAAGAGGCCGCCATTACCGGTGAGGATGGACAGCGGCCGCAGCAAGCCGTCCTTCTGAAAGCCGCGCAGCGCGCTGATCTTCTCCAGGCCCGGCCAGTCCTCGTGCTTGAGCATGAAGCAGGCCGGATTGTCGGTGACGATGCGGCGGATGACGGCCGGCGTCATGACGACCGAGAGGGTCAGCGGATAGTCCTGCAGGACGAAAGGCACATCCTCGCCGGCCGCTTCGGATGCGTTGCGGAAATAGGTGACGATCTGGTCGTCGGTGCGCAGCGCCGGCGGCGGCGCAATCATCACGCCCTGCGCGCCAACCTCCATCGAGGCGCGCGCAAGGCTGCGCATGGCGGCGAAGCCAGGGGCGGAGACGCCGACGATGACCGGCAGCTTAGTGCGCGCCACGATACGTTTGACGATCTCGAGCGATTCGCCGGCGTCGAGCTTCGGGGCCTCACCCATGATGCCGAGGATTGTCATCCCATCGACGCCGCAGCGCTCGTAGAAATCGACCATCGAATCAAGTGATTCCCAGTCGATCTTGCCATCCGCCTCGAACGGCGTCGGGGCAATGGTGTAGACAGCTTTGGTGTCAGGACCGATGGCCATGAGATCCTCCTAAATTCAGCTTTCAGTCGTAGGACCGATGGTCCGATCCAACCCGGCAGTTGGTCCGGACGGGCGGGCGCGAAGATTTTGTAATGGACGCAGCCTTCCGGTCCCTTGCCGATCGCGCAATGGCGGGGGCCGGCGGGAAAGAAAAGAAGGTCGCCCGGATGTGCGTCGAAGATCTTGCCGTCAATGGTGAGCTTACACATGCCCGATACCATGACAAGGATCTGCTCGTTGACGTGCCAGTGCGGAACGGAGGCATCTTTTGAGTGACAGCCAGGCATTGAAGTAACCGCATGGTAAGCTTGCTTCGCTATCACATTCATAATGCTACCGATGTCGGCATTTGAACCTTGGTAAATTAGCATGCTCTTAATTGCGGAGACGGGGGACTACAGCCCATCGACAAAATGGTCATTGCGCCTTGCGTTCTTTCTAGCAATCTACGTGATGTGCGCGTCTGCGATAAGTCCACAGTCTTTCTTCCACCTAACGCTGGTTTATGCCCAGAAGTTCGCCGCCGGTATTCCGATCTTGTTTGTTGCTGGTGTCTGTTCCGCTGCGCTTATTTATGGTCGAGGAAAACCAACTCGCTACGCCGTAGATTTGGTCCGAGCGCGCTGGCGTGGCTGTTTGCTGGTGCTGCTGTTCTTCTTTGCCAGCTTGACCGCGTTCTCTACCTACAAGATGGCCATCCCGTCCGTCGTTCCATTCTATGCGGACAACTGGTTAGCCGATCTGGATGAATGGTTGCACGGGACAGCGCCGTGGGAACTCACGCACAGGCTCGACAGCAACATTTGGTCAATCGTCGTCTTCAACAGCTATGAGGTCATTTGGTTTTTCCAGTGGTTCGGCACGATGCTTTTCGTGTCTCTCTGGTCGGACAAGATTGGCCGCGTCCGCTACCTCTGGGCAGCCGCGCTGACGTTATCCATCCTCGGCACTGTGCTGGCCTTGGCGCTGGCATCGGTTGGGCCGATCTACTACCACCAGTTTGTTGGCGAGGACCGCTTCAACGGACTCAACGCCGCCATGGACGGTCTCGACTATAGCCACATGGTGCGGGAGCCCGCTGCATATCTTCTGACGGCTTACCAGAGCGGCCGGCCAGACCTTGGCGGTGGCATCTCGGCTATGCCAAGCATGCACGTCGCCTTTGCCACACTGAATGCCTATCTGCTTTCTTCCCTCAATCTCTGGCTCGGTATTCTCGGTTGGATGTTCGCAGCCCTGATAATGTACGGTTCGGTATATACCGGATGGCACTACGCTGTTGACGGCTACGTCTCCATCATCGTGGTGTCGGTGATCTGGTGGGTGACCGGACGCCAGCCAGCGCAGATCGAGTCACAGTTTGCGATACGCCAACCCATAGAAGGTTAGGTGCCTGGCAATGTCAGCCAGGGGCACAGCGCTGGTTAACTGGGCGTCGCCCTCTGCATAAGGGACGACAAATCCGCGAGGTCGAAACTCGCGGAAAGAGAAGTCTTGCGCTGTCGGACAATGCAATCATGCTCTCCGGGCTGTCATCCTTCTTCGGCCGCGAGATCAGGCGCGATCCGCGCAGCGATTGAAGTCAAGAAACTGTCGATCGGGGGAATGACTTTGCCAAAGTCAAAATCCAGCCTTAACCTTCTGCAACGCATTTCGAGGTTGAGAACCCGGTTTGATACTCGATCTGTCCGGGAAAGCCGCACGGAACGGAGCCATCCTTATGAATGACATCCAGGTGAGGATTGCAGGAGGGGACACCATTCGAAGCCTGCATGCCGACCTGCCAGTCAACGCCACGTTCCATATCTGGCTTAAGGCGACCAAGCCGGACGCTCCGGGCTCGCTGTCTTTTTCCAATGTCCGTGGCAAGTTCGGCGAGGTGAGCGTTACGAACGCCGAAGAGTATGAATTCAGAATTTTTCACGTCTTCGGCGGCGGCAGTGTCGAACTGGACTACGACACGGATCAAACATCGGTATCGGTTGCCTACTGGTTCGCATTGGCCGACGTGCTGGAGACAGGCATTACAGTTCTCCACACCAATCCCGGAAATGCGCCGCCGAACATCCCTGACAGCTATCATTTTCGCCCGCCGTTCGGCTGGATGAACGATCCAAACGGATTCGGTCGGTTTGGAGGTCGCCCACATCTCTTTTACCAGCATTATTCCCATGGACTTCGGTGGAATACGATGCATTGGGGCCACGCCGTATCTTCCGACTATTTGCGGTGGCGTCACATGCCCATCTTCCTGTTCCCGTCGGAAGATCTTACCGCAAGGCCCGACAAACGGGGCGGTGCATATTCCGGCTCAGCCGTCCCGCTTGCCGATGGCCCGGGTATTCGCGTCTTTTTCACCGAGCAGGTACAGGATCGTATCCCGGAACAGCAAATCCAGCTCACTGCCACTTCCAGCGACCTCATCACGGCGGGAAATGCCGACGTCATCCTGCCCTACCGCCCGCTTGACGAGGGATTGACCACCGATTTTCGCGACCCGTACGTCTTCAAGGGACCGGATGGCCATTGGAAAATGCTGCTGGGCAGCCAGAGCGATGAGGGCGGCGTTGTCCTGCTCTACGAAACCCATGACCATACGGCCGCCACCGGCTGGACATACATCGGCAAGCTTCTGGTCGAGAAACACTATCGGACGACGGCGATCGAATGTCCCTGTCTGCTGCCGCTCGACGGGCCTGCGACCGATCCCGCGACGCGCTGGGTTCTAATTCTCGGGCTGATGAACAGTGAGGACCAGTCCACCCGGCGCAAGAACCTGACAATAGCCATTGTCGGTTGGTTCGATGGTCAGACCTTTGCCAAGGAATTCGAACAGGAACTGGACTTCGGGACAGATAATTACGCCTTCCAGGCCTTCGTCGACGGTGATGCCATTGTCGGTATAGGATGGCTTGCCAACTGGGCCGATACCGGACCGGCGATCGATTTCCCCACAGCCATGACGTTGCCTCGCAATATCCATCTGTCTGCAGGCGAGTTGCATACCCCGCCCATCGGTGCTGCCGAGAGCCTGCGGAGCCATATTCTGGACCGAACACGCCTTGCAGCCGGAGAGCAGGTAAGCTTTATCAATGGCGCGGTCGAAATCCTGTTCGAGTTGGAAAGGCCGGGTGCCCATTTCCGCCTGAAGCTGCATCATCCAACTGTTCGCCTCGAGGTTGTCGTCGACGACGAGGGACTTGCCATTTGCCATGAAGACGGCGGCGCAGCTCAATCTCCTCACTACATCGCCAAGGGAGCCCGTCCAAAACGGCTGCGGATATTCCTCGACTATGGATCGATCGAGGTTTTTGCGGATCGCGGTCGTTGGGCTGGCACGAAACGGATCAGCGGTTTTGAGCCGGTACAATCCGCACGTCTCATCGCCGAAGCGGGTGCCGTTCTACACGCGACGGTATGGGCGCTCAAACCGTGACAAGGAGATCAATATTTCCGGTTCAGGATTGGGCGTCCGCAAACACCGACCAATGAGCAAGGCCTTCGACGACGCCAAGGGCGAACTGTTTCTTCGCGCTGTAAATCAGCGGGTTGTCCCGAGCCATGTCAAGCAGTTCGGGAAGGGCATTGGCGACGACGATCCCGCGCGCACCCGGCAGGTCGAACATACTGCGATCGTTGTTGGTATCGCCGGCGACCACCACCTCATCCAGACCGATGCCGAGTTCATTGCAGAGCCAGGCCAGCGCCTGCCCCTTGTCTGCTGAACGCGGCAGGATGTCGAGATCGCGTCCACTCGAATAAATCATCGTCACTGACAGGCCGGCCTCGGCCAGAGCGCGCTCGATGCTGGCAAGGGCTTCCGGACTTGCGTCGTGCAGGTACCAACTCGATTTGAAGGCGTGTTGATAGCCGTCGGGTTGGCGGACGGTGTCTTCGAGCGATCCGAGCACCGCATCGACTTTTTCAAGAGACCAGCCTTCCGAAAACCTCTGGGTAAAATGCCCGAGGCGCGAGGTGTGCCGCGGACCGGCGAGCATCGTACCGACACCGCCGATCACGTAGTCCGGCGCTGGCAGGGCGACTTCATCGACGAAGTTCAAAATGTCGTCGGCCAGACGACCGCTGTTGTAGACGAGAACCGGCCGGTGCTCGGGATCGAGCGCTTCCCATTTTAACCGAAAGCGTGACGTCGCCGGCGGATCACCCGCCAGAGTCCCGTCGAGATCACTTGATAGAAGCGCGATCGGTTTCAATCGCCGTCGTTCCAAGGTTCGTCCCAATCATGGTCGTCGACCGCCTTCAACACCGGACGTCCTTCGACAAGGCTGACCAACTGCTGCGCGATACCTGTCCAGGTGAACAGGCTGCGCGCCTTGTGCGCACCCATGCGGCCCAGGCGACCGTAGAGGCGCGGGTGCTTCATAGGCTTGACGATGGTGATGCCGAGATCCTCCTTGTCGAACGGATCACCGAAGAGCGCATGTCGGCCATAGCTGATCCCGCGATAGAGGCCGCCATGGATCGTAACCACGGTGGGCGTTCCGCAGGCCATCGCCTCGATCGCGGTCATGCCGAACGGCTCGTAGCGACTTGACAGGACGAACATGTCCGCCGCCCGATAAGTGTCGGCCAGATCCTCGTCGGCAACATAGCCTGAGAAGACGACACGGTCCTGCAAGCCTAGCTGTTCAACCTGTTCCTTGAGCTGGTTCAGGATCTTTTGTTCCTGCTCGTCCATGTTCTCGCCGCCGACAGCGAGCCTCAGGACCGCATCCGGCACACGCGGCGCCACCACGGAAAACGCATCGATCAGCAGGTCGTAGCCCTTGTTGGTGGCGAGCCGGCCGAGCGCCAGGATCGTTCGCCCTTCGAAGCCGAGCCGATGGCGGATCAACCGGCGAGACGCCTCGCTGACGGGGAAGAACCGGTTGTCGTCGTAACCGGGCGGGATCATATGCACGCGGTCGCGCTCGAGACTGTAGTCCTCGATCAGCATATCCACCTGCGGCGGCGTTGTTGCAATCACCATGGCGCAGCTTCGATAGATGATCGTCTCGTGCTTTATACGCTCGGTGAAATTGAACTCGGCCTCGAATGTATCGGCCTTGTCCGGGTAATCCGTCTTCATCTGGCGCTGCTTCCATATGCCGAGGGAATGCGGCGTATGGATGTGCGGGATAGTGAGCGCTTCCGACAGTCGCTGCCCCGCCACGCCCGCATCCCAGTAGTGGCTGTTGATGAAGTCGTAGGAGAGGTTTTCCCTGCGAATCAGGCGCAGCGCGTTTTCACACCACTCGAGAAGGTGGCGGTGAAGATATTCCTTCGGAATAAAATCGCGTCCGCCACAGGCGACACGCAGGACACGAACCCCGTCTGCCACTTCATCGACAGGAGGCTGGTCTTCAAATCGCCGCGTCCAGATATCGACAGCATAGCCCAACTGGGCCAGCTTTTTTGCAAGTTCCAGGACGTAGACCACCTGTCCGCCGGTATCGGCCGCGCCGAGTGGTGCGTTGGCAGCTACGTAGCCGTGGGTTGAAATGAGTGCAATTCGAGGTGTCGCCGCATCCGAGTTGACGTCCGGCATCTGTATCCTTCTCTACGATTCTGCACGCCCGCAGTCGAAAGCGTGCGCCAATTCACAACTATAAGGATTCCACCCTCCATTCGCAAATTCCGAGCATGCGCTCAGGTCAACGCATTTGACGTTATGGTAAGGCAAACCGGCTCTGTCGCATATTTCGGTCACCGAGTTGCCTGGAATCGACGTTCGACGGTTCTTCGAGGATTTACGGTGTCCAACGGCTTCCATTTCGATCAGTCTGTCATCCCTTGCGCCCGTTGGTCTCTGACCTCATCGCCTGAGCCTTCGCGTCCTTGAGGAGAGGGCCGAGTGCGGCATCAACGTCTGTCGGGCGATCCGGTTGCACCAGCCTTCGCTCCACGGCGGGGAAGGGCGTATTTCGTTTGATATTCCCACGCGTTGCGCCATAGAGGCGGACTCTCAGGTCGAATCGTGCCGCCGCACTATCTTTGTGTTTGAGCATCGGATTTTTCCCAAAACCGGTTTCCACTTCTGGGTCCAATGTTCTAGACGTGACAGGCACCTTTTCCGGAATTCTGATGGCGGGAGGCGCTGGTGGAAAGCCAGGACGAACAGACGACCGGCGCCAGGGCCGCTGACGGCAGCCATGCCGACATTTATGGCGAGGACGGCGCCATTCTGTCGTCGTTCTTGGCCCAGATCGGCGCAGCGATCGCCGATCGCGACACGCTGACGCTGAAGCGTGAAGTTGACGACCTGCACCAATCGGAACTCGGCGATCTGCTCGAGGCGCTTCATCCCGAACAACGCCGCGCGCTGGTCGACTTGTTGGGCGCCGATTTCGACTTTTCCGCGCTGACCGAGGTCGACGAGGCGATCCGCCGCGACATCGTCGACAGTCTGCCCAACGCGCAGATTGCCCAGGGGGTGCAGGATCTCGATTCCGACGACGCGGTCTACATTCTTGAGGATCTCGAAAAGGAAGACCAGGACGAGATCCTGTCGCAACTGCCGTTCACCGAGCGGATCAGGCTGCGCCGCTCGCTCGACTATCCCGAAGAGACCGCCGGCCGCCGCATGCAGACGGAGTTCGTCGCGGTGCCGCCGTTCTGGACGATCGGCCAGACCATCGACTATATGCGCGAGGACAATAACCTTCCCGACCGCTTCAGCCAGATTTTCGTCATCGATCCGAGCTTCAAGCTGCTCGGCGCCATCGATCTCGACCAGATCCTGCGCACTAAGCGCTCGATCAAGGTCGAAGAGGTCATGCATGAGACCAGGCACGCCATTCCGGCCACGATGGACCAGGAAGAGGCAGCGCGCGAATTCGAACAATACGACCTTCTCTCCGCCGCCGTCGTCGACGAGAACGAGCGGCTGGTCGGCGTGCTGACCATCGACGACGTGGTCGACGTCATCCAGCAGGAGGCCGAGGAGGATCTGCTGCGCATGGGCGGTGTCGGCGACGAAGAACTGTCGGACAGCATTCTTTCGACTTCGCGCTCGCGCGTTCCGTGGCTGCTCGTCAATCTCGGTACGGCCTTCATCTCGGCCTCGGTGATCAGTATGTTTGGTGCAACGATCGAGGAAATGGTCGCACTTGCCGCACTGATGCCGATCGTCGCCTCGCTGGGCGGCAACGCCGGTACGCAGACGATGACAGTGACCGTGCGCGCGCTCGCCACACGCGACCTCGATATCTACAATGCCGGTCGCGTCATTCGCCGCGAGGTTGTGGTCGGCCTGCTGAATGGCATGGTCATTGCAACGATCCTCGGGCTGGTCGCCGGCTTCTGGTTTCACAATCCCGATCTCGGTTTCGTCATTGCCGCGGCGATGATCGTCAACATGCTGGCTGCGGCACTCGGTGGCATTCTGCTTCCGCTGTTCCTCGACAGGCTCGGCGCCGATCCGGCGATTTCATCATCAATCTTCACGACGATGATTACCGACGTTATCGGTTTCCTCGCCTTCCTTAGCCTTGCCACCTGGTGGCTGCATCTGGGCGCGGGAGTCGGATAAGGCCCTTCAATTGACTTTTACGTAAGTTGCGTGCGAGGTTTCGATGGAGAGCTACCGGTCGATTCCGGTGCGGGACGAGCCCTTTTGTGAATGAAGGGCATCGCCGCATAATGGGCGATCGCGCCGCTATCCGGGCTTTTGGAGTGACGATGCGGGAATATTATTCGATAACCGAACTGACCCGCGAATTCGATGTTTCGACGCGGACGCTGCGCTTCTACGAGGACGAAGGGCTGGTGCAGCCGGTGCGGCGCGGCCGCACGCGGCTGTTTCGCCCGTCGGACCGGCATCTCATCCGCCAGATCATGCGCGGCAAGAGGCTCGGCTTTTCGATCAACGAAATCCGCGAAATCATCCAGATGTACAAGGAGCCGCCCGGGGAGGTCGGTCAGCTCAACCTGATGATCAAACGCATCGAGGAAAAGCGCGAGGATCTGCGCCAGAAGCGCCGCGACCTCGAAGAGACGCTGGCGGAACTCGATCAGGCCGAGGAATCCTGCGTCGAGCGATTGGTGGAGCTCGGCGTCAACACGTGAGCGGCCTTTTTTGACAATTCTACTCTGGCGGCCAGCTAGTGTGGTTTTCTGCCAGAGCGAATTCTTAAAAAGACCTTGCCGCACGCCTCAAATCCAGCGCCGCACCTTTTTAGCGTAATCCCGGTATTTCTTGCCGAATTTCGCCGTCAGAACTCTTTCCTCGCCCTCGATCGCCATCTTCTGCGTTGCGAAGGCGGCGATGATCGCCAGCGGCAGGAACCATACGATCCCCGAGATAAGGGCGACGCCGATCATCAGCAGCGTGTTGGCCAGATATATCGGGTTGCGGCTGACGGCGAAGGGGCCAGATGTGACCAGGTGATCCGGCACGGCGTTTGGGTGGAGCGTCGTCTTTGCCCGGATCATGGTGCGGATTGCCGTGAACCAGAGTGCGACGACGCCGAACAATGCCACCCAGCCGGCCGCGAACAGGATGTCGCCCAGAAGGCCGCCGATCCATGGCAGCGGATAGAGCAAGCCAAGCGCGATGCTGACGGCGATGGCCGCGACATAGATCAGCGGCGGCCACGGTATAAACCCCGGTTTCGGCTGCCCCGGTTTCTGTTGCCCAGGTTTCTGTTGATGGTCGGTCATTGTGCTCCTCCCTCCATCAAAGTGCTGTCGGCTTTGGCAGTGCAGGCGCCGGCGAGCTCGTCGAGATGTGCCTTCCATTCCGCAGCCTGGTCGTTGCGGTAGAGCTGATCAAGCGTGGCCTCGCCCTCGAGTGTATCGAGCATGCACACACAATAGCTGGAGCAGAACTCCGTGTCGCGCGATTGCTCGCACGAAGTCTGGCATTCTTTCAGGAAGGTGACCTGCCTGGTCTCGACCGGTGCCGGCATGACTTGCGAAAAAAGCCAGATCGAGCCGATCAGCACCGGCTGGTGGATCAGATAGAAGGCGAGGCTGTGCCGGCCGATAAAGACCAGCGGATTTGTCCAGCTGCCGGGCGTCAGGCCTGCCAACCGCGTCAGCAGGCCGGAGGCGGAGGCGAGTTTTGCCGTCGCGATGCCCGCAAGCACAGCGCCGAACCATGGCAACAGCGGGACATAATCGTTGGAGCGCGGGTTGGTTGCCGACAGGCCGACCCACCACAGGGCCGGATGGTCGAAGATCTCGGACCTGAGGTAGAGCGGCGCTGTGATGACGAAAGCTGCGACAGCAAGCGCCAGCAGCGCCGGCAGCCGCAGAAACGCCAGGCCGAGCAGGCTGGCGAGCGCGATCTCGTGCAGGATACCGAAGAAGATGAAACTGTCCGGCGTGGCAAGCCTCGTGGCAGCCGATATGGCGAGCGCCGCCCCGGCGACCATGGCGAAGCGTTTCCAGAAGCCGTTCCAGCGGATCAGTTTGCCATGGGCGAGGAACAGGCTGACGCCGACCAGGAACAGGAAGGTCGAAGCGATGCAGCGCGCGTAGAATTTCCACCAGCCGAAGGCGGTCAGGCCGGGATCGGTGTAGCCAAAGAATTCGAGATCCCAGGTGAAATGGTAACTTGCCATGGCAAGCAAAGCGACGCCGCGGGCGACGTCGATGGCGATGATGCGCTTGGATCGGTCCTGAACGGTCGGCGTAGAAATGCTCATGGTCTCGCAATCTGATTCAGCACTGCAAGACGACTATCATGGTTGCCCCGGACAAAAGAAGACAGGGCAAATCCCGTTGATGCTCAGGGCGTCGGTGAAAGCGCCGTATGCCGCTGACGCACCCATTAGAAGCGATGCAGTTCATATTCCTCGGGCATCAGCACTCCGGCCTTGTGGCGCCGGCCGGCTGATTCCCGAGACGGCGCATTCGGGCTGGCCGCTGGCGGAATTTGGTTTGCCGGGCGCAGCGATTCTGCCTATAGTCGCGGCCGTCGTCGGTTCCGTTTGGAGCCGCGCATGAACCCGGAACCGGAATCGGTTCCGGAAAGGTCATGCGCAGAGTCTAAGTGTTAGAGCGTCCTTTGTGCGTCCATTCGGACGCACGGCGCTCTAAAGGGAATGCGGTAAGGGCAAAATTCGCCCAATGCCGTGGCTGCCCCCGCAACTGTGTGCGGTAGTCCTCTCCATATGCCACTGAAGAGTTTCTTCGGGAAGGTGGGGAAGGGCGCTGATCCGCGAGCCAGGAGACCTGCCGGCGACAGGAGAACTGATTTCTATGCCCTCGGGTGGAGGGCGAAAGGACAAGACATGAATACCGCTTCCGTCTCGCTCGGCGCTTCCGTCTCCTCGCAGTCGCGCTTCGTGCAGCTGGCGCTTGCTGCATTTCTCGGCATTTTCGTCATGGGCTTTGTCGGCTTCTCGCATATCGATACGGTCCACAATGCCGCCCACGACTATCGCCACTCGATGGCGTTTCCCTGCCACTGACGAGGGGCCGACATCATGACACTGTTTCGCAACGTCGTGCTCATCGCGGCGATCGCAGGGCTTGTGGCTGGCGTCGTTCTCGCCTGCATGCAGGCCTACGCCACCGTGCCGCTCATTCTCAAGGCGGAAGTCTACGAGCAGGCCGGCAGTGGTCACACGCATGACCATACCGCGGCGCCGGCTGCGAACGCCACGGACGCCAATGCCATGAGTAGCGCCGAACCGGCCGCTCCGGCTGCGGAAGACGAAGGCTGGGCGCCGGCTGACGGTTTTGAACGATTCGCCTTCAACGTCGTTGCCAATGTCGTCACCGGCATCGGCTTTGCGCTGATCCTGGTCGCCGCTTCGGAGTTCGCCGGCGGCATCGGCAATTGGCGTCAGGGCCTGTTATGGGGGCTTGCCGGCTTTGCCGTGTTCACGCTGGCTCCGAACCTCGGCCTGCCGCCCGAACTGCCGGCGATGCCGGCGGCCGATCTCACTCAGCGCCAGATCTGGTGGACGGCGACGGTGATAGCGACCGCGGCCGGTCTTGGGCTGCTCGCCTTTCGCAAATCGCTGCCGCTGGCGCTGCTTGCCGTGGCGTTGATCGTGGCGCCGCATATCGTCGGCGCGCCGCAGCCCGACAGTTTTGAATCGCCGATCACGGAAGCCCTGCACCACCAGTTCGTGGTGGCGGTGACACTGACCAATCTGGTGTTCTGGCTGGTGCTCGGCGCCGTCGTCGGCGTGGTGCGCGGCCGCTTGACCGGCAGCACGACCGGCCTGCGCGACAGCTTTGCCTGATCGCGCTGCTCCCGGCGGCAATCTGACCCTGGTCATCGGCGGTGCGCGCTCCGGCAAGAGCGCGCATGCCGAAAGACTGGTGACGGCCTGTCCGGCGCCGTGGGCCTATATCGCTACGGCGCAAGCCTATGACGACGAGATGCGCGAGCGTATCGCGCTGCATCAGTCGCGGCGCGGCGAGGGTTGGACGACCATCGACGCGCCACTCGATCTCGTCGGCGCGATTGAGGCGTTGCCTGACGGCCGGCCTGTCCTCGTCGATTGCCTGACGCTGTGGCTGACCAACCATATGCTGGCCGAACGCGACATTGAGGCCGAATGCCGAGGGCTGGCCGATGTGCTGTCGCGGCCGCGCGGGCCATGGTTCGTGGTTTCCAACGAGGTTGGCCAGGGCATCGTGCCCGACAATGCGCTGGCTCGCCGGTTTCGCGATGCCGCCGGCCGGCTCAACCAGCAGGTCGCGGCCGTCGCCGGCACAGTGCTGCTGATGGTGGCGGGACTGCCGCTCAAGGTGAAATGAGATGACCGATATCGACGACAGGGACGAGGAACGCCACCGCGCCAAGATGGCCAAGCGCAAGGCGGTGCAGGACGCAGAGGTCGCGGCAAAGACGGTCGAGAAGGGGCTGCTGATCGTCAACACCGGGCCCGGCAAGGGCAAGACCACTGCCGCCTTCGGGCTGGCGCTGAGGATGCTCGGCTACGGCAGGCGCGTCGGCGTCGTCCAGTTCATCAAGGGCAAATGGCACACCGGCGAGAAGGACGCCTTTGCCGCCTTCGGCGACCGGGTCGTCTGGCACACGATGGGCGAGGGTTTCACCTGGGAGACGCAGGATCTGAAGCGCGATATCGCCGCCGCCGAGTCCGCCTGGGCCAAGGCGCTCGAACTGATGGCCGATCCATCGATCAGCCTTCTGGTGCTCGACGAGCTGAATATCGCGCTGCGCTACAATTATCTCGATCTCGACAAAGTGGTGGCGTCGCTGAAAGGGCGCCGCGAAAACCTGCATGTCGTCGTCACCGGCCGCAACGCCAAACCGGCGCTGGTCGATGCCGCCGATCTGGTCACCGAGATGGGCGTGACCAAACATCACTTTTCCGCCGGCGTGAAGGCGCAGCAAGGCATAGAGTTTTGAACACTCCGAAGGAGGCTTCATCGGCGAAGCGGCCGATCTCCTCCTTGCGGGGAGATGGCCGGCAGGGCAGAGGGGGTCTCAAGACCTGGGTTCCTCGCCCACCGCGAAGCGGGGGGAGAGGTGGCCGCGAAGCGGCCGGAGAGGGGCCTTCGTAGAGCGCGGTTCCCCTCTCCGTCTCGGCTTCGCCGAGCCACCTTGTATGGGGCTTTCGCTGTCAAGGGGCCTTTTCAAGGCGGCCATC